>JAEYXX010000129.1 GCA_023431055.1 Pseudomonadota bacterium
CGCATGCCCTGGGTGGCACCTTCTTCGAACCGACCATTCTGGTGGACGTGCCGAAAACCGCTGCCGTGGCCAAGGAAGAGACCTTCGGCCCGCTGGCGCCGCTGTTCCGCTTCAAGGACGAGGCCGAAGTGATCGCCATGGCCAACGATACCGAGTTCGGCCTGGCCTCCTACTTCTACGCCCGTGACCTGGGCCGCGTGTTCCGCGTGGCCGAAGCGCTGGAGTACGGCATGGTGGGTATCAACACCGGCCTGATCTCCAACGAAGTCGCGCCGTTCGGCGGTGTGAAGGCTTCCGGCCTGGGCCGCGAAGGCTCCAAGTACGGTATCGAGGATTACCTCGAGATCAAGTACATGTGCCTGGGCGGCATCTGATGCCAAGACGGGGCAAGGTGCGAAAGAGCGTGCGGCGCCCCGGTTGTAAGTCGTAACCCTATTGAGTCCCTCGCGGGCTCGGCTCAGTCGATCATCGCATGCTGAGCCGACCTCCCGCCGGGGATGACCATGAGGACACCATGAGCAAGACCAACGAATCCCTGTTGCAACGCCGTGCTGCCGCCGTACCGCGCGGTGTCGGCCAGATCCACCCGATCGTCGCCGAGCGCGCCGAGAACGCCACCGTATGGGACGTCGAAGGCCGCGAGTACATCGACTTCGCCGGCGGTATCGCCGTGCTGAACACCGGCCACCTGCATCCGAAGGTGATCGCTGCCGTTCAGGAGCAATTGACCAAGCTGACCCACACCTGCTTCCAGGTGCTGGCGTACGAGCCCTACATCGAGCTGTGCGAAGAGATCGCCAAGCGCGTACCGGGTGACTTCGCCAAGAAGACTCTGCTGGTCACCTCCGGCTCCGAAGCCGTCGAGAACGCCGTGAAAATTGCCCGCGCCGGCACTGGCCGTGCTGGCGTGATCGCCTTCACCGGCGCTTACCACGGCCGCACGATGATGACCCTGTCGCTGACCGGCAAGGTGGTACCGTACTCCGCCGGCATGGGCCTGATGCCCGCTGGCGTGTACCGCGCCCAGGCGCCGTGCCCGCTGCATGGCGTGAGCGAGGACGAGTCCATCGCCAGCATCGAGCGCATCTTCAAGAACGACGCGCAGCCGCAGGACATCGCCGCCATCATCATCGAGCCGGTGCAGGGCGAGGGCGGTTTCTACGTCAACTCGCCGGCCTTCATGCAGCGCCTGCGCGCCCTGTGCGACCAGCACGGCATTCTGCTGATCGCTGACGAAGTGCAGACCGGCGCTGGCCGTACCGGCACCTTCTTCGCCACCGAGCAACTGGGTGTGGTGCCGGATCTGACCACCTTCGCCAAGTCCGTCGGCGGCGGCTTCCCGATCTCCGGCGTCTGCGGCAAGGCCGAGATCATGGACAAGATCGCCCCCGGTGGCCTGGGCGGCACCTATGCAGGCAGCCCGATCGCCTGTGCTGCGGCCCTGGCCGTACTCAAGGTGTTCGACGAGGAGAAGCTGCTGGAGCGCAGCCAGGCCGTGGGCGAGAAGCTCAAGGCCGGCCTGAACAAGATCGCCGAGAAGCACAAGGTGATCGGTGACGTGCGTGGCCTGGGTTCGATGGTCGCCATCGAGCTGTTCGAAGGCGGCGACCACAGCAAGCCGGCCGCCGAGCTGGTGGGCAAGATCGTCGCCCGTGCACGCGAGAAGGGCCTGATCCTGCTGTCGTGCGGCACCTACTACAACGTCATCCGCTTCCTGATGCCCGTCACCATCCCGGACGCGCAGCTGGAAAAAGGCATCGCCATCGTCGCCGAGTGCTTCGACGAGCTGGCCTGAGTCGTTCCTGCCGTACCTGCGTCCGTGGCTATTCAGCCGGGCGCACCTGAGACCCGCCGTGTGCGGGTCTTTATTTGTGTGCCATCTGACCGCCAGGGGTGGCGGAAATGCCGGCCCCTGGCGGGAACCCTTCGCAGAAATCGGTCCTGACGATTGTTTGTCTGCAGGCAGTGGTTTTGGCTCTGGCCAGTCGCCGCTGAAGCGCCTCCCACCAGTGCACTGTTGTTCGCGCTACCGCCAGTAGGAGGGTTCAGCCGCGACGGATTCCCTGCCTGCGAAATCCCCGGATTGCATCCGGGCTACGCCGCGACTCAGCGAGTCGAGTTGCGTGCTGAGGTCAAGTCTGGCGCACGCCATTGCCTCTAGGCCGGCAGAAAAAGGCCCGCACGTGGCGGGCCAAAGGGTGACAAGCAACAGGAATGAGGAAACTCACTTGGGCTCGAAGATCACATACACCTTGAGGCAGGTCTCCAACACTTCCCAGGTGCCGGAGAAGCCGGCAGGAATCACGAAGCGGTCGCCGGCGCGCACGGTCTTGGCGTTGCCCTCGGCATCACGCAGCACGGAAACACCCTGGAGAATCTCGCAGTATTCATGCTCGGTGTAGCTCACCGTCCACTGGCCTGCTTCGCCTTCCCAGATGCCGCTGCTGAACTGGCCGCAGGGGCTGCTGTAGTGATTGCGCACACTTTGCGCCGGGTCACCCTTGAGTACCTTTTCCGGGGCCGGGCGATAATGTTCGGCGGCCGTGCCTGCCTGGGCGAAATCGACGATCTGTTCGATGCTCATCTGACGCTTCCGACGTGAGTAAGGGCAGCCTGAAGGTTAAGCGGAGGCTGAGTGAATGTTCAGCAGTCTATGTGTGGAAAAACGAACATGGCAAGGGAATTTGGCTTGTTTTTGTCAAAAATATTGAAAACTTCAGTGCCGCTGGTTTAGTGTGGCGTGCAGGATTCGGCCAGCACGCTGGCCCCGCGAAATTTTCCCGGCGTGCGCCCCCTTGGGCGTCCTGACGCCCCTACAAGAGGATGCCGCAATGACCGATCTGACCCGTGCCGACTGGGAACAGCGTGCCAAGACCCTGAGCATTGAAACCCGCGCCTTCGTGCACGGTGAGTATCGCGCAGCCGAGTCGGGTGCCACCTTCGAGTGCATCAGCCCGGTGGATGGCCGCGTGCTCGGTCAGGTGGCCAGCTGCGACCTGGCCGATGCCGAGCTGGCGGTCAGGGATGCCCGTGCCACGTTCAATTCCGGCGTGTGGTCGCGCCTGGCGCCGGTCAAGCGCAAGCAGATCATGATCCGCTTTGCCGACCTGATCGATGCCCACGCCGAAGAACTGGCCCTGCTGGAAACCCTGGACATGGGCAAGCCGATCAGTGACGCGCTGAACATCGATGTGCCGGCTGCTTCCCGTGCCATCCGCTGGAGCGGCGAGGCCATCGACAAGGTCTACGACGAAGTGGCCGCGACTCCGCACGACGAGTTGGGCCTGGTGACCCGTGAGCCGGTGGGCGTGGTCGCCGCCATCGTGCCGTGGAACTTCCCGCTGCTGATGACCTGCTGGAAGCTCGGCCCGGCGCTGTCCACCGGCAATTCGGTGATCCTCAAGCCGTCCGAGAAATCGCCGCTGACCGGCATCCGCATTGCCCAGCTGGCCATCGAGGCCGGTATTCCGGCGGGCGTGTTCAACGTGCTGCCGGGCTTCGGCCACACCGTCGGCAAGGCCCTGGCCCTGCATATGGACGTCGACACCCTGGTGTTCACCGGCTCGACCAAGATCGCCAAGCAACTGATGATCTACGCCGGTGAGTCGAACATGAAGCGCGTGTGGCTGGAAGCCGGCGGCAAGAGCCCGAACATCGTCTTCGCCGACGCACCGGATCTCAAGGCCGCTGCCGAGGCCGCCGCCAGCGCCATCGCCTTCAACCAAGGCGAAGTGTGCACCGCCGGTTCGCGCCTGCTGGTGGAGAACTCCATCAAGGACAAATTCGTACCTATGGTGGTCGAGGCCATCAAGGCCTGGAAGCCCGGCCATCCTCTGGACCCGGCGACCAACGTCGGCGCACTGGTCGATACCACGCAGATGAATAACGTGCTGAGCTATATCCAGGCCGGTCACGAAGACGGTGCCAAACTGGTGGCTGGCGGCAAGCGCGTGCTGGAAGAAACCGGCGGCACTTACGTCGAGCCGACCGTCTTCGACGGTGTGAATAACGCCATGCGCATCGCCAAGGAAGAGATCTTCGGCCCGGTGCTGTCGGTGATCGGCTTCGATGACGAGGCCGATGCCGTGGCCATCGCCAACGACACCATCTATGGCCTGGCGGCCGGTATCTGGACCGGCAACCTGTCCCGCGCCCATCGCGTTGGCCGCGCCGTGCGTGCCGGCAGCGTGTGGATCAACCAGTATGATGGTGGCGATATGACTGCGCCGTTCGGTGGTTTCAAGCAGTCCGGCAACGGTCGCGACAAATCGCTGCATGCCTTCGACAAGTACACCGAGATCAAGGCCACCTGGATCAAGCTGTAGCGGTACCGGGACGATCTCCTGGTCGTCGGCCATACGGCGTTGCGTCCTCGCTTTCAATGCTCACGTACTGCAGTACGCTGCGCTTGAAAGCTCCGGTGCGCCTGATTCGCTGGCGCTCACCCTTCGGACCAGCCTTCGGCTGTTACTCCCGTTGGTCGTTGGTTCTGGCCTTAGCCCAGGAGATCTTCATCGAGTTGCTTCCAGGCGAATATCTGTTTTAAACACTCCACTTGCGGCCGGGTTCCCGAGGAGCCCGGCCGTTGTCTTTGCAGTGGCTCGTCTGCCAAGGAATTCACCAATGCGTTGGGGTACCTATTTCGCCGTGTGTGCGGCGGTCATCAGCATCGGCCTCGCGCTGGGCGTGACCATGCCGCTGGTGTCGCTGCGTCTGGAAAGCTGGGGCTACGACTCCTTCGCCATCGGCGTAATGGCCGCGACTCCGGCTGTCGGTGTGCTGCTCGGTGCCTTGCTGGCCGGGCGCCTGGCGGCGCGCTTCGGCACCACCGCATTGATGCAGCTGTGCCTGCTGCTCGGTGCAGTGTCGGTGGCCGGGCTGGCGCTGGTACAGAACTACGCGGTCTGGGTCGGCCTGCGCCTGTTCATCGGTGTGGCGCTGACCGTGGTGTTCATCCTCGGCGAAAGCTGGATCAATCAACTCGCCGTGGAAAAATGGCGCGGCCGCCTGGTCGCCCTGTACGGCACGGGCTATGCCCTCAGCCAGCTCAGTGGCCCCCTGCTGCTGACTGCGCTCGGCACGGCGACCGACCGGGGTTTCTGGACGGGCGTGTGCCTGCTGATCGGTGGCTCGCTGATCCTACTCGGGCGCACTGGCGCACCCCAGGTGGATGCGCACAGTGCCTCGGGGCGTGGCCTGCTGGTGTTCTGCCGCAAGCTGCCGGCTATCGCCTGGGCGGTGATGCTGTTCGCCGCCTTCGAGGCGATGATGCTGACCCTGTTGCCGATCTACGGCCTGCGCCAGGGCTTCACCCAGGAAGTGGCGCTGTTCATGGTCAGCGTGGTGGTGGTCGGCGATGCGGTGCTGCAGCTGCCCATCGGCTGGCTGGCCGACCGCATGTCGCGGCAATTGCTGTTCCGCGCCTGTGGCGTCGTGCTGCTGGTCTCCAGCCTGGCCATCCCACCGTTGCTGCACACGCCGGTGATCTGGCCGGTGTTCGTCGCCTTCGGTGCCAGTGCCGGCGGCCTGTTCACCTTGTCGCTGATCATGATCGGCGAGCGTTATCGTGATGACGAGCTGGTGCGTGCCAATGCTCATGTCGCTCAGCTGTGGGGGCTGGGCTGCCTGATCGGGCCCCTGGCCACGGGCGCCGTCAGTCAGTGGCTGAGCGGCCATGCGCTGCCGCTGATGATGGCCACCGGTGCCCTGGTGTTCATTGTGCTGGCCAGTCAGCGCGGGGCCTTCAGCGAGATGCAGACGGCAGTCCCGGCTCGCTCTTGAGACCTCTGGTCAGAGCACTTCCTTCAGTCGATGCCAGAGCATGCCCAGCGCCAGCAGCGGCGAGCGCAGGTGCTTGCCGCCGGGGAAGGTCATGTGCGGGACCTGGGCGAACAGATCGAAGCCCCGGCTTTCCTGTCCGGCGATGGCCTCGGCGAGCAACTTGCCGGCCAGGTGCGTGGCGTTGACGCCATGCCCGGCATAGGCCTGGGCGTGGAACACGTTGGGCTGATCCTTGAGTCGGCCGATCTGCGGCAGGCGGTTGGCGCCGATGCCGATCATCCCGCCCCACTGGAAGTCGACACGCACGTTGCCCAGCTGCGGGAAAACCTTGAGCATCTTCGGCCGCATATAGGCGGCGATGTCGGCCGGATCGCGCCCGGAATAGTGGCAGGCACCACCGAACAGCAGGCGACGGTCGGCCGAGAGACGGTAGTAGTCGACGGTCACGCGCTGGTCGCACAGCGCCATGTTCTGCGGAATCAGCTGGCGCGCCTGTTCCTCCGACAGTTGCTCGGTGGCGATGATATAGCTGCCGGCCGGTAGCACCTTGCCGCTAAGCGTCGGGTTGAGACCGTTGATATAGGCATTGCAGGCCAGCACCAGGTACTTGGCACGCACTTGGCCCTGGGCGGTGTGCACGCGCACCTCGTTGCCGTAGTCGATGCGTGTCACCGGCGAGTCTTCGAACAGCTGCACGCCGAGCGACTGGGCGGCAGCGGCTTCGCCGAGCGCCAGGTTGAGCGGGTGCAGGTGGCCAGAGCCCATGTCGATCATGGCACCGTGATAGTTGTCGGAGCCGACCACTTCGTGGATGCGCTCCTTCGGCACCATGCGCAGTTCGTGACGATAGCCGAGGCTTTCCAGCTCGGCCTTGTCTTCGGCGAAGCCTTCCATGTGCGCCGGCTTGTTGGCCAGGTCGCAGTAGCCCCAGGTCAGATCGCAATCGATCTGGTACTGGGCGACGCGTGCGCGCACGATCTCCACCGCCTCCAGGCCCATCAGCTTGAACTGACGCACGCCGTCCTTACCGACCACCGATTCGAACTGTTCGACATCATGGCCAACGCCGCGAATCAGCTGCCCGCCGTTGCGCCCGCTGGCGCCCCAGCCGATCTTGCGCGCCTCCAGCAGCGCCACCGACAGGCCTTTCTGGGCCAGCTCAATGGCGGTGTTCAGGCCGCTGAAACCGCCACCGACGATGCACACGTCCACCTGCAGCTCACCGCCCAGGGGCGGGTAGGCCTGCTGGCGATTGACGCTGGCGGCGTAATAGGAAGCGGCATGCTGCGGGCTGTGGACGGGCTGGTGAACGCGGGCGTTCATGTGCGAAATCCTGATTTTGTTGTGTGGAAAATTCAACGCAGCATAAGCGCGTGATCCGTCCGGCGCCAAGAGGCCAGCGGAAAAAAGCGGGATTTCCCGCTAGTTGTCGCGGGATCGCCAAGGTCGTGCGCATCACGCTCTCGCAGCAGTTCCCGGATTGCATCGGGCTACGCCTGGTTTGCTGGGGCGCTGTAAACTGCCAACTTCGTATCAGGGCGCCCGAGCATGAGCTGCACCGACCGCAAGATCGACCACCTGCGCCGCCAGATCCCGCGCTTCGACTGTGTGCCCGGTTGCCACGATTGTTGCGGGCCGGTCACGGCTTCGTCCGAGGAGCTGGCGCGTCTGCCGGTCAAGAGCGATGCCGAGCACGATGCGGCGCTGGCCGAATACAACTGCGTGCATCTGGGGCCCAACGGCTGCGAGGTGTATGACCAGCGACCGTTGATCTGTCGCCTGTTCGGCACCACACCGAACCTGCCGTGCCCGCATGGCCGCGGGCCGGAGCAGCCGATCGAGCCGGCAGTGGAGCGCCAGGTACATCGGCTGATCGCCACCACTCGGCAGCGGCTTTTGTAGGGTGGCCGGGCGGCGATCCGCTTTAGCTCACGCTGACCGCCGTTGGTGGGCTAAAGCCCACCCTACGGGATCTTTGCACCAGCTAGTAGGGTGGATAACGCGAAGCTTATCCACCAATGGCCGCTTTTCAACTTGAGGCTTGCCGCTTGCAGCCACCTCATTCCGGCACTGGCAGCGCCAGGCTCTCCTTCACTTCTTCCATGACGATGTAGCTCTTCGACTCGCGCACATGCGGCAGCTTGAGCAGGATGTCGCCGAGCAGCTTGCGGTAGCTGGCCATCTCGTTGATGCGTGCCTTTACCAGGTAGTCGAAGTCGCCGGAGACCAGGTGGCATTCCAGCACGTGCGGCAGCTTGAGTACGGCGCGGCGAAACTCCTCGAAGGTGTCGCCGGATTTGTAGTCCAGGCTGATCTCGACGAACACCAGCAGGTTGGCCTTGAGGTGCTGCGGATTGAGGCGGGCGTGGTAGCCCATGATGATGCCTTCGCGCTCCAGGCGGCGTACGCGCTCGGTGCAGGGCGTGGTCGACAGCCCCACGCGCTCGCCCAGTTCGGTGAAGCTGATGCGCCCGTCCTCCTGCAGGATGCGGAGGATGTTGCGGTCGATCTTGTCCAGTTCACGACGGCTTTGATGCTGGGTTCTCATGGGGAATCCGCCTCTGCAAAACGGCTTTTTGCCAAGAATTCTCGCCAAATATAGCTGTGTATATGGTGAAAAGCACTGCGCGGCTCTTCCTATACTGCGCCCATCGACAACAATGGCCTGTAACGCACGCGCTCTGGGCGCGGCGGGGAGAAAAACATGCGTGTTCTGGTTCTCGGCAGCGGTGTGATTGGTACCGCCAGTGCTTACTACCTCGCCCGTCAGGGCTTCGAGGTGGTGGTGGTCGACCGCCAGGACGGCCCGGCGCTGGAAACCAGCTTCGCCAACGCTGGCCAGGTTTCCCCCGGCTACGCCTCGCCCTGGGCTGCCCCCGGCGTGCCGCTGAAGGCCATCAAGTGGCTGCTGCAGAAACACGCTCCGCTGGCGATCAAGGCCACCGGTGACGTCGACCAGTACCTGTGGATGGCGCAGATGCTGCGCAACTGCACCGCCAGCCGCTATGCGATCAACAAGGAGCGCATGGTGCGTCTGTCCGAGTACAGCCGCGATTGCCTCGACGAGCTGCGTGCGGAAACCGGCATCGCCTACGAAGGCCGCCAGCTTGGCACCACCCAGCTGTTCCGCACCCAGGCCCAGGTCGATGCCGCTGCCAAGGACATCGCCGTACTGGAAGCCTCGGGTGTACCGTTCGAACTGCTCGACCGCGACGGCATCGCCCGCGTCGAGCCGGCCCTGGCGGGCGTCAAGCATAAGCTGGCCGGTGCCCTGCGCCTGCCCAACGACCAGACCGGCGACTGCCAGATGTTCACCACCAAGCTGGCGGACATGGCCAAGGCGCTCGGCGTCGAGTTCCGTTTCGGCCAGAACATCCAGCGCCTGGACGCCGTGGGCGACCGCATCAATGGCGTGTGGATCGACGGCAAGCTGGAAACGGCTGATCGCTACGTGCTCGCCCTCGGTAGCTACAGCCCGCAGCTGCTCAAGCCGCTGGGCGTGCGCGCCCCGGTCTACCCGCTCAAGGGCTACTCGCTGACCGTACCGATCACCAACGCCGACATGGCGCCGACCTCGACCATTCTCGACGAGACTTACAAGGTCGCCATCACCCGTTTCGATGGCCGTATCCGCGTCGGTGGCATGGCCGAGATCGCCGGTTTCGATCTGTCGCTCAACCCGCGTCGCCGCGAAACTCTGGAGATGATCACTGCCGATCTCTATCCGGAAGGTGGCGATCTGCAACGTGCCGATTTCTGGACCGGCTTGCGCCCGGCCACGCCCGATGGCACGCCGATCGTAGGGGGCACCGCCTTCCGCAACCTGTTCCTCAACACCGGCCACGGCACCCTGGGCTGGACAATGGCCTGCGGTTCCGGTCGTCTGCTCGCCGATCTGATGGCCAACAAGCGTCCGCAGATCAGCGCCGATGGACTGGATATCTCGCGTTACTCGCGCAAGGCGCGTGAAGTGCAAGCTGCACCGCAGCCGCTGCGCACCTGATAGCCTTCGCGCTTTCGCACTCCAAGGAGCTTTAGCTTTATGTCGATTCAGCGCCTGCATGTGGCCAAACGCTACAGCGAAGTGGTGATCCACAACGGCACGATTTACCTCGCCGGTCAGTTGGCCGATGACTTCGACGGCGACATCCGCGAGCAGACCCGCCAGACCCTGGCCAACATCGACAAGATGCTGGCCGAGGGTGGCAGCGACAAGAGCAAGATCCTCTCGCTGACCATCTTCCTCAAGGACATGGCCGACTACGACGGCCTCAACGCCGAGTACGACGCCTGGGTCGCCGACGGCCATGCACCGGCGCGAGCCTGCGTCGAGGCGAAGATGTACAAGCCCGAAGTGCTGGTGGAAATGTGCGTGGTGGCTGCCGTCTGAGGCAGTCACTGTAGCGGACAGTTTTTGCGGGCCGCCATCCCTGGCGGCCGCCCTTACGGGCCGTCGCAGAGCGACGTCAAAAATTGTTCCAGACAATGTTTTGTGTTGGCTTCTCGCCCGGCTCCCCGCCGGGCTTTTTTTTATACCGCGTAGCCCGGATGCAATCCGGGGCTCTGGCAACGAGTCATCCCCGGATTTCATCCGGGCTACGGAAATACGATCGCCTCAGCGAAACGATTGAGAGATAACGAACCATGCGCCCTGCCCGTGCCCTTATCGACCTAGACGCCTTGCGTCACAACTACCAACTGGCCCGCGAACTCAGCGGCGCCCGCGCCCTGGCCGTGGTCAAGGCCGATGCCTACGGGCATGGCGCGGTGCGTTGCGCACAGGCGCTGGAGAGCGAGGCCGACGGCTTTGCCGTGGCCTGCATCGAAGAGGCGCTGGTACTGCGCGAAGCGGGCATTCGCGCGCCGATCCTGCTGCTCGAAGGCTTCTTCGAGGCTGATGAGCTGGCGCTGATCGACCAGCATGACCTGTGGTGCGTGATTCATGCGCAGTGGCAGATCGAGGCTATCGAGCAGGCCCAACTGAGCAAGCCGCTGACCGCGTGGCTCAAACTCGACAGCGGTATGCACCGCGTCGGCCTGCATCCGAGCGAATATCAGCAGGCCTACCGTCGTCTGCTGGCCAGCGGCAAGGTCAGCAAGATCGTGCTGATGAGCCACTTCGCCCGTGCCGACGAGCCCGAGTGCGGGCGTACCGCCGAGCAGCTGGCGGTGTTCCAGCAGGCGCGCGAAGGCCTGGCCGCCGAGGTCAGCCTGCGCAATTCGCCGGCCGTGCTTGGCTGGCCCCAGGTGCCCAGCGACTGGGTGCGCCCCGGCATCATGCTGTACGGCGCCACGCCGTTCGAGCAGGCTCAGGAGCAGGCTGCGCGTTTGCTCCCGGTGATGACCCTGGAGTCGAAGGTCATCAGCGTGCGCGAACTGCCCGCCGGCGAGCCCGTGGGTTACGGTGCACGCTTCGTCAGTGAGCGACCGACTCGTGTCGGTGTGGTCGCGATGGGTTATGCCGATGGCTATCCGCGTCATGCACCGACTGGCACGCCGGTGATGGTGGACGGCCAACCGACTCGCCTGATCGGCCGTGTGTCGATGGACATGCTCACCGTTGACCTCACCGACCTGCCACAGGCGGGTCTGGGCAGCCGTGTCGAGCTGTGGGGCAAGCAGGTGCTGGCCAGCGATGTGGCCATGGCCGCGGACAGCATCCCCTATCAGATTTTCTGCAACCTGCGGCGGGTACCGCTGCTCTATCTCGGGGGCTGATTCGACCGGCTGTAGAAGAGCATGAACGCAAGTGTTGTAAATTCCGAACGCTATGCCATGATACGGACACTTTCCGTATCACTCCCAGAGGGGGACCCCAGCATTGGACGTCGGCGTTCGACTGCAATCGATTCGTAAGCTCAAAGGTCTTTCCCAGCGTGAGCTCGCCAAGCGCGCGGGCGTCACCAACAGCACCATTTCCATGATCGAGAAGAACAGCGTAAGCCCCTCGATCAGCTCGCTGAAAAAGGTGCTGAGCGGTATTCCCATGTCGCTGGTGGAGTTCTTCTCCCTCGACATGGAGCAGGAGAACCAGGTTCAGGTGGTCTACCGGGCCTCCGAGCTGACCGATATCTGCAGTGGCGCGATCACCATGAAACTGATCGGCAAGGCCCATCCGAGCCGTGCCATTTCCTTCCTCGACGAAACCTACCCGGCCGGCACCGACACCGGTGACGAAATGTATGCCCACGAGGGCGAGGAAGCCGGCATGCTGGTCGAAGGCAAGCTGGAGCTGACCGTGGGCAACGAGGTGTTCATCCTCGAGCCGGGCGACAGCTACTACTTCGAGAGCAGCAAGCCGCACCGCTTCCGCAACCCGTTCGATGTACCGGCGCGACTGATCAGCGCCACTACGCCAGCGAACTTCTGATCAATAACCCTGCGACAATATGGGTTGTTTCGGCCAGGCCCGCTTGCCGTTATACTGTCGCCCGCTCGCGAATCCGTGGCCGCGGGCGTGACTAGCCACGAAGAGGGTGTACCGTGAATCTGATGAAGAAAATGCTGGCAGTACCGGCTGCCGTATTGGCCCTGTGGGCAGTGACTGCTCAGGCCACGACCGATGAAGCCATCGCCGAGCGCCTCAAGCCTGTAGGCGAGGTGTGCATCATGGGCGAAGAGTGCAAGGGCGTGGAAAACGTCGCTGCAGCCGCTGGTGGCGGTGCGCGTACCGCTGACGACATCATCGCCAAGCATTGCAACGCCTGCCATGGCGCTGGCGTACTGGGCGCTCCGAAGATCGGTGACACCGCTGCCTGGAAAGAGCGCGCCGATCACCAGGGCGGCCTCGACGGCATCCTCGCCGCGGCCATCTCCGGCATCAACGCCATGCCGCCGAAAGGCACCTGCGCTGATTGCACCGACGAAGAACTGCGTGAAGCCATCCAGAAGATGTCCGGTCTGTAAGACCCGCCGCCTCCCTGAAAAACCGCCCTCCGGGCGGTTTTTTCGTTTAGAGCCAGCTCACGAGCTCGCGAGCTAGAGCCATACAAGGCGCAACGACCCACGGGAGTAACAGCCGAAGGCTGGCCCGAAGGGAGAGCGCCAGCGAATCAAATAGGCGAGGAACGCTCGGAGTCGCGCTCGACTTTACGAGCTGTAAATGAGCATTCAGAGCCTGTTTTTAACGCAGTAGGGCCGACGCGCAGCAGATCGTGAGCTGGCTCTTGAGGCGATGGCATGCAACCATGCCCGTATCTAGGCAGTCCAAGCTGCATTCGTCATGGATGTCGCGAGGAGCACCAGATGCCGCACAGCTGTACCCTCGAGCAGGCCGTCGACCACGTGCTGAGCGAGATCGACGGGCCGATTCATCTGGGCCTGCCGCTCGGCCTGGGCAAACCCAATCGCTGGGTCAATGCACTGTATGAGCGTGTGCGGGATTTGCCCGAACGGCAGCTGACCATCTACACCGCCCTGTGCCTGGCGCGCCCGCGTGCCGATCAGGATCTGCAGCGGCGTTTTCTCGAACCCTTCGTCGACCGGGTCTACGGCGATTATCCCGAGCTGCAGTTTCTGGCCGATCTGCACACCGGCAACCTGCCGGCCAATGTGCGCGTCGAACAGTTCTTCTTCCAGCCGGGCAGCCTGCTCGAATGCGAGCCGGCGCAGCAGGACTACATCAGCAGCAACTACAGCCATGTCGCCCGCGACCTCAATGCCAAGGGCCTGAATCTGGTGGCGCAGCTGGTTGCGGCCGATCCCGCGCAGCCCCAGCACTTCAGCCTGAGCTGCAACCCGGATGTCACCCTCGACCTGCTGCCCTTGCTGCAGCGCCGTCGCGCGGCAGGCGAAACCGTGTTCAGCGTCGCCCAGATTCACCGCGATCTGCCCTACATGGCCGGCGATGCGCAGGTGCCGCGCGACACCTTCGATATCCACATCGTCGAGGATGAGCGGACCACGCTGTTCTCCACGCCGAACATGCCGGTGACGCTGCAGGACCACTGCATCGGTCTGCTGGCCAGCACGCTGGTGCGCGATGGCGGTACCCTGCAGATCGGCATTGGCGCAATGGGCGATGCCCTGGCCGCGGCCCTGATGGCCAGGCAGCAGGACAACGACCGTTATCGTGCCGTGCTACAGGCGCTGCGCGATGGCGACGCCTGGACCGAAGAAATCAACGGCAACGGCGGCCTGGCAGCGTTCGAACAGGGTCTGTACGGCTGCAGCGAAATGTTCGTCAATGGCCTGCTGGCGCTGGCTGAGGCCGGCCTGCTAAGGCGTGCGGTCTATCCGGAGTTGCGTCTGCAGCGCCTGGCGCTCGGCGGTGCGCTGGATGATCAGGGACGCCCGCGTAGCGTACAGGCGCTGCTCGATGCCGGGCTGGCGTCATCACTGCAGCCAGGCGACCTGAGCTGGCTGTGCGACAGCGGTCTGCTGCACGGCGATGTGCAGCTGGAAGATGGCTGCCTGCATCTGCCGGATGGCAGCCGTGCGGCAGCGGATCTGAGTGACCCGGATACCCAGGCTCGCCTGCAGCCCTGGCTAGGTCGTGCTCAGGGTGGCGTCGTGTTGCATGGCGGCTTCTTCCTTGGGCCGGAGGGCTTCTACCGCCGCCTGCGTGAGCTGGATGAGGCCGAGCGGCAGCGCTATGCCATGACCGGTATCCGCTACATCAACGAACTGTACGGCGAGGAGGCGCTCAAGCGTCTGCAGCGCCGCGATGCGCGCTTCATCAACACGGTATTCACCATGACCCTGCTGGGCGCGGGCGTGGCCGATCAGCTGGAAGGCGGTCGCGTGCTCAGCGGCGTCGGCGGGCAGTACAACTTCGTTGCCCAGGCCCATGCGCTGGAGGACGCGCGTTCGATTCTGCTGCTGCGCAGCTGGCGCGAGTCCGGTGGTGAGGTCAGTTCCAACATCGTCTGGGAATATGGTCACGCCACCATTCCCCGGCATCTGCGCGATATCGTCGTGACTGAGTACGGCATCGCCGATCTGCGCGGCAAGACCGACGCTCAGGTGATCGAGGCGCTGCTCAATATCAGCGACTCGCGCTTTCAGAACCAGCTGATCGAGCAGGCGCAGCAGGCGGGCAAACTGCCGGCGGATTTCCGTCTCGATCCGCGCTTTGCCAACAATCTGCCCGAGCGTCTGCAGCTGTTGCGCGAGCAGCATGCCGGGCTGTTTGCCGAATACCCGCTGGGCAGCGATTTCAGTGCCGTGGAGCAGGACCTTGTGCGGGCGCTGAGCTGGCTCAAGAGCAAGCTGCGCCTGAGCGAGGTGCTGGAACTGGGCAAGGCCACGCTCGATGCGCCGGAGCCGGGCGCCTATCCCGACCACCTGCGGCGCATGAGCCTGGAAGCGCCGGACGGCGTGCGCGAGGCTTTGTACCAGCGCTTGTTGCTGGCAGGCCTGCAGGCGACCGCTTCGCCGTAGCGCAGCGTTTAATCGAGGAAGCGCACCTGGCCGTTTTCCAGGGCGGCGACACGGGCCAGCGATTCGACGCGGTAGCCTTCGCTTTCCAGCAGGTTGCGGCCGTCCTGGAAGGACTTCTCGATGACGATGCCGATGCCGGCAACCTGGGCGCCGGCCTGCTGGATCAGGTCGATCAGCGCCTTGGCGGCGTGGCCGTTGGCGAGGAAGTCGTCGATCACCAGTACCTTGTCGGCAGCAGTCAGGTGACGGGCGGAAATGGCGATGGTGCTTTCGGTCTGCTTGGTGAAGGAGAACACCTTGGAAATCAGCAGATCGTCCTTGAGCGTCAGCGACTGGAACTTGCGCGCGAAGATCACCGGAATGCCCAGTTCCAGGCCGGCCATCACTGCCGGGGCGATGCCCGAGGCCTCGATGGTGACGATCTTGGTGATGCCCTGGCCGGCGAAACGCTGGGCGAACTCGTGGCCGATCTCCTGCATCAGGCGCGGATCGATCTGGTGGTTGAGAAAGGCGTCCACCTTGAGTACGTGCTCGGATAGCACGATGCCTTCGCTGCGAATCTTCTGTTTCAACGACTCCACGGCCGATCCTCTGTTGAGCGGAAAAGCCGCGGATTTTCGCTCAAAACACCCCGGATTGTGTAGTGAAACCGAAGCCTGGCCGACAGTCGTAGCCAGTTGACCGCTCAGACAGGTTGTTGGCGCCGTAGCCCGGATGCAATCCGGGGGCACTCGGCATGATTTCCACTGACAGGTATTGAGCGTGCCCGCTCAGGCGCTTTTGCTCAGCCGCCGCAGAATGTCCCTGGGAATGCCGCGGGTATCGAGCGGCAGCTTGTCCGGCGCGGGCTCGATGCCCAGTTCGTAGAGCCAGTTGAGGGCGTACTCGCGCAGTTGCTTGCGCTCGTAGGCCTGCCACTGCTGGCGAATCGGCGCAAAGGCTTCGATCTCGTAATCGAAGGCGCGCAGCGGTTTGCGACTGGTCAGCGCGGCACTGAGCAGTGGGTGGGCGTGCAGATCGTCTAGGGTGAACAGAAAGGACTCGCGCATGGCCACGCGCTGGGGTATGTCGAGGTTCGGCACCTGGCTGTAGCGCTCGGGATCGAGTTCGATCTGCTGGCGCTGCTCGCTGTACTGATCCTCCGGTGACAGGGTCAGGACGCAGCCGCTTTCCAGGTCCAGCCAGTGTTCCTGCTGTTCGCGGCCGTTGATCAGCTGTATCAGGGCATCGAGGTCGAGGGTGAAGGTGCGCATGGTTGCAGCCCCTGTTTCTGAGCGATGTTTTCTTTCTGACTGGAAAATCTGGCGAGGGTGCCGGTGGCATCGAAGTGGTGGGCTGAAGCCCACCCTACTCCGCCCAGACGTGGGGTGGGCCGGGCGGCGATCCGCGTCAGCCCACCGACCAACGGCTACAGGCCCGCACGTAGGGTGGGCTTCAGCCCACCGAATAACCGACCATACACCAGTCAGCCATGACCTCAGCGCTTGAGCATGGCCCGCATGTTGGCCAGGGCGTCGTTACCGCGCGCAGTCTTGACCTCCACGGGCGCCTCTTCCAGGCCTTCCCAGACCAGATCTTCCTGGGGCAGCTCATCAAGGAAGCGACTCGGCGAGCAGTCGATGATCTCGCCGTACTGCTTGCGCTTGGCGGCGAAGGTCAGCGCCAGGTTGCGCTTGGCGCGGGTGATGCCGACATAGGCCAGGCGCCGCTCCTCCTCGATGGTGTCCGCCTCGATGCTGGAGCGGTGCGGGAGTATCTCCTCCTCGAAGCCGATGATGTACACAGAAGGGAATTCCAGGCCCTTTGAGGCGTGCATGGTCATCATCTGCACGCCTTCGGCGCCTTCTTCCTCTTCCTGCTGGCGCTCGAGCATGTCGCGCAGCACCAGCTTGCCGATGGCGTCCTCGATGGTCATGTCGCCGTCTTCATCCCTTTCCAGGGTGTTCTTCAGCGCATCGACGAGGAACCAGACGTTGCCCATGCGCGCCTCGGCGACCTTGTCGCTGGAGGCGTTCTGCCGTAGCCAGTTCTCGTAGTCGATATCCATGACCATGCTGCGAATGGCGGCGATCGGGTCGTTCTGCGCGCACTCCTGGCGCACGCGATCCATCCATTTGGTAAAGCGCTGCAGGCGTTCGGTGAAGCGCGCATCGAGGTGTTCGCCGAGGCCGATCTCGCCGGCTGCCGCGTACATGCTGATCTTGCGCTCGCTGGCGTAGTTGCCGAGTTTTTCCAGGGTGGTCGAGCCGATCTCGCGGCGCGGCACGTTGATCACCCGCAGGAAGGCGTTGTCGTCGTCCGGGTTGACCAGCAGACGGAAGTAGCTCATCAGGTCCTTCACCTCCTGGCGGGCGAAGAAACTGGTGCCGCCACTCAGGCGATAGGGAATCTGGTGGTGCTGCAATTTCAGCTCCATCAGCTTGGCCTGGTAGTTGCCCCGGTAGAGGATGGCGAAGTCGCTGTAGGGGCGCTGGGTGCGCAGGTGCTCGGTGAGGATTTCCAGCGCCACGCGTTCGCATTCGGCCTCCTCGTTGCGCGTGCGGATCACGCGGATCTCGTCGCCATGGCCCATCTCCGACCACAGCTGCTTCTCGAACACGTGCGGGTTGTTGGCGATCAGCACGTTGGCGCATTTGAGGATGCGGCTGGTGGAACGGTAGTTCTGCTCCAGCATCACCACCTTCAGCGACGGATAGTCTTCTTTCAGCAGCATCAGGTTTTCCGGGCGTGCGCCGCGCCAGGCGTAGATCGACTGGTCGTCGTCGCCGACCACCGTGAACTGGTTGCGCATGCCCACCAGCAACTTGACCAGCAGGTACTGGCTGGCGTTGGTGTCCTGATATTCGTCGACCAGCAGGTAGCGGATGCGGTTCTGCCACTTTTCCAGAATATCGGCGTGCTCCTGGAAGAGTTTTACCGGCAGGAGGATCAGGTCGTTGAAGTCCACCGCGTTGTACGCCTTGAGCGTGCGCTGGTAGTGCAGGTAGACGATGGCGGCGGTCTGCTCCTTCGGCCCGCGGGCATTGGCCAATGCCTCGTCGGGCAGGATCAGGTCGTTCTTCCAGCTGTCGATGAGGTTCTTGATCTCGTCGGCACCGTCATCGCCGGAATACTCCTTCTGCATGATGTCGGTGAGCAGCGCCTTGATGTCGCCGTCATCGAAGATCGAGAAGCCGGGCTTGTAGCCCAGGCGCGAGTACTCCTTGCGGATGATGTTCATGCCCAAGTTGTGGAAGGTGGACACCGTCAGGCCGCGCGCTTCGCTGCCCTTGAGCAGGGTGCCAACGCGCTCCTTCATCTCGCGCGCGGCCTTGTTGGTGAAGGTCATGGCGACGATGTGCTGGGCGCGGATGCCGCAGTTCTGCACCAGATGGGCGATCTTGCGCGTGATCACGCTGGTCTTGCCGGAGCCTGCGCCGGCGAGCACCAGGAGTGGGCCGCCGACATAGTTCACGGCCTCTTGTTGCCGGGGATTCAGTCGGGACATGGGATCGATCGCAGAAAAAAGGGCCGCGCATTTTAACAGGCCTGGCGGCTTCTGCCGCGACCGTCCGGAACTGTGGCCTGGCGCACGGAATTGAAGCGCCGCGCGCTGGGTTATCCGAACGGATGCAGTACTCTGGTTCCACTTGCCGGTTTTTTGGCTATACCTCAGGATGTGCGTTCACTTTCACCCGGATGTGATTGATTAGACGTCGGTTAAGACGCGCTCAGGCGACTCGATTCGCCATCATTCTTGATCATTGGGGGAGGTTGCTTGTCCACGCTCGTCGAACCCATGCGCTTGGTTCTGCTGGCGGACTCGCCAGGCTGGGCTGAATCGTTGCGCGAACACCTGGGCGCCCTTGGCAGCCCCTTTCCGCTGATCACCGCACCTTCCTGGGAAGCGGCCAGCAATCTGTTCGATGATCATGCCAGTGGCCTGCTGCTGACCACGCCACAGGCAATGCCCGAGGCCGGCCAATGCCCGCTGCCGATGGTGCTGCTGCTCGAAGACGAGCCCGTCGAGGAGCCGAGCGGCGTCAGCGACTGGCTGGTGCGTAGCAGTCTCAATCTCGATGTATTGCGCCGCTGCCTGCGCTACGCGCGCGAGCAGGGCAATCTCAAACATACCCTGCAGCGTCTCGCCGAGCAGGACCCGCTGACCGGCATCGCCAACCGCCAGGGTTTCCAGACCCTGCTTGCCGCGCGCCTGGCCGAATGCGGCGGCCGTGGCCTGGTGCTCGGGCATCTCGACCTGGATAACTTCCGTCACGCCAACGACGCTCTGGGTTATCAGGGCGGCGATCGCCTGATCCTGCAGGTGGTGGCGCGGCTCAAGGGGTTGCTGCAGCCCTGCGACCAGCTGGCCCGCCTGGGCAGCGACGAGTTCGCCCTGTTGCTTGACGTACGCCGCGACCCGCAGCGCGTCGAGCGCCTGGCCGAGCGCGTTACCGAAGTGCTGGGCGAGCCCTACTGGGTCGACGGCGAAAGTCTGCTGATCGCCTGCAGCCTGGGGCTGGCCCATGCCCGCGCCGGGGAGGGCGCCGACCCGCTGCTGTGGCACGCGCATATCGCCATGCAGCACGCCAAGAGCCAGCAGGGTTGCGTGTTTCACGTCTATGACGAGCGGCTCAACCGCAGTGCGCGCAGCCAGGCCGATCTGGAGAGCGAGCTGCGCCGCGCATTGCGTCGGGACGAGCTGGAGCTGCACTACCAGCCGCGCCTGTGCCTCAAGAGCGGGCGCATCGTTGGCCTGGAGGCACTGGTGCGTTGGCAGCACAGTGAACGCGGGCTGCTCTCGCCCAACGGGTTCGTGCCGCTGGCCGAGGAAACCGGGCTGATCGTGCCGCTCGGTTACTGGGTCATCTCCCGCGCCCTGCGCGACATGCAGTGGTTGCGCGGGCGTGGTCTGCCGGCCCTGCACATGGCGATCAACCTGTCGTTCCGTCAGTTCCAGGACAGCCAGTTGCTGCCGACGCTCGGCCGTCTGATCGAAGAGCGCGGTGTCGATGCGCAGTGGCTGGAGTTCGAATTGACCGAAACCGCAGTGATGCGCCGCAGCGAGCAGGTGCAACAGACCATGCTGGCGCTCGGAAGACTTGGCGTGCGTTTTTCCCTGGATGACTTCGGGACCGGTTTCTCCTCCTTCGTCCATCTCAACAACCTGCCGATCACCCTGTTGAAGATCGACAGGAGTTTCGTCGGCGGCATGGGCGAGCGCGCCGAAAATCGCCAGCTGGTGCGGGCGATGATCAATCTGGCGCACAACCTCAATCTCGAGGTGGTGGCCGAAGGGGTGGAAAACATCGAGCAGCTGGACATGCTGCGCCAGTTCGGTTGCGACCAGGTGCAGGGCTATCTGATCAGCAAGGCCGTACCGCTGGCCGAGCTGGCGCGTTTTCTGGTGTTCGGCATGCGCCAGCCTCTACTCGGCGGGTCGTAACCCGTAGCCCGGATGCAATCCGGGGCCGTGTGTCGGGGCTTCCCCGGATTGCATCCGGGCTACGACAGGCAGACCTCGCCCTCGATAGCTTTCGGCCGCTGCAGGCGTGCGGTCTTCCACTGGAAACCCAGCACCAGGCCGGTTGCCGTCGCTGCCAGGCCGGCCGCTAGCCCCCACCAGACGCCCTGTGCGCCCCAACCCAGGGCGAAGGCCAGCAGCCAGGCCAGCGGTGCACCGATGCACCAGTATCCAGTCAGGCCGATCACCAGGGTGGTGCGGCCGTCGTTGAGACCGCGAATCGCGCCCATGGCGATGCTTTGCAGGCCGTCGAACAGCTCGAACCAGGCGGCAATCGCCAGCAGGCTCACCGCCAGGGTGACGATATCGGCGAACGCCGGATCATGGCGGTCGAGGAACAGGCCGATGATCCACTCCGGCAGCAGCCAGAACAGCAGGGCGAACACCAGCATCAGTGCCGCGCCGAGGCACATGCCTAGATGCCCGGCCAGGCGCGACAGGTGCAGGCGCTCGGCACCATAGTGCAGGCCAACGCGAAAGGTCACCGCATAGGACAGGCCCTGCGGCACGATGAAGGCCAGAGCAACCGTCTGTATGGCGATCTGATGGGCTGCCAGTTGCACGCTGCCCAATGCACCCATGCACAGCGTGGCGAAAGTGAACAGCCCCTGCTCGGCGGCATAGGTGCCGCCGATGGGCAGGCCCAGGCGCAGCAGCGCGCGCATTTCCGCCCGCTGCGGGCGACCCAGGCCGCCCTGCAGCCGGTAACGCTGGTAGGTCGGCGAGATCAGAATATACAAAGCCAGAGCCAGGGCCATGGCGCTGCTGACCAGCGCGGTGGTCATGCCGATACCGCTCAGGCCCAGGCTGGGCAGACCGAACCAGCCCTCGATCAGCGCATAGTTGATGACGAAGTTGGCGAACGTGCCGATGATGCTGATGGTCATCACCGGGCCGGGATGGCCGATGGCGCTGGTGAAGCCGCGCAGGGCCATGAAACACAGGTACCCGAGCAGGGCCAGCGACAGCGGGCGCAGGAATGCCATGGCCTGGCTGGCCGCAGCCGGGTCCTGGCCCAGGTGCGGCAGCAGCGGGCCCAGGCCGTTGAGGCACAGGGCGCTGACCATCCCCAGCAGCATCGCCAGCCACAGGCCATTGCGCAGCAGACGGGTGACGCCGTTCGGGTCACCAGCGCCATGGCGAATGGCGACCAGGCTGCCTACCGCAGCGATCACTCCGGTGCAGAAGATCGAGAAGATGAAGTAGCAGGTAGCGCCCAGCGCGCCACCGGCCAGTTCCTGCGGGCCGAGCCTGGCCATCATCAAGGTGTCGGTAAAGATCATCAGCGCGTGGGCCAACTGTGCAGAGATCAGCGGGCCGGCCAGGCGCAGCAGCGCACCCAGTTCGCGACCAAGGGCATTGTTCATGATGAGTAAAACTTCGGCAGGATAGACGTCCCCTGACTGTCGGGGAGTGCGTGATGGCAGCTATTCTCTGGTCCTAGCCGAATGTTCACAAAAGGAAAAAAGCCATGCTAGGCATGACTGAAACTCATGGTTGGCTGCCATGAATCGGCGCCTGCCACCGCTGTATGCGCTGCGCGCCTTCGAGGCCGCGGCCCGCCACGCATCCTTCACCCGCGCCGCCGAAGAGCTGGCGATCACCCAGAGTGCGGTGAGCCGGCATATCCGCACGCTGGAGGACTACTTCGCCTGCCGCCTGTTCGAGCGACGTGGCCGCGTTCTGCATCTGACCGCTCCGGCGCGTGCGCTGCTGCCGGGGCTAAGCGAGGGCTTCGATGCCCTGGAGCGGGCCAGTGCGGCGCTGCGCGCCGACGATCAGGTGCTGCGTCTGAAGGCGCCCTCCACCCTGACCATGCGCTGGCTGCTGGCGCGCCTGTCGCACTTTCGCCTGGCCAACCCGGACAGCGAAGTGCAGCTGACCAGCGCCTGGATGGATGTGGACAAGGTGGATTTTCGCCACGAGCCCTTCGACTGCGCGGTGCTGCTGTCCGACGGCCAGTTTCCTGACGAGTGGGAAAGCGTGCTGCTGTTCGAGGAATGGCTGACCCCGGTGTGCGCGGCCGTCGATGCCGAAGCAGGCCCCTGGTCGCTGGCGCGTCTGCAGGCTGCCGAGCAACTGCACCCGACGCCGGACCGGCGCGACTGGCGGCGCTGGTTGCAGGTCACCGGCCTGGCGGAGCAGGTGCCGCTGAAGACCGGTCAGCTGTTCGATATGCTCGAGCTGGGCATCGTCGCAGCCGCGCGCGGTTATGGCGTATCCATCGGCGACCTGCTGATGGTGGCGGAGGATGTCAATGCCGGCCGGCTCGGCCTGCCCTGGCCAACGGCGGTATTCAGCGGCGACAGCTACTACCTGGTGTGGCCGCGCAGCCATCGTGCGCAGGCGCGTCTGCAGCGGCTGCGCGACTACCTGCTGGCCGAAGTGGCGGCCATGCAGCTACCGCGAGTGGCGCGCGTGTCCTGAAGAGAGGCGTGATAGTGGTCATCGATCATAAATGATGGCCATTCGGCATCTGCTTGTTGACCAACCTTTATTGTCAAGTATCCTTTCGCACTACGACTAAAGTCGTACGACGACGTTCTTTAACTCCTTTTTGTTGACCTGCCGTAGTGGCGCCGGGTCCTGAGAGCACAGCATGAACCCTTCTCGTTCCCGTATTGCCCTGCAGCTGGCCATCGCCCTGGCGTTGGTGCTGGTATTGCTGATCAGCATCAGCACCCTGTTCGCCCTGCGTTCGCTGAACAGCGCCAACCTGGTGACCCGCGCCGAACATCTCGGTAGTGAGGCGCGCCTGCTGGTTGACCAACTGGACACCTTCCACGGCAGCCTGCGCGACAGTACGCAGCGCCTGGCTGGGCTGTTCGAGCAGCGCTTCAGTAGCGGCCTGCAGGTGCGCGACGATGAGCGCATTACCGTCGGCAGCCTGCAGCCCCCGGCGCTCTACTGGGGGGCGACGCGACTCAACAACGACTTCAGTGAAGTCGACGACTTCACCCGCATGACTGCGGGCGTCGCTACCGTGTTCGTGCGCGACGGCGACGAGTTCGTGCGCATCACCACCTCGCTGACCAAGCAGGACGGTACGCGTGCGCTCGGTACTGTGCTGGACCACCAGCACCCGGCCTACCAGCGCTTGCTGTCCGGCCAGAACTATGTCGGCCGCGCGCTGCTGTTCGATCGTTATTACATGACCCAGTACACCCCGGTGCGTGATAGCGGTGGGCGGGTGATCGCGGTGCTGTTCGTCGGCTTCGACTACACCGACGCGCAGAACCTGCAGATGCGTAACCTCACGGATTTCCGTATCGGCAGCACGGGCTCGCTGGCATTGCTCGACGAACAGGGCAAGTGGCTCGTGGCCCCGGCTGGCGCAGTGACCATGAGCACGCTGCCCGAAGCGCTCGCCGAGCTGATTGCCAACCCAGGCAAGGGTGGTTTCTGGAGCGATGGGCGCGACGAGTTCTACAGCGTCGCCATGCCATTTGCCGGCGGCCCCTGGACGGTGCTGGCAAGCATGCCGCGTGAAGAAATCCAGGCTGTCACCTGGCGGGTCGGTACCCAACTGGCCATCGGCAGCGCGCTGACCCTGCTGCTGGCGGTGATCGCCGTGGTCTGGCTGCTACGGCGCAAGCTGCGCCCGCTGGGTGATCTGGTGCAGCAGGCGCACGCGCTCGGAGCCGGTCATCTCGGTGCGCGCATGGCGCAGTCCAGTGACGACGAAATCGGCGAGCTTGCCCGCAGTTTCAATCGCATGGGTGAGGCTCTGGCGAGCATGGTGGCGGGTATTCGCAGCGCCGCGCATGATGTCAGCGCGCGTTCGCAGGCCATGTCCGCACTGTCGCGCGACGCCTACCAGGGCATCGATCAACAGTCCGGTGAGATCACCAGCATGGCCGGTGCGGTGGAGGAGTTCAGCGCCACCTCGCAGAACATCGCCGACAACATGCGCAGCACCGAGCGCCTGGCCAGTGACAACGCCCAGCAGACCCGTATCGGTCGCACCTCGATGGATCAGGCCTCAGAAGCGCTGGTGCAGATTGCCGAGGCGCTGGAGCAGACCTCGACCGTGATCAACAGCCTGGGCCAGCGCTCGCAGGAAATCGGCGGCATCGTCAGTGTGATTACCTCGATTGCCGATCAGACCAACCTGCTGGCGCTCAATGCAGCCATCGAAGCGGCGCGCGCCGGTGAGCAGGGCCGCGGTTTCGCCGTGGTCGCTGACGAGGTGCGCAACCTTGCCGGACGTACCCGCGAGGCGACCAACGAAATCTCGACGATGATCGGCAGCATCCAGAGTGAGACCAGCAGCGCCATTGTCACCATGGAGCAGGGCCGCCAACTGATGCAGGACGGCCTGGAACGCAACGCCAAGGTAGCTGCGGCGCTGGCGCAGATCAGTGAGCAGAGCGAGGCAGCGGGCGAACAGTTCACTGCGATCACCACTGCCACCAGTGAGCAGAGCAGCACCGCCACCGTACTTAGTGCCAACCTGCAGAGCATCGCCCAGGCCAACGGCGAGCAGCGTGAGGTGGTTGCCAACCTGGCCGACACAGCCCGCGAGCTGGATCGCCTTGCCGTTCAGTTGCGTCAGGAGGTCGAGCGCTTCCGCTGATTCAGCCTGCGGCGGGGCGATACTGCAGTGCTTCGGCCAGGTGCTCGCGGCCGATCGACTGCCGCTCCGCGAGGTCGGCAAGGGTGCGTGCGACCTTGAGGACGCGATGCGCTGCGCGTAGGGACAGGCCGAGGCGCTCGCAGGCGTTCTCCAGCCATTGGCGATCCGCGTCGCTCAGCGCGCAGTGCTGGCGCAGGCCAGGCAGGTCGAGAAAGGCATTGGCCACGCCCTGGCGCCGCACCTGGCGTTGACGAGCGTTGGCCACCTTGGCCGCAGCCTGAGCGGTGCTTTCACCTTCTTGCAGGGGCATCTCCAGGGCTGTGCTTTCGCGGGCCACCGTCAGGTGCAGGTCGATACGATCGAGCAGCGGCCCGGACAGCTTGGCGCGGTAGCGCTGGATCTGCTCCGGTGTGCAGCGGCAGCGGTTGCTCGGGTCGCCCAGATAGCCGCAAGGGCAGGGATTCATGGCGGCAACGAGCTGAAAGCGGGCGGGAAAACGTACCTTGTCGCGCGCCCGGGCAATGACGATATGGCCACTCTCCAGCGGTTCGCGCAGTACCTCCAGCACCTTTCTGTCGAACTCCGGCAGTTCGTCCAGGAACAGCACGCCCTGGTGCGCTAGCGTGATTTCGCCAGGCTGCGGGCGACTGCCGCCGCCGACCAGCGCTGGCCCCGAAGCGCTATGGTGTGGTGTGCGAAAGGGCCTCTGCGGCCAATGCTGCAATGGCGTATGGCTGGCCACCGAATGGATGGCGGCCACCTGCAGCGCCTCGCTTTCATCCAGCGGTGGCAGCAGCCCGGGCAGGCGGCTGGCCAGCAGTGTCTTGCCGGTGCCGGGCGGACCACTGAGCAGCAAATTGTGCGAGCCGGCGGCAGCCACCAGCAGCGCACGTTTGGCCGCCAGTTGGCCCTGGACTTCGGCCAGGTCCGGGTAAGGCAGGCTCTGTCTGAGCAGTCCCTGTGCGGCATAGGGCTCGAGTGGCGCGCTGCCGTTGAGGTGTGCCGCGATCTGCAACAGATGTTCGACGGCGATGACTTTCAGCCCCGAAGCGAGGCTGGCTTCCTCGGCATTGGCTTGCGGCACCAACAGAGTGCGCCCGGCTTCGCGCGCTGCCAAGGCGGCCGGTAATACGCCCTGTACCGGACGTACCGCGCCGGACAGCGCCAGCTCGCCCAGGCATTCGTATTCGTCGAGCGACCCTGCCGGCACCTGGCCGCTGGCAGCGAGAATGCCCAAGGCAATGGCGAGATCGAAGCGACCGCCGTCCTTCGGCAGGTCTGCCGGCGCCAGATTCAGGGTAATGCGCTTGCTCGGAAACTCGAAGGCTGCATTGAGGATGGCGCTGCGCACGCGGTCCTTGCTTTCCTTGACCGCGGTCTCCGGCAGGCCCACCAGCGTCAGCGAGGGCAGGCCGTTGGCCAGGTGCGCTTCGACAGTGACGGCCGGTGCTTCTACGCCGACCTGGGCGCGGCTATGGACGATGGCCAGGGACATGATCGCTCCTTGATCAGGTGGGGGGCAGTGCCTGTAGGAGCGGCTTCAGCCGCGAAGCCTGTGCGCGGCTGAAGCCGCTCCTACAACATAACCTTAGTCTGCGGCAGTGAGCTTGGCTTCCAGCTCCGCGACCTTGGCTTCCAGCGCTTCGAGGCGGGCGCGGGTTCGGGCCAGCACCACCATCTGGCTGTCGAACTCTTCGCGACTGACCAGCTCCAGCTTGCTGAAACCACTTTGCAGCAGGGCTTTGAACTGGGCTTCCAGTTCTGCGCGCGGCAACGGGCTGTCGCCGCTGAACAGGCGCGAGGCGTGGCTACTGAGGGTGTCGAGCAGGGCTTTCGGCGGCAGCATGATGAGGTTCCGTAAACAGACGGTCGGCAGTGTAGCACGCGACTGGAGACGGGACCTTCGTGCATTGGTTGCACGATTTTTGAGCATGTGGTGATGCGGCAATGCACCAATATTGTGCGGATGATTTCGTCTGGATCGGCGGGCGACGCTTCAGACACCGGTAAAAGCCTGAAAGATGGCGCTTTCACAGGAGCTGGCAAGCTTTCTGCTTAGACCCCAGCGACGCATGCACCGAAGCAGTACCGGTGTGGCAGGCGAAGCGGGGGAGTGTTTCGTCGGGAGCGGTTGGTGGGTATCGGCCAAACCAGGCTGGAACGGTCGATGCATTACAAAAGCCAGACACTGCGCTTAGACTTGAGCCGGGTTCGTAATTCCTGGGGCAAGTCCACCTTACACGGGAGAAAGTTTCATGAAGCTAGTCACTGCCATCATCAAGCCGTTCAAGCTCGACGACGTGCGCGAGTCGCTGTCGGAGATCGGCGTGCAGGGCATTACCGTCACCGAGGTCAAGGGCTTCGGCCGCCAGAAAGGCCATACCGAGCTGTATCGTGGTGCCGAGTATGTGGTCGACTTCCTGCCCAAGGTGAAGATCGACGTGGCCATCGCTGACGATCAGCTGGATCGCGTGATCGAGGCCATCACCAAGGCTGCCAACACCGGCAAGATCGGTGACGGCAAGATTTTCGTAGTCAACCTGGAACAGGCGATTCGTATCCGTACCGGCGAAACCGATACCGACGCGATCTAACCCGCCTCCGAACCCCACGCCCCAGGAGTAAACCCATGACTCTGCGAACTTTCGCAGGGCTAGGAGCCCTTTTGTCCTCGAATTCTGGTCATGTGCTGTTTTCGAGGGCGATGCCGGAGTTGGCGATACCCTCGCCACTCTGCTGTGCCAGACCCTCTTCAGGTCTCGCGCCCGGCCTAGTGATGGGAATGCCTGGTCGCCATACGGCGCAGGGGTTCCGGTGATCCAGAACGAGCGTGGCAACGACCTGTAAAGCATGCGGAACGCGTCCGGCGCCAACCTGGACGTTTCAACCGAACAGCGCACAACGAAAGCGCCGGCAAGAGGTGAAAAATGGATAACACAGCATTGACTGCATTGCAGTACGGCTTCGATACCTTCTACTTTCTGATCTGTGGTGCCCTGGTGATGTGGATGGCAGCGGGTTTTGCCATGCTCGAATCCGGCCTGGTGCGTGCCAAGAACACCACCGAGATCCTGACCAAGAACGTGGCGCTGTATGCCACCGCCAGCGTGATGTACCTGCTGGTCGGTTACTACATCATGTACTCCAGCCCGGAAGGCGGCATTCTGCCAAGCCTGGGTTTCCTGATCGGTGACGAGAACACCACTGAGGCCGTTCTGGCTGGTGGCGACGATGCACCTTACTACTCGGCCCGTTCGGACTTCTTCTTCCAGATCGTGTTCGCTGCGACCTGTATGTCGATCGTGTCCGGTGCCGTGGCTGAGCGCATGAAACTGTGGGCGTTTCTGGCCTTCGCCGTGGTCATGACCGGTTTCATCTACCCGATCCAGGGCTTCTGGAAGTGGGGCGGTGGCTTCCTCGATGCTGCAGGTTACCTCGACTATGCCGGTTCCGGTGTGGTGCACATGGCCGGTGCTTCCGCCGCTCTGGCTGGTGTGCTGCTACTGGGCGCGCGTAAGGGCAAATACGGCCCGAACGGCCAGGTCAACGCCATTCCGGGTGCCAACCTGCCGCTGGCCACGCTCGGTACCTTCATCCTGTGGATGGGTTGGTTCGGTTTCAACGGTGGTTCGCAGCTGAAGATGAGCACCATCGAAGACGCCAACGCCGTGGCCCAGGTGTTCACCAACACCAACATGGCTGCAGCCGGTGGTCTGATCGTCGCGTTGATCGTGGCCCGTCTACTGTTCGGCAAGGCCGACCTGACCATGGCGCTGAACGGTGCGCTGGCTGGCCTGGTGGCCATCACTGCCGAGCCGCTGACCCCGAGCGCCCTGCAGGCCACCCTGATCGGTGGCGTGGGTGGTGCGCTGGTGGTGTTCTCCATCCTCGGTCTGGACAAGCTGAAGATCGACGACCCGGTGGGTGCCATCTCCGTGCATGGCGTGGTCGGCATCTGGGGCATCCTGGCCGTCTGCCTGACCAACGAAGACGCGTCGCTGGGCGCTCAGCTGCTGGGTATCGTCAGCATCTTCGCCTGGGTGTTCATCGCCAGCCTGATCGTGTGGAGCATCATCAAGGCGGTGATCGGCCTGCGCGTCAGCGAAGAAGAGGAATACGAGGGTGTGGACATCGCCGAATGCGGCATGGAAGCCTACCCGGAGTTTACCGGCAAGAAGTGAGTTTCGCCGGGAATGACAAGGGCGCCTTTAGGCGCCCTTTGTTTTTTCTGGCAGCACGCTAGAATGCGCGCGCTGGAGCCATCGAGAGTGAGAGCGGCATGTGGCAGCAACGCATCATCAGTCTGCGTCCGCGTGAGCGCGGTTTTCATCTGGTGACCGAAGAGGTGCTGGGCGCATTGCCGGAACTGGCGCAGGTGCGTGTCGGTCTGCTGCACCTGTGGCTGCAGCACACCTCGGCATCGCTGACGGTCAACGAGAACGCCGACCCTGCAGTGCGCCGGGATTTCGAGCGCTTCTTCAACCGTCTGGTGCCGCAGGGTGAGGCAGGCTACGAGCACGATGACGAAGGGCCGGACGATTTGCCGGCGCACTTCAAGGGCAGTCTGCTGGGCGTTCAGCTGCAGCTGCCGATACAGCAGGGACGGCTGGCGCTGGGCACCTGGCAGGGTATTTACCTGGGCGAGCATCGCGATCATGGCGGTGCTCGGCGAGTGGTGGCGACCCTGCAGGGCGAGGCTATTTGAATTTTTCCGGTGGTGCGGTGTTCACTGCGCGACTGGGCTATAACTAACCTGCTTTTCGCAAGTCATGAGGTTGAACATGAGCGACGAAGACCTGGAACAAGATGATCTGGAAGCGGCCGACGAGGACGACGGTGAGGAACTGGCTGCTGCCGATGACGGCGACAGTGGCGACGATGAAGGCGACGGCGAGGTCGTAGCCAGCAGCAAGAAGAGCAAGGCCAAGGCTGTCGAGGTCGACGAGCTGCCGAGCATCGAAGCCAAGCAGAAGGAGCGCGACGCCCTGGCCCGCGCCATGGAAGAGTTCCTCGCCCGTGGTGGCAAGGTGCAGGAGGTGGAGCCCAACGTGGTCGCCGACCCGCCCAAGAAGCCCGACAGCAAATACGGCAGCCGCCCCATCTGAGGACGACTCGCTGCAAGGACCCCGCCCCAGTGGCGGGTTTTTTGTTGCCCGTCATCCCTGGCGGCAATCCGGAGCGGCGCAGATCAACTGGCACGTCGGCAATCTTGTAGGAGCCCGCTTGCGGGCGATCAGCGCTGCGCTGAGTGGATCGCCCGCAAGCGGGCTCCTACACAAGAACCGGCACTAGCGCAACCTGTGCTATCCAGGCCGTAGCCCGGATGAAATCCGGGGCATCTCCTGCGCTGAATGGTGGGAGATTCCGGGCGACAGAGAAATGCTGTTTCCGCCCCGAGGCTTCTACGACCAGCTGTCGAGCAGCACTGGCAGCTCGGCCAGGCTGGCGATCTGCGCATCCGGGGCCGTCTCGCCTTCCCAGCTGCGTCCTTGCGGGTTGAACCAGACCGCCCGCATGCCGGCGGCCTGAGCGCCGGCGATGTCGTCGCTGGGGTGGTCGCCGATATGCACGGCGCGCTCGGCCGCTACGCCGCCTGCGCGGCTCAAGGCTTCACGGAAGGGCTTCGGGTCGGGTTTGCCGATGCCCAGTTCCTCGGCGCACAGGGCGAACTGGAAATAGTCCGACAGGCCCAGGCGACGCACGTCGGCATTGCCGTTGGTGATCACGCCGAGCATGAAGCGCTCGGCCAGGGCTTCCAGCGTCGGGTGCACTTCGGTGAACAGTTCGACCTGATGGCGGGCGCTCAGAAATACCTGGAACCCGGCTTCGGCCAGTGTTTGCGCTTCGCCGTGCGGGTAGCCGGCATCTTCCAGGGCGTGAAACAGGATGCGTCGACGCAGCTCGCTGAGGCGATGCTTGAGCATCGGTTCGGCTTCGAGCAGGCGGCTGCGCACGGCCCAGAGGTGCTCGACCGGTACCGCACCCAGACGCGGCGCGTGCAGGGCGAGCCAGTTGCGCAGGGCTGCTTCGGCGTCCTGCATGACCGGCGTGACGTCCCAAAGCGTGTCGTCGAGGTCGAAGGTGATCAGTTCAATGCTCATTCGCTACCGCCTTTGCGTTTGGCCCTGGGGTGGGCCTGGTCATAGACATTGGCCAGGTGCTGGAAGTCCAGGTGGGTATAGATCTGCGTGGTGGCGATGTCGGCGTGGCCGAGCAACTCCTGCACGGCGCGCAGATCCTGTGAGGACTCCAGCATATGGCTGGCGAAGCTGTGGCGCAGCATGTGCGGATGCAGATGCTGGCCGAGCTCGCGTACGCCGGCCTGACGCACGCGTAGCTGCACCGCACGCGGCCCGAGGCGGCGGCCCTGCTGGCTGATGAATACCGCGCCGTCGCTGGGGCCTGCCAGCTTGCGCAGGGGCAGCCATTGCTCCAGCGCCCGGCGTGCCATGCTGCCGACCGGCAGCTCGCGCACCTTGTTGCCCTTGCCGCGTACGCGCACCAGGCCGGCAGGCAGGTCCAGGCCATCGAGATCGAGTCCTACCAGTTCCGACAGGCGCAGCCCCGAGGAATAGAACAGCTCGAGCATGGCCTGGTCGCGGCGGGCGATGAAGTCGTCCTCCACCGCACCGTCGAGTAGCTGCGCGCTGCGGTCGGCGTCCAGCGTGCGCGGCAGGCGGCGTTCGCGTTTCGGTGGGCTGAGACCGGTGGCCGGGTCGTGGCGGCACAGCCCCTCACGCAACAGATACTGATAGAGGCCGCGGGTGGCCGAGAGCAGGCGCGCCAGGCTACGGCTGGACAGGCCCTGCTGATGCAGGCGGGCGACCAGGCGGCGCAGGTTGCGGGTATCCAGCTCGGCCCAGTCGTTCAGGCCTTCTGCTTCGCAGAATGCCTGCAGCTTGCCGAGGTCACGGCGATAGCCGTCGAGGGTATGCACCGACACCTGGCGCTCGCGGCGCAGGTGTTCGAGGTAGGCGGATAAGGCGGCTTCAAGCTTCAGGCTGCAGGCTTCAGGCACAAGCGTCATATCTGCGATGCCTCTCCGTTTCTGGCTTGCCGCCTGTAGCCTGCGGCCTGCCGCCGCTTCTAACGTACCGAGCGCAGCGGTGTGGCGAAACTGGGCAGCACGCGCGCCAGGACTTCGGCGATATAGCCAAGGAACAGCGTACCGAGCGAGCTCTTGTAATGCTGCGGATCGGCGCTACCGATGGCGAGAATGCCATGCAGCCCCTGATGGTTGAGGCTGACCACGGCGGCGGAACCGACTTGCGCCGCGTCTTCCTTGCCGAACAGGAACTCCAGTTCGTGCGGGCGCAGCACGCCGCAGATGGTCTTGCCACCGCTGAGCAGGCCGCCGACCTGTTGATGCGCCTCGGCCGAGCTGACCGACCGACCGACCGGCAGCTTGTTGTCGCTGAACAGGATCAGGCCGACGAAGGGCACCTGGAACTCGTGGCGCAGGCTGTCTTCGACCACGCCGACCACTTCCTCGAGGCTGCCGGCATCGAGCAGATCCAGCACCAGGCGGCGGGTCTTGTCGAACAGACGGTCGTTGTCGCGGGCCACGTCCATCAACTGGCCGAGGCGGTGGCGCATCTCGATGTTGCGCTCGCGCAGCAGCTTGACCTGGCGTTCGACCAGCGACACGGCGTTGCCTGGCTGGTGCGGAATGCGCAGTTCGGGGATCAGTTCTTCATGGTCGATGAAGAACTCCGGGTGCAGGCGCAGATAGGCTGCGACCGTTTCCGAATCGAGCGGTTTGGGCGAATCCTGCTGGTCGGTCATAGGCGAACCTGTCCTTCGTATACGCGGGCAGCGGGCCCGGTCATCATAACCGGCTGACCTTCGCCTGCCCATTCGATGGACAGTTTGCCGCCCGGCAGCTCCAGTTGCACGGGCGAATCCATCCAGCCCTGGCGAATCGCCGCGACTGCAGCGGCGCAGGCGCCGGTGCCGCAGGCCTGGGTTTCGCCGGCGCCACGCTCCCATACGCGCAGGCGCGCATGCTTGCGGTCGAGCACCTGGAGGAAGCCGACATTGACCCGTTGCGGGAAGCGCGGATGATGTTCCAGCTTCGGTCCCAGCTCATGCACCGGGGCGCTGTCGACGTTGTCGACACGCAGCACGGCGTGTGGGTTGCCCATCGACAGTGCGGCCAGCTCGACGCTCCGGCCGTCGACCTCGACGCGATAGCTGAGCGCGGCCTGTTCGGCCTGGAACGGCACCTGTTCCGGCTGCAGACGCGGTGCACCCATGTTGACGCAGACCTGGCCGTCGTTCTGCACGCGCAGCTCGATCACGCCGCTCTTGGTCTCGACGCGAATGACTTTCTTGGTGGTCAGGCGCTTGTCCAGCACGAAGCGGGCGAAGCAGCGTGCGCCGTTGCCGCACTGCTCCACTTCCGAGCCGTCGGCGTTAAAGATGCGGTAGCGAAAGTCGACATCCGGGTGGCTCGGTGGCTCGACGATCAGCAGCTGATCGAAACCGACGCCGGTATGGCGATCACCCCATTGCTTGGCGTGCTTGGGCTGCACGTGGGCATGCTGACTGATCAGGTCGAGGACCATGAAGTCATTGCCCAGGCCGTGCATCTTGGTAAAGCGCAATAGCATGGCTTTACCCTCAGTCTGGCAGCAGGCTTTCGCCGGCGTAGAGCTCTTGGACGGTCTCGCGGCGACGCACCTCGAAGGCCTGTTCGCCGTCCACCAGCACCTCGGCGGCACGGCCGCGGGTGTTGTAGTTGGAGCTCATGACGAAACCGTAGGCACCGGCCGAGCGCACGGCCAGCAGGTCGCCTTCTTCGAGCACCAGCTGACGGTCCTTGGCCAGGAAGTCGCCGGTCTCGCAGATCGGCCCGACCAGGTCGTAGTTGCGCGCTTCGCCGTCACGCGGCTGTACCGGCGACACGTCCATCCAGGCCTGGTACAGCGCCGGGCGGATCAGGTCGTTCATCGCCGCGTCGATCACCGCGAAGTCCTTGTGCTCGGTGTGCTTGAGGTACTCGACGCGGGTCAGCAGCACGCCGGCGTTGGCGACGATGAAGCGGCCCGGCTCGAACACCAGTGACAGGTCGCGACCGGCCAGGCGCTTGCGCACGGCAGCGATGTAGTCGCCGGCCAGCGGCGGTTGCTCGTCGCGGTACTGCACGCCGAGGCCGCCGCCCAGGTCCAGATGCTTGATGGTGATGCCGCGCGCGGCCAGCTTGTCGACCAGCAGCAGCAGGCGATCCAGCGCATCGAGGAAGGGTTCGAGGGTGGTCAGCTGCGAGCCGATATGGCAGTCGACGCCAATCACGTCCAGGTTCGGCAGCTCGGCAGCGCGGGCATAGACCGCCTCGGCCTGCTCGATATCGATGCCGAACTTGTTTTCCTTGAGGCCGGTGGAAATGTACGGGTGGGTGCCGGCGTCCACGTCCGGGTTGACCCGTAGCGATACCGGCGCCTTGACGCCCAGTTCTGCGGCGACCTTCTGCAGGCGCTCCAGCTCGACACTGGATTCGACGTTGAAGCAGTGCACGCCGACTTCCAGGGCGCGGCGCATGTCATCGCGGCTCTTGCCGACACCGGAGAAGACGATACGGCTCGGCTCGCCACCGGCGGCCAGCACGCGCTCCAGTTCACCGCTGGAAACGATGTCGAAGCCGGCACCGAGGCGCGCCAGCACGTTGAGCACACCGATGTTGGAGTTGGCCTTGACCGCGAAGCAGACCAGGTGCGGCATGCCGGCCAGGGCATCGGCATAGGCACGGTACTGCCCTTCGATATGGGCGCGGGAATAGACGTAGGTGGGCGTGCCGAAGCGCTGGGCCAGCGCGGACAAGGCAACGCCTTCCGCGAACAGCTCACCGTCGCGGTAGTTGAAGGCTTCCATGGCGGGCTCCTGTCAGAGTTCGAAACGGTCTCGGCTGTTGCCGGCTTTTTCGTCGCCCGGCAGGTACAGCGGGCCTTTCTGGCCGCAGCCGGCCACCAGGCAGACAACGGCGAGGAGCGCGAGGGTCAGTCGCTTCATGGGACAGTCCTTGAAAAAAGCGTGAATTGCGCCGGAGTATACCGACCCCCTGCCACCTTGCCTATGCGCCCGGCGCCCGCCTGGCGGGGCGCCGGCTCGTTTGCTGTGCGTATCTGGCGTGCATGTCGGAGGCATTCGCGCCTGCCTGGGTTAGCATGCGGCGAGTGACAAGGAGCCTCGATGGACAATCCCACGATTCTGGCCGGCTCGGTCTCGGTGGCTTATTTGCAGGGACTGGTCGAATACTTGCAGCGCCAGGGGGTAGCCCCCGAAGCGCTGCTCGCCCATGCCCAGCTCAGCCCGGAAGTGCTCGGTCAGCGCGATCAGCGCATCGCTGCCAGTGCCTATCTGACATTGCTCGGCGAGGGTGTGCGCCTGACCGGCGATCAGTACCTGGGCCTTCACCTTGGGGAGTCGGTACGGCCGGGTTATTACGGCGTGCTCGGTTACCTGATCATGAGCTGCGCCACCCTGGCCGACGCGTTGCACCGCCAGGCGCGCTACGCCTCGCTGGTTGGCAACCTGGGCCTGATGGTGCTCGAAGACGAGCCCGCCCGGCCTGGTTGCGAGCCGCTGGTTGCCCATAGCTGGCAGCCGTTGCTGGCGCAGCAGCAGCGACAGCTGAGCGAGGAGACGCTGGCCGGCTGGGGCAGTTTCGGGCGCTGGATCAGTGGCCTGGACATCGCGCCGACCGAGGTGCGCTTCCAGCATCCGGCGCCGGCCGATACCTCGGAGCACGCTCGCATCTTTCGCTGCCCGGTGCTGTTCGACCAGCCAGACAATGCCCTGATCTTTCCCAGGCGTTTGCTGGCGGCGCCCTTGAACCAGGCCGATGCACAGGTGCGTGGCATGCTCGATGCCTATGCCGATCGGCTGCTGGCCGAGCTCAATCAGGGCAACAGTGTGCTGGATCGCGCGCGCCTGGAGTTGGCTCGTCAGCTTCCGGAGCAGGGGCCGGATCTGGAGGCCATCGCTGCTGCCCTGGCGCTGAGTCCGCGAACCTTGCAGCGGCGTCTGCGTGAGGGAGGGCTGTCGTTCAGCCAACTGGTCGACGAGACGCGCCAGCAACTGGTGCTGCATTACCTGCGCGACCCTGCGCTGGAACTGGCGGAAATCGCCTTTCTGGTCGGGTTCAGCGAGCCCGGTTCTCTGGCGCGTGCATTTCGTCGCTGGACGGGAACGAGTCCGGGCGAGTACCGTCGCCACCTTTGTGCCTAGGCCGGCTATTCTGGCCTGGCGCTTATCGCTAATTTTTCTGCAGTTGCTGCATCTAGTGAGGACACCCCGATGAGCCTGAGCGAAGCCCGCTTTCACGACTTGGTCGATGCCACCCAGCAGGCGGTGGAGGACATCTTCGACGACAGCGGCCTGGACGTCGATCTGGAGAACAGCGCCGGTGTGCTGACGGTGCGCTTCGACAATGGCAGCCAGCTGATCTTCAGCCGTCAGGAGCCGATTCGTCAGCTGTGGCTGGCGGCCCGCTCCGGTGGCTATCACTTCGACTACGACGAGGCCGAAGGGCGCTGGATCTGCGATACCAGTGACGAGCAACTGGGCGAGATGCTGGTGCGCATCACCCTTGAGCAATGCGGCACCGAGCTGGAGTTCGATGAGCTCTGAGCCGAGCGAAGCGCCGCTGGCGTCACCCTGTCGGCGCCAGTGCTGCCTGGATGAACATGAGCAGTGCCTCGGTTGTGGCCGTACCCTGCAGGAAATTCTCGACTGGGGCACGGCCGACAACGTGCGGCGGCGCGTGATCTGCCAGGCCGCCGAGCAGCGCTTGCGCGAGCGCCGGCAGGGCCGTTGACCCGGCAGTCTTGTTTATTTATCCGGCTGTGTTAGGGTCGGCAGAACATTCAGCTAAACCCCGCCTTCGGGCGGGGTTTTGCTTTTTTACGGTTTAGGCGAGGAGAGCGCCCGACATCATGAACAGCACACCAACCATCACCATTACCCGCCTCGATATGCAGCGTCTGGAGCGTCTGCTCGACAGTCTGGACGAGTTTGGCCCTGGCGCAGAAGCGCTACAGGCCGAGCTGGATCGTGCCGAAGTGGTGGGGCACGATGAGGTGCCGGCCGGTGTGGTAACCATGAATTCGCGCGTGCACTGCCGCGAAGAGAGCAGCGGTAAGGACTATCACCTGACCCTGGTCTACCCGCAGGACGCCGGTGGCGAAGGCAAGGTCAGCATTCTCGCGCCAGTTGGCAGCGCGCTGCTCGGGCTGTCCGTCGGTCAGCACATCGACTGGCCGGTACCGGGCGGCAAGCAGCTCAAACTGACCCTGCTGGCGGTCGAATACCAGCCGGAAGCGGCAGGCGAATACGACCGCTGATCGGCTCTGCGCCCATCCTGCCGACGCGGTTACCTGCAGCCTGAGGACGCCCTGCGCTTCAGGCGCCCTGTTGCAAGGCAGCATTGAGCGCATCTTCCAGCTCGTTCTTGTAGCGCAGGTAGTGCACGGTCTGTGCCTGCTGCCCGGCCAGTACCGCGGACAGATCGAGGTCGGTGATGTAGCACGGGTAACGTTCGCCGCCGGCACGCTGGGCGAGGATGTGCTGAGCCACGGCGCGATACAGTTCGCGGCCGTACTCCCGTTCCGAGAACTCGCGGTGGTTGCAGTACAGCGTGACGTGGCGCTGGCGGCCGTCGCCGGGTTCGACGATGGCCTGCACGTCATAGAACGGATGGCTGACCTGCGACTCGGGGGCTGGCCTGCGCTCGAGACGTTGGGCGCGCAGCGGTGCAGCCGGTAGCAGCTGATAGTAGAGAATTTCCAGCGCGGGCTGGTTGTCGCTGCCATCGAGCGGCAGCATGGCGTTGCGCCGATACAGCAGCGACTGCAGGAAGCGCTGTAGCGGCGTCAGCAGGCTCTGCTCGTCGCGAAACGGCAAACGCCGACGCCATAGGGCGTTGTTCTCGTCGAGCAGGGTCAGCTCCGCTTCGCCGCTGGTTTCGTGCAGGCGGTAGAACACCTGGATGCATTGCGGGCGGCCCATGGGCAGGATCAACGCCAGGTCGTCCCCCACGAGGGCGTGGCGGTCCAGGCGCAGCGGGCTGTAGAGCGCCTGCTCGGCGCCGAGATGGGCGAGCAGGGCAGGCAGATCGCCCAGTGCGGTATGGCTGACCTGGCCTGGGGCTAGCTGCAGTACGTGATAATGCTGGCGTACCCGCACCAGGTAGCGTGACTGGCGGCCTTCGACATAGCTTTCGAGCAGGTCGCGCAGCAGTTCTTCGACCCGGTCGGCAATGGGTTGGGCGCGGTTACGGCAGTAGCAACGCACCATCACTCTGGGCTGCGGGCCGCCCACCGGCACGCTGTTGAGCAGGTCACGCAGGCAGTCGAGCGGTGCGTCCTGGCCGTCATAGCGGCTGACCTGCAGCTCGTTCCAGCTGTTGAGCACCACCTGATCGAGAGTCAGTACCAGGTTTTCCCGCACCCCCGAATACCCCAGCGCATCGGTGCGGTCGGTGGTCATGTGCACGTTCATCTGGCTGTGCTGCTTGAGCGGGTCGAGGCCGACATTGACCAGCAACAAGACCTGGCCGGGGATGCTGGTGCGCAGCAGAGCGGCTTCCTCCACCGCCTGCAGGGGCAACGGAAAGCTCTGTTGCAAACTGCCGATCAGGTTGGATAGCTCGTATTCGGTAAGGTCGCTGGTGCCCGGGTGCAGGGACAGGCGTGTGCTGCTGTCGATTACGCCGTTGCGATGGCACCAGGCGAGCAGTTCGATCAGTTCGCGCGAGCGCTTCAGCGGCGCGAAGTCGGCCCATTCCTGAGCGCCCAGGCTGCCATTGAACAGCGCCCAGAGATATTCGCCCTGCGCCTCCGGGCTGGGATACTGAACCAGGGTCAGGGTGTCTTCGGCCAGGTCCGGGGCGATGCCCGGGTTGATGAACTCTACCTTGCCGGCCTTGCGCTCGAAGGCGGCGTACAGGCGCCTGCCCAGCACATTCAGGTCACGGTTGTTCAGCGAGCTGCCTGCCTCGGTGCTGCGCGCGAATTGCGAGAGAAACCGGTAGCTGTAGGTCAGCTCATTGACCAGCACGCGGCGCTCGGCCGCGACCTGGCGCACCTTCCACTGGCTGCGACTGTCGAGCACGCTGAGCTGGCGATTGTGCCAGCCCCACTCGCTGGTCAAACGCTCCAGTAGCAGGCGCTGCCAGCTCTTGGCACGGCCGCGGGTTGGCGGGCGGCTGATCTTCTTGTTCACCTTCAGATACAGGCAGCGGCGGATCAGCTCCAGCCGTTCCAGGTCTCCGCGGGCGCTGAGGTATTCCTCCAGGCGCCGGTAAACGACTATGTAGGGGTCGAGTTCGTCGAGCTCCAGGCGCCCCTCGAACACGGCCTGCTTGAAGCGCAGCGCCAGGCATTCGACCTTCGGGTGTTCGCTGGCGTAAACCTCGGTGAGCAGCAGCTTGAGCGCGGACTTGTAGGGCGATTCGATACCCTTGTACAGCTGCCACATGCCTGCACCGATGAACTCTTCCGGCGGAATGCGCGCCAGGTGGCCGAGATCGAGTACGTCTTCGGCGCGCACGAAGCGTTTGCTCAGCAGGGTGCGGCAGTAGTCCTGATAGCGCGCCTCATCGTAAACCGGCACCAGCCACCAGATCGGCGTGCGTCCGCCGAGCCAGATCGCGGTGCGGTAGAACTCGTCGAGCAGCAGATAGTGCTGGGTTGTGCCGCAGTCGTCGGAGGTCAGTTGCGCCTCGCGCGCGCCCTGGGTGAAGCGCTGCGGGTCGACCAGAAAGACATGCACCTCGGCGCCTTGCGTGGTGGCCCAGCTTTCCAGCTGATCGCACTTCTTGCGCAGGTCCTGCAGTTCCTGCGCCGTAAGATTGGGCGAGTGGCACAGCCACAGGTCCATATCGCTCTGTTCTGCCTGGGCCACGGTGCCCAGACTGCCCATCAGGAACAGTCCATGCAGCGGCGCGGCGCCCTGGCCGCGGCGCGGTTTGTAGACGAAGGAACGAGTCAGGCGCTGCACTTCGGCGAGGCTGGCATCATCCGGCTCGAACCCGCTGAGGCCGGCTGGGGTGCTGGCCGAAACATAGCCGGGCAACAGCGGATGGTTGACGTGCAACAGCAGCGGCAACAACTTGAGGACCAGTTGCTGACGGGTGGACAGCGCCTCCATGGCCCGCAGCAGGCGGCCCTGGTTGATCTGAAGAAAGCGTGCGCGCAGCTGCGCCAGCACCTTGCGGTCGATGCCGTCGTCGATATCGGGGCGTATTTCCTGCGTGCGCGTCATGCTCGAACTCTGCTGCGGGGTACTGCAAGCCTATCAGCGGCGTGCTCGTCAGAGCAGTATCTGGACGCTATATCGCCCGCCCGGCCCTTCGCTGAAGGGCGGCCGGCGGGCGACTGAACTTAACAGGCCGTTGAAAAACGTAGGCGAGGCAGGCAAGACAAGGCGAAAACAGCCGAAAAAGCGCAGTTTACGTGCTGTAAATGAGCATTTTGAGGCTGTTTTTAACGCAGTATTGCCAACGCAGGTAGTTTTTCAACAGCCTGTTAAGCGGGGGTGGTATGGCGGGCCGAAAGAATGGTCAGCAGCGCCTGCGCATGTTCGGCTGCATCGATGCCCAGGCTGGTCAGGTAGCCGCCATCTGCCTGGCTAACCAAGCCTTTCTCGTAAAGACGGGTGATGGCGCCTTGCGCCTTGAATGAAGCGTTGTTGTGCACTTTCAGCCCTTCCTGATGGTTGTCCAGGTTGTACAGGGCGAGGATTTCCAGCTCGTCGATCAGGTCAGCGGTGAATGACTTCATGGTGACTCCGTCTTGTTGTTGTGGCGCTCTTGCAGTGTAGAACCATGCAGGGGGCTCTGCCCATCGGTGAGTTTCCAGGCAGCGAGAATCCGCTGGTAGGTGCCGTTCTGCCTGATCTGGCGCATACCTCTGTCGAAGTCCCGCAGCAGGTCCGCTGCCTGCGGATGGTGGCGGGAAAAGCTCAGGTAGAGACGCGGGCGATGCACCCGTGCCAGCGCCTTGAATGCGCCGACCAGTGCCGGGTTGTCGCGCAACAGGGCTTCGGTGGTACCACGGAAGGCGATCACATAGTCCACACGGTCGCGCTGCAGCATGAGAAAGCCATTGATATCGCGCCGCACCGGGATGCGCTGGATATCCGCATAGCCATCGAAGTGTTCGCCGTAGGTGTAGCCGATAGTGACTGCCACACGCTTGCCGCGGATGGCATCAAGGTCATCTATTGCTGCTTCCCCTGCATGGCCCCAGAGCAGGATGTCGTCGCTGAACAGCTCCTGCTGCGGTAACAGGAACTCGGCGCGGATGTGCGCGTCAGGCGTGGTGTTGAAGCAGCCTGCCAGGCTGCCCGAGCGGGTCAGCTCCATGCACCGCGAATAAGGGTAGGGCGCCAGCTCCATGGGGGATTCGCTGGCGGCGAAGGCGGCACGCACGATATCCGCCGACATGCCTTCGACGCGTTCGTTGCGCCAGGCTGTGTAGGGATACCAGTCGTCCTCGGCACCGATGCGGGGCGTATCGGCGAAAACCGCGCCGACCCAGAGCAATGACAGCAGCTGGGCGCGCAATACAGCGATGCGTGACGACGGGCAGGCCATCGAAGGTGATTCCTTCTCGGACGTAACTGCCGCTGACAGTAGCAATCTGTCTGCCAGAGCGACCAGTGGCCTGGGTCAATCCCGGTTCAGTTTTCTTCCGGCAGCTCGGGCAGAGCGCGCAGGGCCTGCTCGTACCAGGCGCCGTCGAAGGGACGATCCTCACGCAGCATGGCGTCGACTTCATGCGCCAGCACCAGGGCCATCAGCTCGAGAATTTCCTCGCGCTCGTAACCGACCAGTGTCAGCTTGTTGTACACCGCCTTGGCCGCCGCCGGCTCGCCGCTTTCCAGCTGGTTCTCTATCGCCTGGATCAGTGTGGCTTCGGCGAAGTCTTCGTCTTCCTGGTCGTTGTTCTGGCTCATGATTCCTCTTGGTATTTCCGAATGTTCAGTCGCAGGGCTCGCCGATGCCTTTCAGGCTGAGCTTGAAGAATTGCAGGCGAAAGCCCGAGTTTGCGGCTTGTCTGCAAAGGTCCTTGTTGAAGGCGCGATACTCGGCGATGAAAATCGGCTTGCCCTGACTGCGCATATGGCTGTAACCGGCACATTCGTTATAGCGGTAGCAGCTCTCGTTGACGGCAAAGTCAAAGTGATCGCCAAGCTCGGGCAGCAGCTCGACAGCGTTCTTCAGGCCGATGCTCAGGTCACGTTTGTGCGCTTCGCTGGCCAGCCAGCGGTTGAAGTCTATTTGCTGGATTGCCGTCAGGCCAAGGCCGTTGTCATTGCTGTAGCCGTCCACATTGTCCGGGTCGACACCATCGCAGCCTTTGTCTACGGCCAGATCCAGGCGTTTGGAGAGCAATTGGCGCACGTCGTCACGGCGATAGTCGAGCCAGCGCTCCCCGGCCCAGTCGGGTAACGCCTTGCCCAGGGCCTCTTTGGGATAGGCCTGGGCATCGCTGCGCCAGTCTTCCCAGGTACCTGCACTGAAATAACAGATCACGATCCGACCACCCGCCTTGAGGTTGGTGATGGTTTGTTTCGGCGTGTCGTACAGATCGATGTCGTAGACCAGGCGGTTGGGCATCTGCAACTTGCCGTCAAGTTGCAGATGCCAGGACGCATTGACGGGGATGGTAGCCGGTGTAGCCGCAGTCAGTGCCGGGGCGATAACGCTGAGCAGGGCAAGTAGTGTGCGCATGGCGGGCTCGGGGGATAAAGATGGACTCAGTTAACTTAGGCCAGGGTTGTCAGCGTGGCCAGGTGCGGGTTTTTCAGCCAGCGGCAAAGTCCGTCAGGGCCTGGCCGGCCAGTCGGTAGGTGGTCCACTCGCTTTGCGGGCGGGCGCCGAAGGATTCGTAGAAGTCGATGGCCGGCGTATTCCAGTCCAGCACCGACCATTCGAAGCGGCCACAACCACGTGCCACGGCCAGCTGCGCCAGGTGGCGCAGCAGTGCCTTGCCTGCGCCCAGGCCGCGCACCTCGGGGCTGACGTAGAGGTCTTCCAGATAGAGGCCGTGTTTGCCCAGCCAGGTGGAATAGTTGAAGAAATACACCGCATAGCCGATGGGCTTGCCCTCGTACTCGCAGATCAGGCCATGAGCGGTGCTGCCATCGGCGAACAGGCTGTCGCGGATGCCGGCGGCATCGGTCTTCACCTCGTGCTCGGCCTTCTCGTAGATGGCCAGGTCGGTGATGAAGCGCAGGATCAACTCGGCGTCGTCGGGGGTGGCGGGGCGGATGTCTATAGGCATGGAAATGTCTCGTGGCAGCGTTCAGCTGTAAGTGACGGTCAGCCACGTCAGGGGCAGGCCCACCAGGCAGAGGAAGCCGAACGTTGCGACCCAGGCGCTGCGCGAACCCATTGGGTCGGTTACGCGCAGCGGCAGACGCGGGTAACGCCCTAATGTCAGCAGTCGTAGTACCAGCCAACCGGTCGTGTAGAAGACGTAGCCAATGATGATTTCAAGTGCGATCTCGGCCAGTAGCGCCAAGCCGCGCAGCAATAATTCAGGCAAGGGAACTCCTTTTCCCGTTTCTTGCCGAGCCGCGCTTAGCGGCTAGCCAGCAGTTCGCGACCGCGCGCCACCGCTGCACGCACCTGCGCCGGCGCAGTGCCGCCGATATGGTTGCGGGCATTCACCGAGCCTTCCAGAGTCAGCACGGCGAACACGTCCTGCTCGATCTGGTCGCTGAACTGGCGCAGCTCGTCCAGGCTCATCTCGGCCAGGTCCTTGCCGCTGTCGACGCCGTACTTCACCGCATGGCCGACGATCTCGTGGCAGTCGCGGAACGGCAGGCCCTTGCGCACCAGGTAGTCAGCCAGGTCGGTGGCGGTGGAGAAACCGCGCAGCGCCGCTTCACGCATGATGGCGTGCTTGGGCTTGATCGCCGGGATCATGTCGGCGAAGGCGCGCAGGCTGTCGCGCAGGGTGTCGGCGGCGTCGAACAGCGGTTCCTTGTCTTCCTGGTTGTCCTTGTTGTAGGCCAGCGGCTGGCCTTTCATCAGGGTCAATAGGCCGGTCAGGGCGCCGAACACGCGGCCGCTCTTGCCGCGCACCAGCTCGGGTACGTCCGGGTTCTTCTTCTGCGGCATGATCGAGGAGCCGGTGCAGAAACGATCCGGCAGGTCGATGAACTGGAACTGCGCGCTGGTCCACAGCACCAGCTCTTCGGAGAAACGCGACAGGTGCATCATCGCCAGGGAGGCGGCGGCGCAGAATTCGATGGCGAAGTCACGATCCGACACGCCGTCCAGCGAGTTGCCGCCCACGGCGTCGAAGCCCAGCAGCTCGGCGGTGATTTCGCGAGCGATCGGGTAGGTGGTGCCAGCCAGCGCGGCAGAGCCCAGGGGCATGCGATTGGTGCGCTTGCGGCAGTCGACCAGGCGCTCGTAGTCACGCGACAGCATCTCGAACCAGGCCAGCAGGTGATGACCGAAGGTCACCGGCTGCGCGGTCTGCAGATGGGTGAAGCCGGGCATGATGGTGTCTGCCTCGGCTTCGGCCAAGCCCAGCAGGCCCTGCTGCAGGCGGGTGATTTCGGCGAGGATCAGGTCGATCTCGTCACGCAGCCACAGGCGGATGTCGGTGGCCACCTGGTCATTGCGGCTGCGTCCGGTGTGCAGCTTCTTGCCGGTCACGCCGATGCGGTCGGTCAGACGCGCCTCGATGTTCATGTGCACGTCTTCCAGATCGACACGCCAGTCGAAGGTGCCGGCTTCGATCTCGCCCTGGATCTGCTTGAGGCCGTCGATGATCGCGTCGCGCTCGGCATCGGTGAGTACGCCGACCTTGGCCAGCATGGTGGCGTGGGCGATGGAGCCCATGATGTCGTGGCGGTACAGGCGCTTGTCGAATTCCACCGAGGCGGTGAAGCGGGCGACGAAGGCGTCGACGGGCTCGCTGAAGCGGCCGCCCCAGGATTGGTTGGTTTTTTCGCTGCTCATGGTTCGGGCTCTGGATCGGGCTGACTTAATGGCTGGCCAGCATGGCGGACAAAGTGCGTCGATAATAACAGGGTCGACGAGCGTTTCGCCGGGCTGCGTTTGCCGTCGAGCGGCCGACAGGGTTGTTGGCTGCTTCACAATTTTGCGCTGAAGGTGGCATTTCGGTGCTTTATTTTGTCCGGCTGGAGCCGTCTGGCTTGCCGGCTCGCAAGGCGACACGGAAACTGCGTCGATGCACACACAACTGCTTGCCAAGAACAAACCCAGCGCCACCGTGGACGACTTCTTCGTCCCTGAACTGTGCCAGCCGGAAGCCCTGCTGAGCATGGTGCTGCTGGCTGAGCTGCTGGTATTGGTGCTGGTGCTCGCCGAGCCGATGACGCCGGGCTTCGACTGGGTACGCCTGGCCCTGACCTCGCTGTTCGTGCAGTGGATCGTGCTGCTCTCGGCAGCCGTACTGTGCCGCCTGCGCCCTTTGCTGGCCCGTCTGCGCCCGGCGCTGGCAGGCGGCTTGTGCTGCGCCCTGGTGGTGCTGCTGACCTTGAGTTGCACGGCGGTGGCCGACTACTACGACCTGGGCGGGCCGTTGCCGCGCAGTGGCGAGGTGAATCTTTACCTGCGCCATGCCCTGATCAGCCTGATCATGTCCGCACTGCTGCTACGCTATTTCTATCTGCAGAGCCAATGGCGGCGGCAGGAACAGGCCGAGCTGCGCGCGCGCATCGAATCGTTGCAGGCGCGGATTCGCCCGCATTTTCTGTTCAACAGCCTCAACAGCATCGCCAGTCTGGTCACGCTCGACCCGTACAAGGCCGAGCAGGCAGTGCTGGATCTGTCCGATCTGTTTCGTGCCAGCCTGGCCAAGCCCGGTACGCTGGTGCCGTGGAAGGAGGAACTGGAACTGGCGAAACGATATCTATCTATCGAGCACTATCGGCTTGGTGAGCGACTACAGTTGCAGTGGGAGGTCGAAGGTGTGCCGGAGGATCTGCCGATTCCCCAGCTGACCCTGCAGCCTCTTTTGGAAAATGCGCTGATCTATGGCATCGCGCCACGTATCGAAGGTGGCCTGGTGCGGGTCGAAGCGGATTACCAGGATGGTGTGTTCAGCTTGTGTGTCAGCAATCCGTATGAAGAGCGGGGCGAGCAGCATCCGTCGCGGGGAACGCAGCAAGCGCTGAGTAATATCGATGCGCGTCTGGCGGCACTTTTTGGGCCGCGCGCGAGTCTCAGCGTGGAGCGCCGTGACGGCCGTCACTACAGCTGTCTACGCTATCCTTGTGCGAGACTCACGCAGGAAGCCAGAGCAATATGAATGTCCTGATCGTCGACGACGAACCCCTCGCCCGCGAGCGCCTCAGCCGCATGGTCGGTGAGCTCGAGGGTTACCGGGTCCTGGAGCCCGCCGCCAGCAACGGCGAGGAAGCCCTGACCCTGATCGATAGCCTCAAGCCGGATGTGGTCCTGCTGGATATCCGCATGCCCGGCCTCGACGGCTTGCAGGTCGCCGCCAAGTTGTGTGAGCGCGAAGCACCGCCTGCGGTGATCTTCTGCACGGCGCACGACGAATTCGCCCTGGAGGCCTTCCAGGTCAGCGCCGTTGGCTATCTGGTCAAGCCGGTGCGACCCGAAAGCCTCAGCGAGGCGCTGAAAAAGGCCGAGCGGCCCAATCGCGTGCAACTGGCGGCCTTGACCCGCCCTGCCGCAGAGACGGGCGGTGGCCCGCGCACCCATATCAGCGCCCGCACCCGCAAGGGCATCGAGCTGATTCCGCTGGATCACGTGGTTTATTTCATCGCCGATCACAAGTACGTGACCCTGCGCCACGAGGGCGGCGAAGTGCTGCTGGACGAACCGCTCAAGGCGCTGGAAGACGAATTCGGCGACCGCTTCGTGCGTATCCACCGCAATGCGCTGGTAGCGCGCGAGCGTATCGAGCGCCTGCAACGCACGCCGCTTGGGCATTTCCAACTGTTCCTCAAAGGCCTGGACGGCGACTCGCTGGTGGTCAGTCGCCGCCACGTCGCGGGTGTGCGCAAGCTGATGCAGTCACTCTGACGCCCTGCCTCGCACGTCAGGGCGTCCCGGTATTTGCAATCAGCGACAGACCTGCGGCCTATGGCCGCCTGGCAGCGCCGTGATGGGCGAGCCTGTTATGATTCGCGGCAATCCGTTTTCTGGAATTGTCCCATGTCCCGCGAAATTCGCATCGCCACCCGTAAGAGCGCCCTGGCCCTGTGGCAGGCCGAATATGTCAAAGCCCGTCTGGAGCAGGCCCACCCTGGCCTGAAGGTCAGCCTGGTGCCCATGGTCAGCCGCGGCGACAAGTTGCTCGACGCGCCGCTGGCGAAGATCGGTGGCAAGGGCCTGTTCGTCAAGGAGCTGGAAACCGCCCTGCTGGAAAACGAGGCCGACATCGCCGTGCACTCGATGAAGGACGTGCCGATGGACTTTCCCGAGGGCCTGGGGCTGTACTGCATCTGCGAGCGTGAAGACCCGCGTGACGCCTTCGTCTCCAACACCTATGACAGCCTCGACGCGCTGCCAGCCGGCAGCGTGGTCGGCACCTCCAGCCTGCGTCGCCAGGCCCAGCTGCTGGCGCGCCGGCCCGATCTGAAAATCCAGTTCCTGCGCGGCAACGTCAACACCCGCCTGGCCAAGCTCGATGCTGGCGAGTACGACGCCATCATCCTCGCTGCTGCCGGCCTGATCCGCCTGGGTTTCGAGGATCGCATCCGCAGCTCGATCAGCGCCGAAGACAGCCTGCCTGCCGGCGGCCAGGGTGCCGTGGGCATCGAGTGCCGCAGTGCCGACAGCGATGTGCATGCGCTGCTGGCGCCCTTGCACCATCACGAGACAGCCCTGCGAGTGACCGCCGAGCGCGCGCTGAACAAGCACCTCAATGGCGGCTGCCAGGTGCCTATCGCCTGCTATGCGCTGCTCGAAGGTGACCAACTGTGGCTGCGCGGCCTGGTCGGCCAACCTGATGGAGGCCTGTTGCTGCGTGCCGAAGAGCGCGCCGCCAGCGCCGATGCCGAGGCCCTGGGCGTGCGCGTGGCCGAGGCGCTGCTGGCGCAGGGCGCCGATGTCATTCTCAAGGCCGTTTACGGTGAGGCCGGGCACCCTTGAGCGCCTGGCGCCTGTTGCTGACGCGTCCTGCCGAGGACTGTGCGGCGTTGGCGCAGACCCTGGCCGCCCGGGGTGTGGCCAGTCACTGCATGCCGCTGCTCGCCATCGAGGCCTTGGCCGAAAGCGCCGAGCAGCGCAGCGCCTTTGCCGAGCTGCAGCGTTATTGCGCGGTGATCGTGGTCAGCAAACCGGCCGCGCGGATTGGCCTGCAGCTGTTGGCGCGACATGCTGCGCCGGCGCCCGATCTGCCCTGGTTCAGTGTCGGTGCCGCCACCGCCGCGGTGCTCGCCGATCAGGGCCTGCGTGTGTACTTCCCCGACTCGGGTGATGACAGCGAAGCGCTGCTTGCCCTGCCTGCGTTGCACCACGCCGTTGCCGCGGCACCTGCGCCGCGCGTACTGATCCTGCGTGGCGAAGGTGGCCGAGAATTCCTCGCCGAACGCTTGCGCGGCCAAGGCGTGACGGTCGACTATCTGCCACTGTATCGCCGCGTGCTGCCGCATTACGCACCAGGCGAGCTTGGCCGGTGCGTGCGAGCGGAACGCCTGAACGGCCTGGTTGTCAGCAGTGGGCAGGGTTTCGAACATCTGCTGCAGCTGGCTGGCGATGACTGGCCGGCGTTGGCTCGGCTACCCTTGTTCGTACCCAGCCCGCGCGTTGCCGAGCAGGCGCGCAAGGCGGGTGCGGAAATCGTTGTGGACTGTCGCGGCGCCAATGCCGCGGCCTTGCAGGCAGCGCTGGAGCAGTTTCCGGCTGCCGCCCTCTAAAAGGACGGATACGTGAGCGAAGCATCCACCCCGAAGACGCCAGAAGAGCAACCGGCCAGCGAAGCCGTGAAGACCACTCCACCCCCCCCATCCGCCCAGGCACCTCGCACTGGTGGCGGCAGTGGTCTTGCCGCGCTGGCTTTGCTGATCGGCCTGGCGGGCGCTGGTGCCGGCGGCTGGAGCCTCTGGCAGCTGCACGAAATACAAGGCAGGGATCAGCAGCAAGCTGAAGACCTGCAGCGCACCCGTGATGACAGTGCGACGAAAGTGGATGAATTGGCCCAGCGCCTGGATTCGCGCTTGTCCGCCCTGCCCAGTGCCGCCGAGCTGGACGAGCGCCGCCGGCTGCTGGCCAACCTGCAGAGCGATCAGCAGCGCATGAGCCAGCGCCTGGAAAGCGTGCTCGACGGCAGTCGTCAGGATTGGCGCCTGGACGAGGCCGAGCACCTGCTGCGCCTGGCCACCCTGCGCTTGTCTGCCTTGCAGGATGTGGCCTCGGCCGAGGCGCTGGTCGAGGCGGCCGACGATATCCTCCGTGATCAGGACGATCCCGCCGCCTTCGCTGCCCGTGAGCAGCTCAGCCGCAGCCTGGAAGCGCTGCGCACCACGGCGCGGCCGGATCGCGTCGGCCTGTTCCTGCAGCTGGGCGCCCTGCGTGAGCAGGCGGCCACCCTCAATCCCCTGGCGCCGACCCTCGAAGGGCAGGGCGATGTGCTCTCCGAGCTGGCCGCCGAAGGCGATGGCAGCGCCTGGTGGAGCGAGTGGGCGAAGAAGCTTTCCGACTACTTCCGCATCGAATTCGACGCCGATCGCAACATACGTCCGCTGCTTTCCGGGCAAAGCCTGTCGCAGGTTCGCCTGAGCCTGTCGTTGGCGCTGGAGCAGGCGCAGTGGGCCGCGCTGCACGGCCAGACCGGTGTGTACAAGCAGTCGCTGAAGCAGGCCGAGGAAATCCTCGACGCACACTTCAATCTGGATAACCCCGACAGCCGCGCCCTGCGTCAGCGTTTCAGCGAGTTGGCCGATGCCAGCATCGAGGTCAAGGTGCCGGATCTGAGCGAGTCGCTCGACACGCTGCAGGCCTACCTGCAACGCAAGCAGGCGCAACGTCGGCAGGGCGCCGCCGCGGCCGGGGAGGCGCAATGAAACGCCTATTCTGGCTTCTGCTACTGCTGGCCATCGCCGCCGGGGTTTACCTGCTCAGCTTGGCCATCGAGGCTGATCGCGGCTACGTGCTGTTCGCCTACAAGGGCTTCCGTTACCAGTCCGGCCTATGGGCATTCCTTGGCCTGCTGGTGGTCGTGGTGGTGTTCTACTACCTGATCAAGTGGACGTTGCGTCTGTTGCTCAGCTCGACGCGTCTGGCCAACCCCTGGTCGCGTCTGCACCGGACTCGCCGTGTACGACAGGCTTCCGAGCAAGGCATGCTGGATCTCGCCGAAGGCCGCTGGGCCCGTGCACAGCGCCAGCTGACCCGCGCCGCCGAAGCCGACAGCCAGCCGCTGATGTATTACCTCGGCGCTGCCCGGGCAGCCAACAAGCTTGGCGAATATGAGCAGAGCGATGCGTTGCTCGAACGCGCACTTAACAAGCAGCCGCAGGCCGAGCTGGCGATAGCTCTGACCCACGCCGAGTTGCAGCGCAGCCGTGGCGACAGTGATGCGGCGCTGGAAACCTTGCAGACGATGCGTGAGCGCCACCCAGGCCATCACCTGGTACTGCGGCAATTGCAGCGACTGTATTTGCAGCGCCAGGACTGGTCGGCACTGCTCGGCCTGCTCCCGGAGTTGCGCAAGGAAAAGGCGTTGCCGGCCGCAGAGCTTGACGAACTGGAACGCGAAACCTGGCGTGGTCGCCTGGCAGAAGTCGGCGAGTATGGATTGGCGCAGGGAGAAACCGCCCTGCAACCATTGAGCAAGGCCTGGAACCAGTTGTCGGTCAGCCTGCGCAACGAGCCAGAACTGATCGCCACCTATGTCGAACAACTGCGTCGCCTGGGCGCGCAGGAAGAGGCGGAAGAAGTGCTGCGCAGTGCGCTAAAGCGCAGTTACGACAGCCGTCTGGCGCGTTTCTATGGTGTGCTGCGCGGCGCCGACCCGGCGCGCCAGCTGCAAATGGCCGAACTCTGGCTCAAGCAGCACCCGGAGGATCCAGCCCTCCTGCTGACCCTCGGCCGCCTGTGCCTGCAGAACCAGTTGTGGGGCAAGGCGCGTGATTATTTCGAAACCAGCCTGAAGCTCGAGCGTCACCCGGAAACCTGTGCCGAACTGGCGCGCCTGCTGGCGCAGCTGGGCGAGCTCGAACGCAGCAATCAGCTGCTGCTGGAGAGTCTCGGTCTGCTGCATCAGGGGTTGCCGCCGCTGCCGCAGCCGCAGGGCGCCACAGCCTGAATGGATGCGGCCGATTGCCGCGGTTGCCCGGCCGTGCGGACGGAGGGGCGTTCCGGCATGATGAACAGCCTGTAATGAGCTGCGGGGCGCCTTGAAAGGCGCCCTCCCTTTCCTCTACCGTACGGCCCTCGATTTCCCTTCCGGAGCCACCATGCAATTGGCCAGTCCGCGCCCCCTGTTTTTCCTTGCATTCATCGGCTGTGTCCTGCTGATGGCGGCTGCGCTGTACCTGGAACATGTCGTCGGTCTGGAGCCCTGCCCGATGTGCGTGCTGCAGCGTATCTGCGTGGTTCTGTTCGGCGTGGTTTGCCTGATCGCGGCGATCCACGGCCCGGGGCGTCTCGGTCGGCGTATCTACGCTATTTTCGCCCTGTTGTTCGCTGCTGCTGGTGCCGCCACCGCAGGTCGGCAGATCTGGCTGCAGAGCGTGCCGGCCGACCAGCTCGAAGCCTGTCTGCCGAGCCTCGAGTTCATGATGCAGGCCCTGCCCATGCAGGACATCGTGCGTCTGGTGTTTCAGGGCAGTGCCGATTGCGCAGAGGTGAACTGGACGCTGTTCGGCATGAGCATTCCCGAGTGGAGCCTGCTCGGTTTCATCGGCATGCTCGGCTTCTGCCTGTTCCAGCTGCTGCGTCGCAACTGAGAATGCGAATTGCACGAAGCCACGCCGCTCGTGGCTTCTCTATTAAACGCTCGTATGAAATTTCTCACGGCTATGCCTTGATGGTGCTCGTCCTCGGGCATAATCTGGCTCGCACGCACCGCCGGAAAAACGCCATTTCGCGGTTGCCTTCCCAAGACCAAGCACCGATTGACAAAAAATCGTCGGGAATGATTTTTGATGTTGCGTAGCGATGGCCCGAAGGGTGGCCGCCAAGGTTGGCGCGCCATAAAGAGCGTCTCGGGAATGGACGCATAACAGGCATTATCGATAAGGGAAGCGAGGTTCATCATGCTCGAGAAATGTCGGAACGCACAGGAACGTTGGGGCGGGGTTCACCAACTGATCGATCGCTGGCTCGGAGAGCGCCGTGAACTGGTGCTGGCCTACACCGCACTCACCAAGGCGCCGCAGGCTCCGGCCATCAACTGTGAGTCCCTGCAGGGCTTCTGCGAACTGCTGGTGGACTACGTCTCGGCGGGCCACTTCGAGGTCTACGAGCAGTTGACCAGCGAGGCCAAAGCCTTCAACGACCGGCGCGGTCTTGAGCTGGCCAAGCAGATCTATCCGCGCATCGAAGCCATTACCGAGGTCGCCCTGGCGTTCAACGACCGCTGTGACAACGGTGACAGCCGCGACAACGCCTCACTGGTTGCCGAACTCAATCGCCTGGGTCAGCTGTTGCACGAACGTTTCGAACTGGAAGATTGCCTGATCGAGGTGCTGCACAACGCCCATCAGGAACAGGCTGCCGAAGCGCTCTGACAGCCTGATGCGAAAAAGCCCGGATCTGAGTCCGGGCTTTCCATTGTCGATCAGGGCGGCGCTCAGTCGGCCACGTCCAGCAGGCGCAGATCGAACACCAGAGGCGCATGGGGCGGTATCAGATCGCCGGCACCGTCTTCCCCGTACGCCTGATCCGATGGAATCACCAAACGCCAGTGCGCGCCCTTCGGCATCTGCAGCAATGCGCTGCGCCAGCCGGCGATCAGGCTGTCCAGGCGAAACCACTGCGGTGTAGTGCTCTCGTCGAAGACGCTGCCGTCGGCCAGTTCGCCGCGATAACTTACCTGCACCCGACTGCGTGCGGTGGGCTTGACCCCGCTGCCAGGACTGAGCTCGGTCACCAGTACGCCATTGGCCAGCGCCCGCACGTTGGGGCGGCGGCTTTCCTCGGCGAGAAAACGCTGCTCGGCTTCGATGGCCCTGGTATGGCGTTGGGGCGAGGCTTGGATACGGGCTTCGTGCTCATCGAGCAGTTGCTCGATGCGGGCTGCCTCGAGCCGCAGCGGTTTGCCCTCGTAAGCCTGGCGCAGGCCTGCGAGCAGCTCGCTCAGTGGCAGGTCGGGGACCTCTTCATGCAGGCGTTCGCCGAGGCGCACACCGAGACTGTAAGCCAGGTCCTGCTGATGCTGGTCGGCCTGCACGGCCAGGCTGCAGCAGAGAGCGAGGGTGGCGAGTACGGCGCGGCTCATGAGGGTTTCTCCCGGTGGATGTGCCTGCGATTATGCCAGGCGAGCGGTGCACGTGCCGCGATCACCAAAAGGCCTATGGCGAGGCGCCTCGCCTGCGTCTAGTATGGGCGCATCCACATCCGCCTGGAGGCGCGCCATGTCGGCCAAGAAGAAGTCCGTGACTACCCCGTTGCACCTGTTGCATCAACTGTCTGCCAGCCTGCTCGAACATCTGGAAAATGCCTGCTCGCAAGCGCTGATCGACGCCGAGAAACTGCTCGCCAAACTGGAGAAGCAGCGCGGCAAGGCTCAGGAAAAACTGCACAAGGCTCGCAGCAAGCTGCAGGACGCCGCCGTTGCCGGCAAGGCCAAGGCGCAAGCCAAGGCCAAGGATGCCGTCGCCGAACTGGAAGAGCTGCTCGATGCGCTCAAGGCCAGCCAGAGCGAAACCCGTACCTACATCGCCCAGCTCAAGCGTGACGCTCAGGAAAGCCTGAAGCTGGCGCAGGGCGTCGGCAAGGTGAAGGAGGCCGCCGGCAAGGCGCTGGACGCACGTGAAGCCAAGGCCGCCGCACCGGCAGCCAAGCCTGCAAGCAAACGGGCCGCAGCGAAGAAGCCCGCTGCCGCAAAAGCAGCGGTGAAGAAGGCTGCGGCCAAACCCGCAGCGGCCAAACCGGCCAGCAAACCAGCCGCCAAGCCGGTAGCGGCCAGCAAGCCGGCTGCAAAACCCGCGGTCGCCAGCAAGCCAGCGGCTAAACCTGCTGCCAGCAAGCCTGCAGCGGCTAAACCGGCCGCGCCCAAGGTTGCCGCCAAACCTGCTGCCGCCAAGCCGGCGGCCAAACCAGCCGCAAAGCCAGCCGTAGCGAAAGCGCCGGCCAAGCCTGCAGCGGCCAGTAAGCCAGCAGCCAAGCCAGCTGCCGCAAAACCTGCTGCGAAGCCCGCCGCCAAAGCCACGCCTGCCAAGCCCGCTGCTGCGAAGAAGCCGGCTGCAGCGAAGAAGGCCCCGGCCAAGCCGGCTGCGGCCAAGCCAGCTGCTGCGCCGGCCGCTCCGGTTGCTCCAGCGGTGCCCGCTACGCCTGCCGTGAGCAGCGGCGGTACGCCGAGCGCCTCCTAAGGCAGATGGATGGCGCCTCGCAGCACCTGCAGCGCGGCGCTGTCATTTTCGGCCAGGCGAATCAGCCAATCCTCTTCACCCGCTTCGCCAGGCCAGCTCTCGGCCAGCGTCTGCAGCCGTTCGAGCAATACCCGTTCGGCCTGCAATTCCAGTTTCTTGATCTGTTCGCGCAAGGCCGCCAGCTCGGCATCCTCTTCTGCTGCCGTGCGCCAGCCACGTCGTGTCTGGCGCAAGGGCGAGATCACTTCGCGCTGCCAGGGACCGGCCACTGCCGTCAGGGCGCGCAGGCGTTCATCCAGGCAGCGCACGCCACGCTGCTGCAGCCAGGCGCCAGTCAGTAGCAGGCAAACGTCACCACCCGCTTCCTGCAGTTCCAGGCAGGCCTTCTCAACGCCCGGCTTGGCGTAAAGCTCGAGGGCGAAATTCCACAGATCCTGCACGCGGCCTCCGGGGCGATTTGATAGACTCCGCGGCCATTATGATCCGACTCCAGAACCTCACTCTACAGCGTGGTCCGCAACGCCTGCTCGAAGGCGCCGAGCTGACCCTGCACGCCGGTCACAAGGCCGGTCTGATCGGTGCCAACGGCGCCGGCAAATCCAGCCTGTTCGCCCTGCTGCGTGGCGAGCTGACACCGGACGCCGGCGATTGCCTGCTGCCCGGCGACTGGCGTATCGCCCATATGCGCCAGGAGGTCGATGACCTCGAGCGGCTGGCGGTGGACTACGTGCTCGACGGCGACCACAACCTGCGCCGCGTGCAGACCGAATTGGCGGCGGCCGAACAGAGTCACGACGGCGCCGCCATCGCCCGTTTGCACAGTGAACTGGACAGCGCCGACGGCTACACCGCCGATGCCCGCGCGCGCAAGCTGCTGGCCGGCCTGGGATTCGATAACGCGCAGATGGACCGCCGTGTCGGCGATTTCTCCGGCGGCTGGCGGATGCGCCTGAACCTGGCCCAGGCGTTGATGTGTCCGTCCGATCTGCTGCTGCTCGATGAGCCGACCAACCACCTCGATCTGGATGCGATCCTCTGGCTCGAAGGCTGGCTGCAGAGCTACCCGGGCACCTTGCTGCTGATTTCCCACGACCGCGATTTTCTCGATGCGGTGGTCGACCACGTGGCCCATGTCGAGCAGCGCAAGCTGACCCTCTATCGCGGTGGCTACACGGCCTTCGAGCGCACCCGCGCCGAACGTTTGGCCCAGCAGCAACAGGCGTACGAGAAGCAGCAGGCGCAGCGCGCGCACATGGAAAAGTACATCGCCCGCTTCAAGGCCCAGGCCACCAAGGCGCGTCAGGCGCAGAGCCGGATCAAGGCGCTGGAACGCATGGAAGAGTTGAGCGCGGCCCACGTCGACTCGCCCTTCGACTTCGTCTTCCGCGAGGCCGAGAAGATTTCCACGCCGCTGCTCAGTCTCAGCGAAGGCTGCCTCGGCTACGGCGACAAGACCATCCTGCAGCAGGTCAAGCTCAGCCTGGTGCCTGGCGCACGTATTGGCCTGCTCGGCCCCAACGGCGCAGGCAAGTCGACGCTGATCAAGAACCTCTCGGCCGAATTGCAGCCGCTGAGCGGTAGCCTGACCCGCGGCGAGAACCTGGTGATCGGCTATTTCGCCCAGCACCAGCTCGATGCCCTGGACGACAAGGCCAGCCCGCTGCTGCATCTGCAGCGCATTGCGCCGACCGAGCGCGAGCAGACGCTGCGCGACTTTCTCGGTGGTTTCGACTTCCGTGGCGCGCGCTGTGACGAGCCGGTGGTGAATTTCTCCGGCGGCGAGAAGGCGCGCCTGGCCCTGGCGCTGATCGCCTGGGGCAAGCCCAACCTGCTGCTGCTCGACGAGCCGACCAACCACCTCGATCTGGAAATGCGCCAGGCGCTGACCATGGCTTTGCAGGAGTTCGCCGGTGCCGTGGTGGTGGTCTCGCACGACCGCCATTTGCTCAAGAGCACCACCGACGAGTTCCTGCTGGTCGCCGATGGCCGGGTGGTACCGTTCGACGGTGATCTGGACGACTACGCGCGTTGGCTGGTCGATTACCGTCAGCGCCAGGCACCGCCCAGCGCACCGGCTGAAGGTGCCGCGGACAAGACCGACAAGCGTGCCCAGCGCCAGGCCGCCGCTGCGCTGCGTCAGCAACTGGCGCCGCACAAGAAGCAGGCCGAGAAGCTCGAGCAGGAGCTGGGCAAGGTGCAGGAAAAGCTCGCCGTAGTTGAAACCCAGCTGGGCGACAGCGGTCTCTACGAATCCGCACGCAAGGACGAACTGCGCCAGCGCCTGGCGGAGCAGGCGCAGCTCAAGGCCCGCGAGGCCGAGCTGGAGGAAGCCTGGCTGCTGGCGCTGGAGACCCTAGAGGCGTTGCAGCAGCAACTGGAGGAAGCCGAGTAATGGAACAGCTTGAATTATTGGCGGCCTGGCGCGATCCGCTTATTCGCACCGGCCAGGTACTGCTGATCATCCTGCTGGCGTGGATCGCTCAGCGAATTCTTACCCGCGCCATCAGCCGCCTTGGCGCGCGCTACAGCCTGCTGCCGGCAGAGGTGCTGCAGCCGCTGCGCGGCCTGGTGCGCTGGCTGATCATGGGCAGCGCGTTGCTCATGGTGCTGGAGCGGCTGGGCGTATCGGCTAATGTGCTGTGGACGGCGCTGACCGGTTTCACCGCCGTCGCCGCGGTGGCGTTCTTCGCCATCTGGAGCGTGCTGTCGAACATGTTCTGCGCGCTGCTGATCTTCACCATGGGCCCGTTTCGCCTGGGCGATACCGTCGAGGTCATCGAGAGCGCCGACAAACCCGGGGTGAAGGGGCGGGTGATCGCCATCAACCTGTTCTACACCACCTTGCAGGATCTCAGCGAAGACGCAGCCGGTGCGCTGCTGCAGGTGCCCAACAGCCTGTTCTTCCAGAAGTCGGTCCGCCGCTGGCGCTGAGCCACTGTTCGAGGCGCTGGAGCAGGAGTAGGCTGTATCGCTCTCTCCCTGATTCCAGCTTTTCGAGGTACGCATCATGGCATTGGAAACCTGGCTCGCTTTCTTCGTCGCCTGCTGGGTGATCAGCCTGTCGCCGGGCGCCGGTGCCGTGGCCTCGATGTCGGCCGGCATGCAATACGGCTTCTGGCGTGGCTACTGGAACGCGCTGGGCCTGCAGCTCGGCCTGGCGCTGCAGATCGCCATCGTAGCTGCGGGCGTGGGCGCCGTTCTGGCCACCTCGGCCCTGGCCTTCAGCCTGATCAAGTGGTTCGGCGTGGCCTATCTGGTGTTCCTTGCCTACAAACAATGGGTCGCGCTGCCCAGCGATCTGGATGCCGGTGCGGCCGAGCGCCCCATTGGTCGACCGCTGAGCCTGGTGTTGCGTGGTTTCCTGGTCAATTTCAGCAACCCCAAGGCGATCGTCTTCATGCTTGCGGTGTTGCCGCAGTTCATCAACCCGCATGCACCGCTGGTGGCACAGTACCTGGTGATGGGCGTGACCATGATCGCTGTGGACCTGATCGTCATGGCCGGCTACACCGGCCTCGCCTCGCGCGTGCTGCGCCTGCTGCGTACTCCGCGTCAGCAGCGGGTGATGAACCGCAGCTTCGCCGCACTGTTCGCCGCTGCCGCCGGCCTGCTGGCAACGGTCAAGCGCGCCGCCGTCTGAGTCTCTTCGGTCCTCGACCGGATGCCGGTCGAGGACCTAGGCTGCAACGCTCCGTTCGGCTGAATGTTACGAGATATTTCAGATTGTTCTTGTGCTGAGCTGCTCGGCCGGCAACAATTTAATGCCACCCATTCTCGTTTGGGATGCATTAATGATCCGCTTTCGTTTCCCTCTTTCCTGGCTGGTGCTGCCACTGCTGGCCTGCCTCAGCTTTCTCGCCGTTGGCGAGCCCCTGGATGGCGCCGCCCAGGCGCTGCATCTGATTGGTTATATCGGCGCTGACTACCCTGCCACCGTCGCCGATGGCCAGGTCATCGATGCTGGCGAATACCAGGAGCAGCTGGAATTTCTCGATGTGCTGCAGGGGGTGATCGTCGCCCTGCCGGCCCAGGCCGGGCGTGCCGGGCTGGAGCAGGGCGTGGCCGATCTGCGCCAGGCCGTCAGCCAGCGCAGGCCCGGTGAGGAAGTGTCCAGCGCGGCCCGTCAGTTGGGCGCACGTCTGGCCGATCTTTATGAGGTGTCGCTGACGCCGGTGCTGACACCGGACCCGGAGCGGGGGGCGCCGCTCTACGCCCAGCACTGCTCGGTTTGCCATGGCGATACCGGCCTGGGCGACGGGCCGGCCGGCATCGGTCTGGAGCCGCCGCCGGCCAATCTGCGCGACGCCGCACGCCTGGATCGCCTGAGTCTTTACGATCTCTACAACACCCTCGGCCTGGGCATCGAGGGCACCGACATGCCGGCCTTCGCCGACCAGCTCGACGACCGTCAGCGCTGGGATCTGGCTGTCTATATCGCTGGCTTCACCGCTGCGCCGGCGCAGGGCAAGGCGCCTTTCGCCATGAGCGAGCTGGCCGGCCGCACGCCTGCCGAGATCGCCGCTGCCGGTGGAGACGTCGCCGCGTTCCGCGCGCAGCGCGCGCATCCGGTGCTGGAGCAGCGTGGCCCGCAGCAACTGATTGGCTACACCCGCGCCACCCTGGAGCGCAGTCTGCAGGCCTACCGCGATGGTGATCGTGAGCAGGCCTATGACCTTTCCGTCGGCGCCTACCTGGAAGGCTTCGAGTTGGTCGAAGGCGCCCTCGACAACCTCGATGCGGTGCAGCGCAAGACCACCGAGCGCGCCCTGATGGCCTACCGCCAGGCGCTGCAGGATGGCGCCAGCGTTGCGCAGGCTGCCCAGGCGCTTGAGCTGGCCAAGGTCGAGCTGGACAAGTCCGCCGCTCTGCTCGTCGATGGCGCCATGGACGGTAGCCTGAGTTTCTTCGCCAGCCTGCTGATTCTGCTGCGTGAAGGCCTGGAAGCCATTCTGGTGCTGGCGGCGATTCTCGCCTTCCTGCGTAACACCGGGCAGCAGCAGGCGGTGCGCAGCGTTCACGTCGGCTGGGGGCTGGCGCTGCTCGCCGGGGGCGCTACCTGGGCGGTGGCGGCTTACGTGATCGATGTCAGCGGCGCCCAGCGCGAACTGCTCGAAGGTATCACCGCGCTGTTCGCCAGCGTCGTGCTGCTGTGGGTCGGCGTGTGGATGCATGACCGCCGCCATGCCGCGGCCTGGCAGGATTACATCAAGAGCAGCCTGGTGGGCGGCGGCGGACGTTTCGGCTTCGCCGTGCTGGCATTCTTCTCGGTCTATCGCGAGCTGTTCGAAGTCATCCTGTTCTACGAAACCCTCTGGCTGCAGGCCGGTCCTGCCGGCCACGGTGCCGTGCTGGCCGGCGCTGCCGCCGCCCTGGTGCTGTTGCTCGGCCTGGCCTGGGTGATCCTGCGCGGCTCGCGCAAGCTGCCGCTGGCCACCTTCTTCGGCATCAATGCGGTGCTGCTGTGCGTATTGTCCGTGGTCTTCGCCGGTCATGGCGTGGCCGCGCTGCAGGAGGCCGGCGTGCTCGGCACGCGCCCGGTGGCATTCTTCGAGTTCGACTGGCTGGGCATTCACGCCGACGCCTGGAGCTTGTCGGCTCAGGGCCTGGCGCTGGCCGGTATCGCGCTGCTGTACGGGCGCAGCCTGCTGGGCGAGCGCCGGCGTCTGGCCGAGCAGGCTTGATGGCATGACACGGGGCGGTTTTACCGCCCCGCTGTCAATAGCGTGAACCGCTGCCACGACAACGAGTCTCAGTGCACCTAGGCTGATCCCAATTCCTTTGCCGAGTGCACGCATGTCTTCCTCGATCCATTCCACTCATTACGCCGACAGTCCTGATCTGGCGTTGGCTCCTTTGCGTCATCCCACCCTGGAGCAGGCGCTGTCAGCAGCCTGTGCGCAACTCGACGTGCGTGAAGCCTTTCTCGCTGCGCTGCGCGACCCGGCCATCGGCCCGCAGCCACGATTGCTGCTGGCGATCTCCGGCGCCGACCTGCAAGGCCAGCGGCGTTTGGCTGCGCTGGTGGCCGAGCTGCTGCCGGACGAGGTGGAACTGGATCTGATCGAGTTGGCCGACGACAACCTGTCGCGTGCCGTGCGTGAGCGCTGCGAGCCTTTCTACAACCTTTGAGACGCTCGTCTGCTGGCATACTGAGCGCTGGTTTCTCTGCGGAAGTTGCTGCATGCGTGTATGGATCGACGCCGACGCCTGCCCTCGGGCGGCGCGGGATCAGGTGGTCAAGTTCGCCCTCAAGCGGGGTTTCGAGGTGGTGCTGGTGGCCGGGCAGGCCGTGGCCCGGCCGAATTTCGCCTGCGTGAAACTGATCGTGGTACCCAGCGGGCCGGATGCGGCCGACGATCATCTGGTCGAGCATGCCGTGCCCGGCGAGTTGGTGATCTGCAGTGACGTGCCGCTGGCCGACCGCCTGGTGAAGAAGGGCGTCGCCGCGCTCGACCCGCGTGGCCGCGAGTTCGACGAGCGCAACATGGGCGAGCGCCTGGCGGTGCGTAACCTGTTCACCGACCTGCGCGAGCAGGGTCAGGTCGGCGGCGGCCAGGCACCCTATTCGGAGAAGGACCGCCAGGCCTTCGCCAATGCGCTGGACCGGATTCTCACGCGCTTGAGTCGCTAGGCGTCTCGAATGCCACTTGTGGGAGGCGCTTCAGCGGCGACTGATCCTGCGTCAATCGCGGCTAAAGCCCCTCCCACAATTTGCGCTATGGCTACCCACACAGATAGGTGCCGGTGCCCACGGCCACCAGCACGCCTTCGTCGTTATGCAGCTCCATGCGAATCACCGCCACCTTGTTGCCGGCGCGCAGCGGCATGGCCGTGGCGGTAAAGCGCTGGCCGCGGCCGGGGCGCAGGTAGTCGATGCGCAGGTCGATGGTGCCGAGCTTGGACAGCTTGCTCATGCGCTCGGCTGCCGGCAGGTGCTGATGGTTGGCGAAGGCACCGATCAACGCCATGGCGCCACCACAGACGTCGAGCAGCGAGGAAATTACCCCGCCGTGCAGAATGCCGTGGACGAAGTTGCCGATCAGCTCGGGTTTCATCGGCAGGTGCATGGTCACCCGTTCGTGGCTGAACTCGTCGAGTTCGATGCCGAGCACCTGGTTGAAAGGAATGCGCTGGAAGAAACTGGCCACCGCCTGCTGCAGGTCGGGGCTGAGGACGAAGTGCTGGGTCATGGCGGGGCTCCGGAAAATCCTGTTGCCACGCTGCCGCAGCGCGAGCGGCTTGACCAGTGTCGCGGCCAGACTGCCCTGAGCAATGACCGAAGCGCCCTGTAGTAGCGCTGGCTGGAAGACGGGCCGGGCGGCGTTGTGCTTTACCTACATTGATCGCCAATGGTGGGCTAAAACGGAACGCCGCCCGACCCACCCTACAGGCTGGAACCCCGAACTTTGTAGGGTGGGCTTTAGCCCACACTGATCGATACTGAAGCTGAAGCGGAACGCTTCCCGGCCCACCTTACAAAGTCCCGGTATGGCGTCAGTCAGTGGTGCGTCAGCTCCAATACGCGGTCGACCATCTTGTTGATGCCCGATGCGGCCTCGGCGATGGACTGCGCCAGCATGTAGGCGGGCGTGGTGACCAGCTTGCGTTGCTCATCCTCGATGATCTCGCTGACCTCGCACTCATGGTGCTCGGCGCCCATCTGGGTCAGGGTGGTGGCGGTGTCGTGATCGCTGCCGATGGTGCACACCACGCCGGCCCCGAAGATTTTCGCCGCCAGTGCCGGCGCTATGCACATCAGGCCGACCGGCTTGCCGGCGTCGACGAAGGCCTTGCACGCGGCCAGCACGTCCGGCTGCACGGTGCAGTTCGCGCCACTGGTGGCGAAGTCGGAGAGATTCTTCGCTACGCCGAAACCGCCGGGCAGGATCAGCGCATCGAATTCGGCTACGTGCAGCTCCTTTACGTCCTTGATCTTGCCGCGGGCGATGCGTGCCGACTCCACCAGCACGTTGCGCGTCTCGTCCATCTCGTCGCCGCTGTAGTGATCGACCACGTGCAGTTGCGGCACGTTGGGAGCGAAGCACTGCACGACTGCGCCGCGCTGGTCGAGGCGCAACAGGGTAATCACGCTTTCATGGATCTCGGCGCCATCGTAGACGCCACAGCCGGACAGAATCACTGCCACTTTCTTGCTCATGCTCGACTCCTGGTGAGAAAAGACGCGACCGTGAAGCGGGCGCGGGTGTTACCGATTTCTGGTTTGTCGCCAAATACCACTCGGGCTGTCACCTGCCGCCGCGAAGCCTGGCGAAGCTGCGCATAGGATGAATAACAGCTCATTCCCGGCACAAGTACAACGATATGGCGCGGTCATGAATTACGTTCTCTATGCGGTGCCCTTCTTCTTCCTGCTGATCGGCCTGGAACTGCTCGCTGACCGCTGGCGCGGCATGCGCACCTATCGCCTGGCCGATGCGCTCAACAGTCTCAGTGCCGGCGTGCTGTCGCAGGCCACTGGTATTCTCACCAAGGTGGTCGGCCTGCTTACCTACGCCTTCGCCTGGGAGCAGCTGGCGCTCTTCGAGCTGTCCGAAGGCAGCCTCTGGGTCTGGGTTTTCGCCTTCGTCTTCTATGACTTCTGCTACTACTGGAACCACCGCCTGGGCCATGAGCGCAACGTGCTCTGGGCCGCGCATGCGGTGCATCACCAGAGCGAGGACTACAACCTCTCCACCGCCTTGCGCCAGACCAGCACCGGTTTCATCTTCGGTTGGATCTTCTACCTGCCGATGGCGGTGGTCGGTGTACCGCCACTGGTGTTCCTCACCGTCGCCGCCCTGAACCTGCTCTATCAGTTCTGGGTGCATACCCGCCACATTCCCAAGCTGGGCTGGTTCGAGTGGCTGTTCATCACCCCGTCCAATCACCGCGTGCACCATGCGCAGAATCCTATCTACATGGATCGCAATTACGGCGGTGTGTTCATTGTATGGGACCGGCTTTTTGGCACCTTTCAGGAGGAGCTGGACGAGGAACCGGTGATCTTCGGCGTGACCGTGCCGCTGGCCAGCTGGAATCCGCTGTGGGCCAATCTGCAGGTCTACGCCGGGCTGTGGAGCGATGCTCGGCGCGCCAGCGCCTGGTGGGACCGCCTGCGCATCTGGTTCATGCCCACCGGCTGGCGCCCGGCCGACGTGGCCGCACGCTATCCGCAGGTCAAGGTGGATCTGAGCAACTTCCGCAAGTTCGAGGTGCCGCTGGGGCTTGGCGCGCAGGTTTACGCACTGCTGCAGTTCGTCTGCTATCTGCTGGCCGGCGTATGGCTGCTGGCACAGGGCGATGCACTGGCCCTCGGTGCGGTGCTGCTGGCTTGCCTGTGGATGGCGCTGGGCCTGTGCAGCATCGGCCTGTGGCTGGAGAATCGCAGCAATGCCTGGCAGATGGAGTGCCTGCGCCTGGCGAGCAACCTGCCGGCATTCTGGCTGGCCGGTGAACTGGGCATGCTGACGTTGGATGCCAGTGCCTGGACCTGGCTTGTCGCTTACAGCCTGGCCAGCCTGCTGGGCATCTGGCTGGCGCGCGGTTCAGCCGCGCCGGCGCTGACGCCACCGGTATAGCCAAGCGAGGGCGAGCAGCAGCACCACGGCCGCGAGCAGGATGACCTGATAATTGCGCAGTTCTTCCAGCAAGCCGCCCATGGCATTGCCCAGGCTGTAGGCCAGCAGGCTGATGCCGCCAGCCCAGACAGCGGCGCCGATGGCGTCCAGCAGCAGATAACGGCGCCAGGAATAGCCGGACAGGCCGATGGTCAGTGGCATCACCGTGCGCAGGCCGTAGAGGAAGCGAAAGCACAGCACCCACAGGTCCGGGTAGCGCCTGATCAGCGCGCTGGCGCGTTCGCCCAGCGGTTGCCAGCGTGGTTTGCGTGCCAGCAGTGCACGGCCATGGCGACGGCCGAGGTAGTACCACAACTGATCGCTGGCGAAGGTGCCGAGGAAGGCGCACAGCGCCACCCATTCGATCTCCAGCACGTTGCGCACGGCCATGTAGGCTGCCAGCAGCAGGGATACCTCACCCTCGAGGAAGGTGCCCAGTACCAATGCCGGATAGCCGAACTGGCGGATCAGATCTTGGAGCATGCAGTGCGCTCGATGTGGGGGTGCTGAAGACTACTCTGACCGCGAGGAACCCGGAAGGTGGCGCTTCATGCCACAATGGCCAGGTTTCGTGGCATTGCCGCCGCCCTGGCTGCGACCCGCAGTCGCATTGCGTCATGCGGCTGTCATCATTTGGTCATAATGCCCGCTTATAACCGTCACACTGGCCCGCCCGTGCGGGCTCTGGAGTCTGCCGTGAGCGTTACCCCCGCCAATCGTCTGTTCCCTGCCACCCGTCTGCGTCGCAACCGTCGTGATGATTTCTCTCGTCGCCTGGTGCGCGAACATCGCCTGAGCGTCGATGACCTGATCCTGCCGGTGTTCGTCCTCGACGGCGAAAACCGCCGCGAAGCCGTGCCGTCGATGCCGGGCGTCGAGCGTCTGTCCATCGACCTGCTGCTCAAGGAAGCCGAGCACTGGGTCGAGCTGGGCATTCCGGCGCTGGCGCTGTTCCCGGTCACCCCGCTGGAGAAGAAGTCCCTCGACGGCGCCGAGGCCTGGAACCCGGACGGCATCGCCCAGCGCGCGATCCGTGCCCTGCGGGCAAAATTCCCCGAGCTGGGGGTGATCAGCGATGTGGCCCTCGACCCCTTCACCACCCACGGTCAGGACGGCATCCTCGACGAATCCGGCTACGTGCAGAACGACATCACCGTCGATGCGCTGGTCAAGCAGGCGCTGTCGCATGCCGAGGCCGGTGCCCAGGTGGTGGCGCCTTCGGACATGATGGACGGCCGTGTGCAGGCGATTCGCGAGGCGCTGGAGCTGGCCGATCACCCCAACGTGCGCATCATGGCCTACTCGGCCAAGTACGCCAGCGCCTACTACGGCCCGTTCCGCGATGCGGTGGGTTCGGCGGCCAACCTCGGCAAGGGCAACAAGCTCGGCTACCAGATGGACCCGGCCAACGGCAACGAGGCGCTGCATGAAGTGGCCGCTGACCTGGCTGAAGGCGCCGACATGGTCATGGTCAAGCCGGGCATGCCCTACCTGGACATCCTCTGGCGCGTGAAGGATACCTACAAGGTGCCGACCTTCGTCTATCAGGTCAGTGGCGAGTACGCCATGCACATGGCCGCGATCCAGAACGGCTGGCTCAGTGAGGCAGTCATACTGGAGTCGCTCACCGCCTTCAAACGTGCCGGTGCCGATGGCATCCTCACCTATTTCGCCGTACGGGCGGCAGAACTGCTAAAACAAGAGCGATGACGCTCTCAGGAACCCAGCGATGAACAGCGAAGGACTCAACAGCGAAGTGCTCGACAACAACCCGCCTCAGGCCGAGGTGGTCGCCGAGACGCCCGTGGTGGAAACTCCACCGCCGGCCCCGATCCCCAGCCTGGATGACAGCAGCCTGTACATCCACCGTGAACTGTCGCAGCTGCAGTTCAACATCCGGGTGCTGGAGCAGGCGCTGGACGAGTCCTATCCGCTGCTCGAACGTCTGAAGTTCCTCTTGATCTTCTCCAGCAACCTCGACGAATTCTTCGAGATTCGCGTCGCCGGGCTGAAGAAGCAGATCAACTTCGCCCGCGAACAGGCCGGCGCCGATGGCCTGCAGCCGCACCAGGCGCTGGCGCGCATCAGTGAGCTGGTGCACGAGCAGGTCGAGCGGCAGTACGCCATTCTCAACGACACCCTGTTCCCGGCGCTGGCCAAGCACAACATCAACTTCATCCGCCGGCGCTTCTGGACCACCAAGCTCAAGGCCTGGGTACGCCGCTACTTCCGCGACGAGATCGCGCCGATCATCACCCCCATCGGTCTCGACCCGACGCACCCCTTCCCGCTGCTGGTGAACAAGAGCCTGAACTTCATCGTCGAGCTGGAAGGTGTCGATGCCTTCGGCCGCGATTCCGGTCTGGCCATCATCCCGGCGCCGCGCCTGCTGCCGCGGATCATCCGTGTGCCCGAGGAAGTCGGCGGCCCCGGCGACAATTACGTGTTCCTCTCGTCGATGATCCACGCCCACGCCGATGACCTGTTCCAGGGCATGAAGGTCAAGGGCTGCTACCAGTTTCGTCTGACCCGTAACGCCGACCTGTCGGTGGATACCGAGGACGTCGAGGACCTGGCACGTGCGCTGCGCGGCGAGCTGTTCAGCCGCCGCTATGGTGACGCGGTGCGTCTGGAAGTGGTCGACACCTGCCCGAAACACCTGCGTGACCACCTGCTCAAGCAATTCGGCCTGACGGAGAGCGAGCTGTACCAGGTCAACGGCCCGGTCAACCTGACCCGCCTGTTCAGCATCACCGGCCTGGATAACCACCCGGATCTGCAGTACGCGCCGTTCACCCCGGTTATCCCCAAGCTGCTGCAGAACGCGGAGAACATCTTCAACGTGGTCAGCAAGCAGGACATCCTCCTGCTGCATCCCTTCGAGTCCTTCACGCCCGTGGTCGACCTGCTACGCCAGGCGGCGAAAGACCCGCACGTGCTGGCGATCAAGCAGACCCTGTATCGCTCCGGGGCCAACTCGGAGATCGTCGACGCGTTGGTGGAAGCGGCGCGAAACGGCAAGGAGGTCACCGCGGTGATCGAACTGCGTGCGCGCTTCGACGAGGAATCCAACCTGCAACTGGCCAGCCGCCTGCAGCAGGCCGGCGCGGTGGTGATCTACGGTGTGGTCGGCTTCAAGACCCACGCCAAGATGATGCTCATCCTGCGCCGCGAGAACGGCGAGATCGTCCGCTACGCCCATCTCGGCACCGGCAACTACCACGCCGGCAATGCCAAGCTGTACACCGACTACAGCCTGCTCACCGCTGACGTCGCCCTGGGCGAGGACGTGGCCAAGCTGTTCAGCCAGCTGATCGGCATGGGCAAGACCCTGCGCATGAAGAAACTGCTGCATGCACCCTTCACCCTGAAGAAGGCCCTGCTCGACCTGATCGCCAAGGAAACCGCAGCGGCAGCCGAAGGCAAGCCGGCGCACATTATCGCCAAGTTCAACTCGCTGACCGACCCCAAGGTGATCCGCGCGCTGTACAAGGCCAGCCAGACCGGGGTGAAGATCGACCTGGTGGTGCGCGGCATGTGCTGCCTGCGCCCGGGCATCGCCGGGGTGTCGCACAACATTCAGGTGCGCTCGATCGTCGGTCGTTTCCTCGAGCACAGCCGCATCTACTACTTCCTCAATGGCGGTGACGAACTGGTCTACCTGTCCAGTGCCGACTGGATGGAACGCAACCTCGACAAGCGCGTGGAGACCTGCTTCCCGGTGGAAGGCAAGAAGCTCATCACCCGAGTGAAGAAGGAACTGGAAAGCTACCTGAGCGACAATACCCAGGCC
>JAEYXX010000142.1 GCA_023431055.1 Pseudomonadota bacterium
AAGCTGTCGTCGAGCACCAGGGCATTGTCCTGGTCGGTCAGCAGCAGCTGTTCGTCACGGGCCATCGAGCCGGCGATCATGAAGCAGTAGGGCACCGGCGGCGGTCCGAGTTTCTCCTCGGCAAGCACCAGCAGACGCCGAGTGAAGGCGCGGCCGATGCTGCTCATGGCGCGGCCGACCATATGCGCGCTGGCATCGTCGGCAACCATGCGCACGAAAGTGGCGTGCAGATCCGGCAGCAGGCTGCGGAGGTCTTCCACCGAGTTCCTGTTGAAGATGCTGTTGACCAGATACAGGCTGCTGCGCGACTCGTAGCGGATGACGTCGGCCAGCGAGATCATGCCCACCGGGCGCCGCCGTTGCAGCACGGGCAGGTGGTGGATGTTGTTGCGCAGCATGCACAGCATGGCCTCGAATACCGACTCGTCGGCCTGCACGGTAACCGGGGCGGGGGTCATCACCTGGCTGACCGGTGTGTCGCCTGGCAGCCCTTCGGCCAGCACGCGGGTGCGCAGGTCGCGATCGGTAAGGATGCCAGCCATCACCTGATTCTGCTGATCGGCGACCTGAACCTGGGTGGGGTTGGGCCAGAGCCTGCCGGGGTTGACGATGATCACCGAGGACACGCTCTGCTCGCTCATCACCCTGGCCACCTGCTGCACTGGCATGTCCAGCGGGACGCTGACCGGCGAGCGGCTGATCAGCTTGCGCACCTTGATCTTCATCAGCTCGCTGGCTTTGCCGTGACTATCCTCAAGGGCAGACTTGAGCCGCGACTGGCCTTCGGCCTCGACGAAATCGGCGAAGCTGTCGAACTGGTCGCAGAGCTGCTGAAACAGGGTGCCAGGGATGAAATAGATCAGGCTGTCTTCCAGTGCCCTGGCCGCCAGGCGTACCTTGTTGCCACGCAGCAGGCCGGCCTGGCCGAAGATGTCGCCTTCGGTCAGGCGGTTGTGCAGTTCGCCGCCACGCCGGTGGATTTCCACCGCGCCGCTGCGCACGTAATGCAGCTCGTGGATCGGCGCACCGACGGCGAGGATTTCGCTACCGGCCTTGAAGTAGCCCACCTGCACCTGGCGGGCGATCTCGTCGAGAGTTTGTTCCGGCAGGTTATCGAAGGGGGCGTAGCGATTCAGGTGGTCGCGGATCTCGATCAGTTCGATCTGCATGCGGTGTCCTTTACAGCGTGGGCGTCTATCTAAGCACAGACGCCGCGGCTTTGCCCGGTTCCAGGCCGATCAAGCAGCCGCTCCGGGAATGGCCGTTACCCGTTCAGGATAGCCACAGCGCCCACCGCATGCCTGTTCAACACCAATTCCAGCAGCTTTCGGCCACCGCGTCGTGGGCGTGCAGGCTTTCCGCGTGGACGACCTTGAGGCGGAAGGCGCTGGCCTGCGGCAACTGGCGCAGGGCGCGGTGCAAACGGCGTGCGGCGTCTTCGCAGAACATCAGGTTCTGTCCGTTGGCCAGGGCGAAAGCCTGTTCGTCGGCGCGCTTCACTGCCGTCTGCACCGGTGTGCCGAGGGCCTGTTCGGCGCTGTCGATCATTGCCAGCACGGGCAGCTCGGTACAGTCGAGCGCCAGGCGCAGCTGCAGGGTCGCCGTACTGCGTTGGCTGTGTGGCGTGGCGACGATACCCTGGGTCGAGCCGAGCCAGTCGAGCACCTCCAGATAGTCCAGCGGCTCCTGCGCAAAGGTCTCGGCGAAACGCTGCTGAATCAACTGGCGGGCCAGCGCTGCCGAGCAGGGGCAGGTGGACGAGTAGCCGACCTCGACTTGCAGCTCGATGCTCATGCGACGGCCGTCCTGTCTGGCGCGCAGTTCGAAGGGGTAGGCCTTCCAGCCGCTGAGCGGGCTGACCAGCGCGCCACGCTCGAGCGGTACTTCGCCGCGTAGGGTCAGGGTGGCGCTGTCGGACAGTGCCTGGTGGCTGCTCAGGCAATCATCCAGTACCTGCAGCAGGGCAGGCACGTCCAATTCCTGATGCACCAGTCTCTGCGCCGCCAGGTACAGGCGCGACATGTGAATGCCGCGTGGGCCGGCATCATCAAGGCTGACACCGATATCGACACTGGCGGTCACGGCCGCGCCCGTCAGGCGAATGGGCAGAGCGATACCGGCCATGCCGACCCACTGCAGTGGCAGATCGTGGTGAGTGGCTTGGGCGGCAATATCCGGCAGAGGCTGTTCGTTCATCGCAAATCCGTGGGTTGCTGTCAGAAATAAATGTTATGTTATAACAATTGAAATAAGCCAGCCGATTTGCCATGACCCTGACCATGCCCACCGAAGCCGAACTGCTGGCCCAGCCAGCCGACGACTACATGAACGACGCCCAGCAGCAGTTCTTTCGTGAGCTGCTGCTGACTCAGCGAGCCGAGTTGCAGGCGCGTATCGAGGAGGAACTCACCGAGCTGCGCCAACCCGATACCAGCAGCGATGTGGCCGATATCGGTGCCGCCGAGGAGCAACGGCGGTGGCAGCTGCGCCTGCTGGAACGAGAAAAGAAGCTGCTGGACAAGATCGACCAGGCGCTCGAACGCCTGGCGCGTGGCGAATACGGCTGGTGCCCAGGGTCTGCCCCCCGTTTCGGCGCGAGCCGCGTTGCTGCGCCAAATGGCGCCATGGCCGGGCGGCGTTCCGCAGGCGCGGGACGCAGGGAATGGTGGTCCCTTGCCAAGTCCCGCAACGCCGCATGGCGCCATTTGCCGCGCAACCCGAAGGGCCGGGCCAGTTTTTGCGCGGTGCGTTGTTGCTCGACGGCTCATTTGGAGCACCAAACTTCGCGTCTCGCGCCTAGCCCCGCGCAAAAACTGGCGCCGGCGCGGCCACGACGAAACGGGGGGGCAGACCCTCAACCGGCGAACCCATCGGCCTCAAGCGCCTGCTGCTGCGCCCCACCGCGACCCTGTGCATCGAAGCCAAGGAGCGCCAGGAGCAGCGCGAAAAACACCAGCGTGACCGTGACTGAACGAGGAGCACTCCATGAATCCGCGTCTACCCGTAACCGTGCTGTCCGGCTTTCTTGGTGCCGGCAAGAGCACCCTGCTCAACCATGTGTTGAAGAACCGCGAGGGCCTCAAGGTCGCGGTGATCGTCAACGACATGAGCGAAATCAATATTGACGGCAGCGAAGTGCAGCGCGACGTCAGCCTCAATCGCGCCGAAGAGAAGCTGGTGGAGATGAGCAACGGCTGCATCTGCTGCACCCTGCGTGAAGACCTGCTGGAAGAGGTCGCGCGCCTGGCCAGCGACGGCCGCTTCGATTACCTGCTGATCGAATCCACCGGCATCAGCGAGCCGCTGCCGGTGGCTGAAACCTTTACCTTCCGCGATGAGCAAGGGCGCAGCCTGTCCGATCTGGCGCGGCTCGACACCATGGTCACTGTGGTCGACGGGGTGAACTTCCTGCGTGACTTCCACGCCGCCGACAGCCTGGCCAGCCGTGGCGAAACACTGGGCGAGGAGGACGAGCGCTCGATCACCGATCTGCTGATCGAGCAGGTGGAGTTCGCCGACGTCATCCTGATCAGCAAGATCGACCTGATCAGCCAGGCCGAGCGCGAAGAGCTCATGGCCATCCTCCGTGGCCTCAACACCCATGCCGAGATCCAGGCCATGAGCATGGGCCAGATCGCTTTGGACACGATCCTTGGCACCGGCCGTTTCGATTTCGAGCGCGCCTCGCAGGCGCCGGGTTGGCTCAAGGAGCTGCGCGGCGAGCACGTGCCGGAAACCGAAGAATACGGCATCGCCTCCAGCGCCTACCGCGCGCGCCGGCCGTTCCACCCGCAGCGCTTCTTCGACTTTTTGTCGCGTGAATGGACAAACGGACGCCTGCTGCGCTCCAAAGGCTTCTTCTGGTTGGCCAGCAAGTACCAGGAGGCTGGCAGCTGGTCGCAGGCCGGTGGCCTGATGCGCCACGGTCTGGCCGGGCGCTGGTGGCGCTTCGTACCCAAGCAGCATTGGCCGCAGGGCGAGGAAGACCTGCGTGAGGTGATGAAGCACTGGAGCGCCGAAGTCGGTGACTGCCGCCAGGAGCTGGTGTTCATCGGCCAGAACATCGACTTTGGCCGCCTGGTGCGTGAGCTGGACGACTGCCTGCTCACCGATGAGGAAATGGCCGGCGGCCCCGAAGCCTGGCGTCTGTTACCCGACCCGTTCGGCGCCTGGCAGCAGGAGGCAGCCTGATGTTCGCCCTGCAGTTGCCGAAGCTCTCCCGGCAGGTGCTGGGCGAGGATATTCAGGTGCTTGGCGAGGTGCTGCGTGACGGCGTCAACCTGGCCGTCTGGCAGCGCCGCCTGCCGGCGCAGATCGCCGATTTCGCCGACGCGCTGCTGGCCCAGGGCGAGCCTCTGGCGCAGTCTATGACCCTGGAACTGCCGCGTGCCGACAGCGAACCGAATCTTGCCGGCCTGGTGGCGCAGTACGCCGATCTGCTGGGTCAGGCGGCCTTTCTCGCCGACGTGGCCTGGCTGGTGCGCGCCTATGCCTGCCTGCTCGATGCCCGGCGCATCGGCCTGCGCCTGCGCGCGCTGGACAAGGCCATGTGCCCGCGCTTTCACGTCGACCACGTGCCGCTGCGGTTGATCACCAGCTACGCCGGTGTCGGCAGCGAGTGGCTGGAAGAGGGCGCCATGCCGCGCAACAGGCTCGGTCAGCCGGCGGCAGAGCCGACGGACGAGGCGTCGATCCAGCGTCTCGACGCCGGCCATGTCGCGCTAGCCAAGGGCGAGAAATGGCAGGGCAACGAAGGCTGCGGGCTGATCCACCGCTCACCGCAGCCGCCGGTCGGCCAGCGGCGCCTGTTGCTGACTCTGGATTGGCTGGCCTGAGTCGACGCGCGCCCTGCGGCATGGCAAAAAAAGGCCGGAGCGACTGCCCCGGCCTCAAGCACCAAGAGATCATGTCGACGCGTGACTCGACATGAGGGTCATGTGAGGTACCCGCAGTCATTAGGCGCTTTTTTGGTGACGCTTTGATGTCAGGGCTTGATCCACTTACCCTGATACTGGGTCTTGCAGGCTGGTTCCAGATACAGCGCGTCGCTGGCCACGCCGTAGTAGTGGATGTCCTGCTGGTACAGGTCGCTGCCGGCGCGCGCATTCTGGCAAACGCCATAGGCACCCTGCGGGCACTGCTCGACGAATTCCACCTCGACCGTCTGCCCCTGCAGTTGCGGCTGGCAGAAGCCATCGCGAAACAGCGTGGCGGGAATGTTGCGATTCTCCTGGCAGACCTTCACGTCCAGACGCTCGGCCTGGCTACGCACCACGCAGGCGTCTGCCAGGGCCAGGCCCGGCAGCAGGGAAAATAGCAACAGCCATGCACGCATCGTTTCGACTCCCGAAAAACTGCCGGCGAATCTAACATGCTGCTTCTTTGCAGTCTGTGCTGGCACTTGTCTGGCGAACCACCGACGATAGATTCATGCTCAGTCAAATTCCTACCCATCTCATCGCCGGGCCGCTGGGTGCCGGCAAGACCAGCCTGATCCGCCACCTGCTGGCGCAGAAACCTGCAGGCGAGCGCTGGGCGGTGCTGATCAACGAATTCGGCCAGATCGGTCTCGATGCGGCCTTGCTGGAGCAGGGTGACGATGGTATCGCCCTGGCCGAGGTGGCCGGCGGTTGCCTGTGCTGCGTCAACGGCGCGCCCTTTCAGGTCGGCCTCGGCCGTCTGCTGCGCAAGGCCAGGCCTGATCGCCTGCTGATCGAGCCATCCGGCTTGGGGCATCCGGTGCAGTTGCTGGCGCAATTGCGCCAGCCGCCCTGGCACGGCGTATTGGCCGTACAGCCGGCACTGATGGTGCTGGATGCTGCCGCACTGGCTAGCGGTCAGCCGCTGCCGGACGTGCAGCGTCAGGCGCTGGATGAGGCCGGCTTGCTGCTGTTGAACAAGAGCGAAGGCTTGGGCGCCGAGGCGCGAGCGCGGATTGCTACCGATCTGCCGCCCGTGCCGATGTACTGGACCGCGCAGGGCCGGCTAGACCTGGCCTTGCTGCCGCGCCTGGCGGCGCAGGCTTCGCCCGTCGAGGCGAGTGCCGAGCTACCCACAGCTGCGGTGGGCCTGGCGCAGATCTGGCGCAATGTCGCGGAGCCGATCTGCCAGGTGCAGGACCAGCCTGAAGGCTGGAGCATTGGTTGGCGCTGGCACCCCAATCAGCGTTTCGATCTCGCGCAAGTCAGCCAGTGGCTGCAGGGTATGGATTGGCGCAGGGCCAAGGCCGTGCTGCACGGCGACGAAGGTTGGCAGTCGCTGAATGCCTTGCAGGGGCAGGCGCTACAGGCCTGGACCCCGAGCGAATGGCGTAAGGACTCGCGCCTGGAATTGATCTTCGATCAGGCGCAGGACGCCAAAACGCTAAGCGCTTCGTTCGCTACGTGCCGAATCCCGGCAGCGGGCTGATAAACTCGCCGCGCTCCCGGCGCTGTGGATAACCTTCATGCAACTGCTGCCCTGGTCTCACGACACCTCTGCCGGCTTCACCCTGCGCGGCTGGCACACGCCGCCGTCGGGCAAGCCGTTGCTGCATTTCCTGCACGGCAATGGCTATTGCGGGCGGGTCTATACGCCAATGCTGGCGCTGCTGGCAGAAGATTTCGATCTCTGGCTGTGCGATGTGCAGGGCCATGGCGACAGCGACCATGGCGGCCGCTTCCATGGCTGGAACCGCAGCGCCGAGCTGGCGGTGGAGGCTTTCGACACCCTGCGCGGGCCGTTCGGCGATGTGCCGCGCTTCGCCCTCGGCCACAGCTTCGGCGGTGTGCTCACCAGCTTGATCCTGGCGCGCCATCCCGAGCTGTTCCGCCGTGCGGTGTTGCTTGACCCGGTGCTGTTCAGCCCGGCGATGATCGGGGTGATGGCATTGTCCGACGTGGTCGGCCTGGCGCAGCGCACCGGCATGGCGAAGAAGGCGCACAAGCGCCGCCGGCAATGGACTGACCGCGCCAGTGCGCACGCCGCGTTACATGGCCGTGGCATGTTCCGTGATTGGGATGAGGCAGCGTTCAACGCCTATATCGAGCATGCGCTGAAGGATGTCGAGGGCGGTGTCGAGCTCAAGTGCCGGCCCAGCCGTGAGGCCGATATCTTCGGCTCCTTCCCGCGGCGCTTGTGGCCGTCGCTGGCCAAGGTGACGACGCCGACCGAAGTGATTCACGGTTCGCACACCTATCCCTTTGTTGCCAAGTCCGTGGCGCGCTGGTGCGCGGGCAACGCCCATGTGCGCAGTCAGGTGGTGCCGGGCGGGCACTGCTTCATGCAGGAGCAGCCGGCGGACAGCGCCGAGCGCGTGGCCGCTTTCCTGCTGCAGCGCGGTTGAATCGGGCCGGCGCTATTGCGCCTTGCGCCGCCAGTCTTCCAGGCGGATGACATTGCCTGGCTGCTGCACCGCAACCGGTTCGGGTTGCGGCTCCAATATCGGGTGGGGCTGCAGTTCGATGCGGCCGAGGTGCGGGCCGAACATGCTGATATGCCCGCGCAGCCGTTGCTCGCCGGTGACGGTGAACTCGAAGTCATACAGCCGCGCCAGGCGCCGATGGCCTCTGGCATCACGCTGGATGGCCAGGCGGCGCAGCGCCACGGCGCCATCGAGCAGCTCCACGTCGAGCTTGGCGCAGTGCTGCTTGGCGAAGGCCAGCGCACGCTCGCGAATACCGTGGCCGCGCCACAGCCAGGCGCAGACGGCGGCGAACAGCATCAGCAGGAAGACATCGAACAGGTTGATCATGGTGACTCCAGCTTCGGGAGACAGAGCTTAGCTTATCTGCCGCCCAGTTCTCAGCATCCGGCTTGCCCTTGCATCGGCTGTGCATTAGCGTTCGCGCACTTCACACGAAAAGGACGTCACCATGCATTGCCCCGCCTGTCGCACCAGCCGTCTGCAACCGGCAAAACTCGAAGATGGCCTGCTTGGCCATGGCTGCCCGCAGTGCGCAGGCACACTGGTCAGCCTGCTGCACTACCGCGACTGGGCCGAGCGCCAGCCAGCGGAGGAAACGCCAACGGCCCTGGCTGCCGAAGCCGAAGTGGGTGAAACCAGCCATGCGCTGAGCTGCCCCAAGTGCGCCAAGCTGATGAGCAAGTACCAGATCAGCGGCACCCGGGCCAATCGCCTGGACCTGTGCGGCACCTGTGACGAAGCCTGGCTGGACAGCGGCGAATGGCAACTGCTCAAGGCGCTGGAACTGAGCCAGCGCATGCCGGCGATCTTCACCGATGCCTGGCAGCGCCAGGTGCGCCAGGAAGCCAGCGAACAGGCACGTCGCGAGCGTTTCAGCCGCATCGCCGGCGAGGACGCCATTGCCCGTGCTGACGAAATTCGCGCCTGGCTCAAGGACCATCCGCAGCGTCGCGAACTGCTGTTCTACATCGGTCACGACTGAGGGTCGTTCTTCTCCTCGCTCAACGCCCGATAACGCTGCTGCAGCTCTTCACGAATCTGCCGGCGCTGTTTGGCCTGGCGCTGACGGCGCAGGCCGTCGGGTGTGTCCGGGTGCAGTTCGGGCACCACTGCCGGGCGACCCTGCTCGTCCATCGCCACCATGGTGAAGAAGCTGCTGTTGGTATGGCGTACCGAGCGTTCGCGGATGTTCTCGGTGATCACCTTGATACCGATCTCCATCGAGGTGCGGCCGGTGTGGTTGACCGAGGCGAGGAAGGTGACCAGCTCGCCGACGTGCACCGGCTCGCGGAACATTACCTGGTCCACCGACAGCGTCACCACGTAGCAGCCGGCGTAGCGGCTGGCGCAGGCATAGGCCACTTCGTCGAGATATTTGAGCAGCGTGCCGCCGTGGACATTGCCGGAGAAGTTGGCCATGTCCGGCGTCATCAGTACGGTCATCGTCAGTTGTGCGGTTCCGGCTTCCATCGTTGCTCCGAATTTGGGGGCTTGTGCGCTGCCGTGCCGAGAGTAGCCGGCTAAGATGGGTTTTTGCTTGGTTAGGATGCCAGATGATGCCCATGCGCCACATTCCACTTCTGCTGTCGAGCCTGCTCGCCCTGCCGGTACTGGCCGAACAATCGTGCGATACACCGGCGCAGTGCAACCAGGAGGGTACGGCCGCCTATCAGGCCGGGCAGTTCGAGGCGGCCATCGAGTCCTTCGAGCGCCAGCTGCGCCGCGTCGAGAACGAAGATGAAGCTGGGCTCGAACTCGCCCTGAACAACCTGATGCTGGCCAACCTGCGTGCCGGCGACGCCGGCATGGCCCGCGCCTGGCTGCAGCTAGCGCTGGACAGCAACCTGTCCGGTTCGGCAACTCGCCACAACCTGATCAAGGTCACCCAGGCGCTGGATTACCCGGCACTGAGTGCCAGCCCGGTAGGCCGCTACCTGCGCTACAGCGGCCAGGCGGTGTGGAGCGAACTGCAGATCAGCGAGATTCCTGGCGGCGGTTATCGAGCCAGCTTCTCGCCCTTGCGTGCGGGCGCGCGGGTCGAGGAATACGGTCCGGCGGCCGTCGGTGAGCTTGAAGGCAAGCTGGTTGGTGATGCTGTACAGATGCGCCTGGAGGATGCCGCGCTGAACGCCGGTTGCGCGGTGAGCCTGCTGCGCGAGGGAATCTCGCTGCGCGTGCTGGAAGTGTTCGCCGATGGCTGCCAGGACTATGGCGGCATGGGCATCAGCGTGGCGGGTGACTACATCAAGGTCGATGCGCAGGTGCGGCCGTGAACCGCCGTACCGGTCTGCTGGGTGCTGTGATCCTAGTGCTGGTACTGCTGGTTGCCGGCAGTGCCTGGCTGCGTGATGAGCCGCTCGGCGCCCAGGTTCTGGACTGGCAGCAGCAGGTGCAGGCGGCGGCCGGCGAAAGCCGCGCGTACCTTTTCCTCAACGGGATCGATGCCCCTTTAGATGAGCAGCCCGAGGCACTGGGTGAGGCCCGTCTGCAGCACTACGAGCGCTGGCACGCCGGGCGCGGCGTGACCGATGGCGATTATTCGGCGCCGATCGTTGCCAGCCTGCCGTTTCCCGAGGGACGACTGTTCTGCCGGATCGAGGCGCCCGACTGCTTCGAGGGCCTGCTGGCGCAGGCCGACCTTGGCAGCCACATCGCCCCGGATTGGTTCGTTCTGCAGCGGCGTTATTGGGATTTTCTCAATATGGATGACTACCGCACGCTGACCTCGGTGAGCCTTGCCGAGCCGGTGCCGCGACTCACTTACGTGTACGCGGGCCAGCAGGTGCTCAATCTACTGATGCTGCAAATGGCCCGGGATGGTCAGGGCGATGTGGCACAGGGAGGGTTGCGCGAGGAGCTCAGGCTGCTGCGCCAGCAGCTGGTGCGCGCGGACAACCTGGTGCTGAAGATGCTGTTGGGCCGGCTGATCAGCGATAACCTGGAGTGGCAGGCGCGCCTGTATCGCAAGGGGCTGATCCCGCGTCCGTCGGTTCCGGAGCCGTTCAGTATGGACGAGCTTTCGCTGCTCAAGCCCATGCAGCGCGAGTTCTACGGTATCGCGCAGATGTATGCGCAACTGCCGGAGAGCGTCTCCGGCCGGGAATACCTTGGGCTGCTGCTGTTTTTCCGACCGCAGATGACCATCAACGCCAGCCTGGCGCCGTATGCGCGGGCTGTGGAGTTGTCGCAGCTGGAGCCAGAGGCGTTTGCCGCAGCGATGCAGGAGCCGGCTCCCGGGCCGGCCTCTGTTGGCGGCATACGCAACCGGGCCGGCAATATTCTGCTGGCCGTTGCTGGCCCGGACATGCGCCGGTATGCCGGGCGTTTGCACGACCTGGAGGCCAAGCGTCGTTTGCTGGCCGTGGTGGTCAGCCTGCCTGCTGGGCCTTTCGCTGCCGAACGCCTGGCCAACATGCCGGATGCCCGCAATCCCTACCATCCGACACAGCTGGCCGAGCTCGATGACCGCGGCCAGCTGTGCTTCGACGGCCCGCACGAGGCGGGATTCAATGGGCGTTGCATGCCGCTGTAGATAAGGATGTGCGCCAGGGCTTATTGATCGTTCCCACGCTCTGCGTGGGAATGCCACCCAGGACGCTCTGCGGTCCGCTTACCGCCGTACAGGCCAGCCGCCGAGCGCGACGCAAGGCACAGAGCTCCCCGTTACGTTCGCCACAGGGCTGCGACGATCAGGCGTGACTCAGGTACCAGCGCCAGTCCTGCTCGCCCACCTCTCCCATGAACTGGCGGTACTCGGCCCATTTGATCGCCAGGAACACCTTGAGGAAATCCTCGCCGAGCGCTTCGCGTGCCCAGCTCGAACCTTCCAGGTTGCGCAGCGCGGTAAGCCAGTCGGTGGGCAGGGTTTCGCGGGCCTGCTCGTAGCCGTTGCCGACAATGGCCGCGCCCGGGTCGATCTGCTCGCGGATGCCCTTGTGGATACCGGCGAGGATCGCCGCTGCAGCCAGGTAGGGGTTGGCGTCGGCGCCGCAGATGCGGTGCTCGACGTGGCGGCTGTTGGCCGGCCCGCCCGGCACGCGGAAGGATACGGTGCGGTTGTTCACCCCCCAGCTCTTGGCCAGCGGCGCGTAGCTGTTGGCCTGGAAGCGGCGGAAGGAGTTGGCGTTGGGGCAGAAGATCGCCAGCGCGTCATCGAGCGTGGCCATCATGCCGCCAATGGCATGCCTCAAGAGCGTGCCCTGTCTGCCTTCAAGGTCAGAAAGCTCGCTGGCCATCAGGTTGTTGCCGTCGGCATCGGCCAGTGACACATGCATATGCAGGCCGCTGCCGGCCAGGTCGCCGAACGGCTTGGCCATGAAGCAGGCCTGCAGCCCGTGCTTGTTCGCCACGCCCTTGACCAGACGCTTGTAGCGCACGCCTTCGTCCACCGCCTGCAGGGCGTCGAAGCGGTGTTCCAGGGTCAGCTCGAGCTGGCCGGGGGCGTATTCGGAAATCGCCGTGCGCACCGGCAGGCCCTGGGCTTCGCAGGCGGCGTAGAGATCGTCGAGAAACGGCTGCACCTGCTCCAGCTCGTACACGCCGTAGACCTGCGGCGCCTGCGGGCGTACGCCATTCATCTGCACGGCGGGCTGCGGCCGGCCATTGGCGTCGCGGGTCTTGTCCAGCAGGTAGAACTCCAGCTCCACCGCCATCACCGGCTGATAGCCGTCGGCCTTGAGCGCGTCGATGGTACGGGCTAGCACGTGGCGCGGATCGCCTGGCGTGGCCGGCAGGCCTTGGGTCGGGTGCATGCTCACCTGCACCTGGCCGGTGGGCACTGCGCGCCAGGGTTGCAGGCACAGCGAGCCGGGCAGGGGATAGGTCCAGCAGTCGGCGTCGGCCACTTCCCAGACCAGGCCGCTCTCCTCGACGTCCTCGCCCTGAATGGTCAGCGAGAGGATGGAGCTGGGCAGTGGCCGGCCGTTCTCGTACATGGCCAGCAGCTCGTCGCGATGCAGCAGCTTGCCGCGCGGGATGCCATTGGCGTCGATCAGCATCAGCTCGATGCTGCGCACCTCGGGGTGCTTGGCGAGGAAATCGCGGGCTTCCTGGGGATTGGCGAATTGCATGGTGGT
>JAEYXX010000002.1 GCA_023431055.1 Pseudomonadota bacterium
CGATCAGGCATAACAGCCACAAGCCAACCCCGGCGATAACCCTGTTCATCGCCCGTTCGATATCCCGCGCCCGCGGCGGTGGGCCTTCGCCCAGTTGTGGGCGTTCATGCACCTCGCCGTGATACTCGGCCGCACCGCCCAGACTAATGGCCAGGCTTCCGGCACCAGCGGCCATCACTGGGCCAGCATTGGGACTGTCCCACAACGGCGCCTGCCGGCGCCAGCAGCGCAGGGCCAGGGCAGTACGCCCAAGCAGCGCATAGGTCAGCGCCACCAGGCGCGCCGGGATGTAATTGAGCACGTCATCGATCTTCGCCGCCGCCCAGCCGAAGCGCTCGAAGCGTTCGTTGCGGTAGCCCCACATGGCGTCCAGCGTGTTGCTCAGGCGGTACAGCACGACGCCGGGCGCACCGGCGATCATGAACCAGAACAAGGCGGCGAATACCGCATCGGAGCCGTTCTCCAGCACCGACTCGGTACCGGCGCGGGCCACCCCGGTGGCATCCAGCTCGGCGGTGTTGCGGCTGACCATCCAGCCGACCCGCTCGCGTGCCAGCGCAAGGTCGCCCAGGCGCAGCGCGCGGGCCACCGGCTGCGCGTGTTCGTAAAGACTGCGCAGGCCAAGGGCGAAGTACAAGGCAAAGATCTCCACCGCCCAGCCCAACCCGCTGATCTGCACCAGCAGCCAAGTGAGCAGGGTCAGCGGCAGCACCGCCAGGCACCAGGCGGTGACGCCATGGCTGCGCCAGCCACCACCGGCCGGGTTGAAACGCTGCTCCAGGCGCTCGGCCAGGCGCCCGAAGGCCACCAGCGGATGCGCGCGGCGTGGCTCGCCCAGCACGGCGTCCAGCGCCACACCGGCGCAGGTGATCAGCGCCAGGCTCATCGTTCAGTCACCCTGCACTCCCCATCGATTCTCGAACAGCAGCTCGCTCAGCGGTCGAGGCGTGGCCCAACCCTCTTGCACCAGCATGGGTTTTTCATAGAAGGCATCCACCGGCCCCAGACACAGCAGCGCCACCGGCTTGCTGCCGGCCGGCATGCCCAGCAGCTCGGCCAACGCCGCGGGATCGAACAGCGACACCCAGCCCAGCCCCAGCCCTTCGGCGCGCGCGGCCAGCCACAGATTCTGAATGGCGCAGGCCACCGAGGCCATATCCATTTCCGGCAGCGTGCGTCGCCCGAAGACATGTGCCTCGCGGCCTTCCATCAGCGCCACCGCCAGCAGCTCGGCGCAATCGCGAATGCCCTCGACCTTCAGGCGCATGAACTCATCACTGCGCTCGCCTAGGGCGTCGGCAGTGCGCACCCGTTCGGCCTCCACCAGCCCATGGATCGCCTCGCGCAGCTGCGCATCGCGGATGCGCACGAAGCGCCAGGGCTGCATCAGGCCGACGCTGGGGGCATGGTGCGCCGCTTCGAGCAGGCGCGCCAGAACCTCGGCCGACACCTCGCCACCGCTGAAATGACGCATGTCGCGGCGCTCGGCAATGGCGCGGTACACCGCCGCGCGCTCCTCGGGACTGAAGGCGTGCTCGCTCATGGACGCAGCAGCGCGGCGGCCGCCTCCGGGTTAGAGGGCAGGTAGAAGTGGATATAACTGGCGGTCAGTCGCCCCAGGCGATACACCGCCTCGGCCACCGGCTTGCCGTTCGGACAGCGCCCGCGCACCAGCGGCTCGAGCGGGCTGTCCAGGCGCGAGTGATGGTAGCTATGGCCACGCAGCTCGCCCTCCGACAGCGTCACCTCCTGCAGGGCCAGCGCGGTCAGGCGCGGCTGCAATGCGGCGCTGCCCGTCAGCAGACCGAGCATCCGGCCGCTGGCGCCCTGCTTGTCGCGCAGCTCATCGAGCAGATAGAGCATGCCGCCACATTCGGCCAGCAGCGGCTTGCCGGCCTGATGATGGGCCCGGATGGCCGCGGCCATGGTCTGATTGCCTTCCAAATCGGCCAGGTAAAGCTCGGGGTAACCGCCAGGCAAATAGAGGCTATCCACCTCGGGCAGCGCGCTGTCGGCCAGCGGCGAGAAATAACGCAGCTCGGCGCCCATTGCCTGCAGCAGATCGAGATTGGCCTGATAGAGGAAGGCGAACGCCGCATCGCGCGCCACGCCAATGCGCACATCCTTCAACAAGGGCGCAGGTTCATTGATATGCGGCGCGGCGAAACTCACCGCCGGCGGCAGGTCGACATCGGCACTGGCCGCCAGCGCATCGGCGGCGGCGTCCAGACGCGCATCCAGATCCGCCAGCTCGGCGGCCTGCACCAGGCCCAGATGGCGACTGGGCAACTCCACCGCGGCGCTGCGCGGCAAGGCGCCGAACCAGCGAATGCTCGGCGGCAGGGCATCGCGCAGGATCTCGCCATGACGGCTGCTGGCAACGCGATTGCCGAGCACACCGGCAAAGGGCAGATCGGGCTGGAAGGTGGCCAGGCCATGGGCCAGGGCGCCGAAGGTCTGCGCCATGGCCGCGCCGTCGATCACGCCCAGCACCGGCACGCCGAAATGACGCGCCAGGTCCGCTGCCGAGGGTTTGCCGTCGAACAGGCCCATCACCCCTTCGATAAGGATAAGATCCGCCTCGCCCGCAGCCTGCCACAGCAGGCGACGGCTCTCCGCCTCACCGACCATGGCCAGGTCGAGCTGGTACACCGGCGCGCCGCTGGCGCGGGCGTGGATCATCGGGTCGAGAAAATCAGGCCCACACTTGAACACCCGCACGCGTCGTCCCTGGCGCGTATGCAAACGCGCCAGCGCAGCGGTGACGGTGGTCTTGCCCTGGCCGGAAGCCGGGGCGGCGATCAGCAACGCCGGGCAGTGACGTGTCGTCATCAGAATTCGATGCCCTTCTGCGCCTTCACGCCAGACTTGAACGCATGCTTGACCAGGCTCATCTCGGTGACCGTATCGGCCGCCTCGATCATCCCCGGCAGGGCGCCGCGGCCGGTCACCACCACGTGCTGCAGCAGCGGCCGGGCCTCGATATCGGCCAGCACCGCATCCAGTTCGAGGTAACCGTGCTTGAGAGCGATATTCAGCTCGTCCAGCACCACCAGGCCGACGGACTCGTCGCTCAGCAAGCGCCGGGCCACGGCCCAGGCTTCCTGCGCCTTGGCAATGTCGCGTTGGCGATCCTGAGTCTCCCAGGTGAAGCCCTCGCCCATCACGTGGTAGCTGACTTCCTCGGGAAAACGGCGGAAGAAGGCCTCCTCACCGGTGCTGGCCGCGCCCTTGATGAATTGCACCACGCCAACCTTGATACCGTGACCGAGGGCGCGCGCGACCATGCCGAAGGCGCTGCTGCTCTTGCCCTTGCCGTTGCCGCTGTGCACCAGCAGAAGGCCGTATTCGTCCTGGGCCTGGGCGATCTTCTCGTCGATCAGGGCTTTCTTGCGCTGCATGCGCGCCTTGTGGCGGGCGTCGCGTTCGGCGGATTCGCTCATGCTGTGCTCCTGCAAGTCAGGCGCCCGCGTTGCCTGCTCCAGGAACAGTGCGAACGACAATGGAGAATCGCGATGATCCGCGCGACCTCATCCAGGCGCCAATGGCTGGTCAGGCGAGCGGAAGGCAGGCAACACCGAGGCCCCGGTAGAACCGGAGCACTGGCCGGACAACGCCCTCCGCGATGCCGTGGAACTGCGACAGGCCGGTCTCCGGGCTCGTGAGCGAACCTGAAAGGTTCGACGCTGCACCTTCCCGTGCATTGCACAGTGGCCTGAAGCAGCGTTTGACTCACCTACCGTTGCGGGGGCAGCGCCGGCATTGGAACCGGCTTCCCTGTTTCACCCCGGCGCCGTCGATGCAGACGGCGCGAGGCACCTGAAGCAAGGCGCGCAGGGTAGAGGCTGGCGGCCCTGCCCGTCAACGCCGATACCGCTAATGCCGGGGCGTGAAACCCGGCGGCTTGCTGGCCAGCCACTCGACGAAGGTGCGCAAGCGCTCATCCGCCAACAGCGCGTCCCGGCTGTTGTAGTTCAGCGCCAGCTCCTTTTCACTGAATAGCCGGTGAATCTGGTTGTGGCAGGCCCGACAGACCCAGAGCGTGGCGGTAATACGTTCATGACGGGCAAAGCGCTTCTGCACATAAGCCTTGTCGTGCAGCGCCTTGGGAATCAAATGGTGGCGGGTCAGCGCTACAGGCCGCGCGCAAAGCTCGCAGACCTCGGGCTGAGGCGGCAGACGGATGGGCTCGGCCATGGCGGGTCAGGGGTTGCGGGCAAGCTCTGGCGTGATCACCCGTTTGGCATCGAGGTAGACACCCTGCCAGTAACCGCCGGCAAGACTGTCCAGGCGCACCGTGCCACCTGTGGAAGGGGCATGAACGAAGCGCCCTTCGCCGACATAGATACCAGCATGACTCACGGCGCGCCCGCCATTGGTGGCAAAGAACACCAGATCACCGCTTTGCAGAGCATCACGACGCACATTTGGCACACGCATGGTGCTTAGCTCACGGGTGGAACGCGGCAGACTGATGCCGGCGGCGTCCCGGTACACGTAACCGATCAGACCGCTGCAGTCGAAACCGCCATCGGGAGTGTTGCCGCCATAGCGATATGGCGTACCGACCAGCCCCAGGGCACGAAACAGCACGTCTTCAGCCCCCCCCTGATAAGAAGACGAGGAAACGGGAGGGCTATAGGTGGGTTGCGGAGCGGGAGCGCGACTGCTACAGGCGCTCAGCAGCAGGGCGAGAGAAATAAGGACGACGCGGGTCGTGACGGGCATAAGCGAGGCGATCCAAAGCCTGAATGCGCTCTACTCTGCCGTTTGCAGACAAACGGCGCAACCCTGGGGTTACGCCGTGACACATCAATTGTGGCGCTTGGCTGCTACCTGCTCTTCCACCGGAGCCAGTGCCAGGACGCGCTTGGCCTGCAGGTAACTGCGGTTCCAGTAGCTGTTATCGAGGCTGTCGATGCGCACGCCACCGCTGCGGCTGCTGCTGGAATGAATGAACTGGTCATCGCCCAGGTAGATGCCGGCGTGGCTGACGCGACCGCGACCACGGTCGTTGAACAGGATCAGGTCGCCCGGCTCCAGATCGGCACGCGCCACCTTCGGCGCATCGAGGTTGATCAGCTCACGCGTGGAACGTGGCAGTTCCAGGCCGACTTCCTCGCGAAACAGGTAGCCTACGAAACCGCTGCAATCGAAACCAGATTGCACCGAGGTGCCACCGTAGCGATAGCGCGTACCGATCAGCGAACGGCCGAGATCGAGCAGGCTGTCTGCCAACTGCGGCATTTCATAGGGCTTATCGTCGATCAGCGCGGTGATTTCATCATCATCGGCAGGCTCAACCTGCTGAGAGAGCGGACGAGCAACTGGCTCGACCGTGGCTTCGCTGATCTGCGGTTGCGGCGAGTGGCCGGCGCATGCAGCGAGAAAGACTGTGAGTGCGAGAGGCACGAGGGGTGCGAAGCGTTTTAGCATGGGCACGACCGTGTCGGTTGAATTTACAAGTCGGCGACTATGCCTTCTACAAGGCCCATTTGCAAATTCTATCGTTAGAAATGTGACCCAGTAGTTTCGCCGCGCCATCTAAAGCGCCCGACCATGCCTGCAGCCGGGCGTTTCAGGCGCTAGCAGGCCGTTGAAAAACGTAGCCGAGGCAGCCAGTGCAAGGCAAAAACAGGCGAAAAAGCGCAGTTTACGAGTTGTAAATGAGCATTTTGAGCCTGTTTTTAACGCAGCAATGGCAACGCAGGTAGTTTTTCAACAGCCTGCTAACCGAGAATCTCGCTCAAGGGAATGAAACGCAGCATATCCCCTTCGACCAGCGTACTGCCCTCCATCACCTCGGCCAGACCCTCGGCCCAAGCGGCACTTCGCAGAACCCCGGAACTCTGGTTGGCGTAAGGCACGACGCGGCCATTCTCCAGGCGCGCACGCAGGTACTCACGACGTTTGCCCGGTTTGCCCCAGACAAACCCTGCCGGCACCGCGAACCCCAGCGGCTCCACTCGCTGCACACCGAGACGACGCAGCATATAAGGACGCGCCAGCAGGCCAAAGGTGACCAGCGTCGAAGCCGGGTTGCCCGGCAGGCCTATCACCGGCACACCCTGGTAATGACCAAAGGTCAGCGGCTTGCCCGGCTTGATCGCCAGCTTCCACAGCGCCAACTCGCCCGCCTCACGCAGCGCCTGACCGAGATAGTCAGCCTCACCTACCGAAACACCGCCCGTAGAAAGAATCAGATCGACCGCGCCCAAGGCGCCCAGCGCTTCGCGGGTACGCTGCAGGTCGTCAGGCAATATGCCGGCGTCCACCACCGCGCAACCCAGGCGCTGCAGCCAGGCGATCAGCAGGCGCCGGTTGCTGTTGTAGATCTGCCCGGGGCCGAGCATCTGCCCCGGCTCCACCAGCTCGTCGCCCGTGGACAGCACCGCAACGCGCAGGCGTCGACGCACCGAAAGCTGCGCCGCCCCCAGAGACGCCGCCAGCCCTAGTTCGATAGGCCCCAGACGCGTACCGGCAGGCAGCACGCACTCGCCTGCGCGGGTTTCCTGACCTTGGCCACGAACGTTCTGCCCTGCCTTGAGCGGCTCGCGAAAATGCACGCCCCCCGCCTCATCGACCTCGACGTTCTCCTGCATCTCCACGGTATCGGCGCCTACAGGCAGCGGCGCGCCGGTGAAGATACGCGCGCAGGTTCCTGGCTGCAGAGGCTCGGGCGCAGTGCCGGCCTGAATACGCTGACTGACCGGCAATGGCTGGCCCTTCCAGTCAGACAGCCGCAGGGCATAGCCGTCCATGGCGCTGTTGGCCCAGGGTGGCAGATCCAGCCCTGCGATCAGCGGTTCAGCCAGTACCCGGCCATCGGCCTCGGCCAGCGCAACCTGCTCGGTCTGTTCGATGGGGGCCGCGTCGGCCAGTGCCAGCAGGCGCTGCAGCGCTGCCTCCATGGGCAACAGGCCAGGATGATCGCAACAGGTCATCCGCGCGACTCGCAGGCGGCGGCCTGTTTCAGGTGCGGCACGAAGTTGCAGGGACGATGCCGTGCATCCAGCTGTTCAGCGAGAATCCCGTCCCAGGCAGTGCGGCAGGCGTTGGTCGAACCCGGCAGGCAGCACACCAGCGTGCCATTGGCCAGGCCGGCCAGCGCGCGCGACTGGACGGTCGAAGTGCCGATATCGGCCACGGATATCTGCCGGAACAGCTCACCAAAACCGTCGACCTGCTTGTCCAGCAGACAGGCGACTGCCTCCGGCGTGCTGTCGCGTCCGGTGAAACCGGTACCACCGGTAATCACCACGACCTGCACCTGATCCTCGGCAATCCAGGTCGCGACCTGGGCGCGGATCTTGTACAGATCATCCTTGAGCAACACACGGGCAGCCAATTGGTGGCCGGCACTGGTCAGACGATCGACCAGCAGTTGCCCCGAGGTATCGGTCTCCAGCGTGCGCGTGTCGCTGACGGTCAGCACGGCAATGTTCAGCGGCACGAAAACCGCATCGGCCTTGTGGTTCATGGCAGGCATCCAATTGGGAGAGAATGGGCGCTGTTATATCACACAGCCTGACACCGGAGACTGCTCGCATGCCCGCATCCAACCCGTTCCCCGCCTGCTCCGTGCTGCTACTTTCCGGCGGCCGCGGCCAGCGTATGGGCGGACGAGACAAGGGGCTGGTGCAATGGCGCGGCCGGCCGCTGATCGCCTGGCTGCACGATCTGACCAGGCCATTGAGCGATGACCTGATCATCTCCTGCAATCGCAATAACGAACACTACGCGCCCTACGCCGACCAGCTGGTCGCCGATGCGGATCAGGACTTTCAAGGCCCCTTGGCCGGCATTCGCGCCGGCATGGCCGCGGCACGCCACGAGCAGATGCTTGTGCTGCCCTGCGATGCACCACTGGTGGACCGTGCCCTGATCGAATCGCTCCTCGCCCACGCCGGCAGCCAGCCGGTGGTGATTCGCCAGGGCAGCTATTGGCAGCCACTGTTCTGCCTGCTGCCGACACGCCTCAGGGATGACCTGGAGCACGTCTGGCAATCCGGCGAACGCAGCCCGCAACGCTGGTTCGGCAGACTGTCGCCGATTGCCGTCGATTGCCCGCTGGACGACGGGCGACTGGCCAACCTCAACACCCCCGAAACGCTGGCGCAAAGTGCGCCTGAAAGCTGAAGCGAAACGCCCGCTGCGGAACTCGCGTGACAGTTTTACGTCTGAGCGAGGGTATGGCACCCCATTTGTATGCAAGGAGACAAACCATGACTAAACGGATCATCCCCGCCCTGCTGATGACTATCGGCTTCGCTGTACTGGCCGGCTGCTCCACGCCGTCGGTGATCACGCTGAATGATGGGCGTGAGATCCAGACCGTGGACAAGCCCAAGTTCGATGAAGAGTCCGGCTTCTATGAATTCGAGCAACTCGACGGCAAGCGCGCCACCATCAACAAGGATCAGGTGCAGACCGTCAAGGAACTCTGAGGCGAGAGCATCGAGGCGACTACCGAAGAAAACCGGGGCTTGCAACGGCCGCGCAACAGGGTGAATGACCTGCAGATTTTTTCAGGCTAACCCCTTGTGCGGTAAAAGTTTTTCGGTAGAATACGCCTCATTCGGAGTGTAGCGCAGCTTGGTAGCGCGTCTCGTTCGGGACGAGAAGGTCGCAGGTTCGAATCCTGTCTCTCCGACCAAATCAAAAACCCGCCCTAACCGGCGGGTTTTTTATTGCCTGCAGTTTCTCGGTGCCAGCTTTTCAGCTCAAAAAAGCCACCACCTGATCGGCATCGAATGGCCAGTTCAGCTCACTGCCGGTATCGCAACGGCGCAGCACGGGAATGCGCAAACCGTACTGATCGACCATTCCCTCGTGCTCGGCAATGTCGATCAACTCGACGAGCAGGCCATTCTCGACGAACGGCATCAGCAGCGCTTCGGCCACCTCACAGAGATGGCACCCCAGGGTTCCGAAAAGCTGGCATTCAGGCGTCATCATGTGCGCACCTCACTATCGAAGGTGCGCAGTGTAGCACCGGGCTGGATCAGCTCGCGTCGCTGCCCTTGCCGGCCTGACCGGCGAGCAGCGACTGCAAGCCGTCGAGCAGGCTGCGATTGAGGCTGTCAGCCTTTTCCAGACGCGGCAGATCGAAGCGCTCATCGAGCGAGAAGCCGCCCTTGAGCAAGTCCTTGAGCAGGCCGCCGGCGTCCTTGGTCAGGTCACCGGCAGTGCGCAGCGCGTCGAGCAGCCCCTGGGCATATTCCTGCAGCCCGCCATTGACGGCACTGGCGCCCGGCCCGGCCACCGCGCCGTAGGCATCGGTAGCCTGGCGAACACTGGTCTGGGTCAGGCGCAGGGACATCGAGGCCAACTGCTCGCCATCCATCTCCAACGCCATGGCGCGGTCGAAGGCGCCAGCCAGGTCACCGGCATAGAACTTGTCCGAAAGATCCTGAACCTGGCTGAAGAGCTTCTCCAGCGCCTTGAGCTCGTCTTCGTCCAGCTCACCCTCGACATCCACTTGCCAGCCGCCGATACGCATGCTGCCGGATTGGCTACTGCCGGCTACGGTCGTGGATTTACCGTCGCTGGAGGCGGCGAAGCTGCTCTGCGACCAACTGGCCGAAGCCTGCGCCACGGAAATACGCAGGCGGTCGCCGTCACGGGTGGTCACGGACAGATCGAAGGTCTCGGCCAATGCGCTGAAGCGCTCGCTATAGCCAGCTACCGCAACCTTGCCGGAGGTGCTCGGGGCACTGCCGAAGCGCTTGTCGAGATCGCCAAGACCGTCCTGGATGCGCTTGTAGGTGTCGTCGATGTCGCCGGCCACCTGGCCCTTGAGCACGCCCATGCCATCGAGAATCTTGCGCGCCTCGGCAAAGCCCTTTTCCACGCCGTCGCGCGCCTGGGTCAGCAGCTTGTCCAGCTTGGCCGGATCGGCACCGGCAGCCGCTTCACTCTGCAGACGCTGCTCGATGAAACCGAGAATCCGCCCGGCCACTTTTTCCGGGGTGTAATCGTCGCGCGACGCGGAGAACGAACCCGGCGGCACTCCCAGCTTCTCGGCAAGCCGGTTGGCCAGGGTAGCCTGCGGATCGACGGCACTGTTGCGCGCTGCCATGGACTGGCCGGCCTGTGCGGCGCGGGACGCGGCGGAATTGAGTGAGCTCAGAGGATTCATGGCTGGGTACCCGAATAGGTTATCTGCCGAACTTAACGGCCGGTGGAAGGCTACCTTTAACTTTTATCGACCAACGGTTACCGCTTTTTCTCAGGTTCATTGTGCGCGACGGCGATTTTCCCGATCGGCGGCAAAACCCGAAAAATTTCTTCCAGGCACGTGCTAGAGCCTGCGCGCACCTGTAGCCAGGCCAAGCTGAAAACCTCGCGAGACTAAAGTCTTACAGTCGACTCGCTGGCCAGATGCTTTATTTCCTCGCGCCGTAACTGGCCGGTCACATTGTGGCCGACCTGCCAATAACACGAGGAGAAAACAATAATGAGCAAGACTCCCCTCGCCCGCGCCGTGGCCCTCGCCACGCTGGGCGCCAGCCTGACTCTACCGAGCCTGGCACAGGCTGACTTCATCGGCGACAGCAAAGCAACGCTGGAACTGCGCAACTTCTATATGAATCGCGACCTGCGTGATCCGGGTGTGGCTCAGTCCAAACGCGAGGAATGGGCACAGGGCTTCATTCTCAAGGCCGAGTCCGGGTTCACCGAGGGTACCGTCGGTTTTGGTCTGGATGCCTATGCAGGCCTGGGCCTAAAACTCGATTCGTCTGACGAGCGTGCCGGCACTGCTCTGCTGCCCAACGGCTTCGGCAACGAGGGGCCGGACGAATATTCGGAATTCAGCGGGGCGGCCAAGGCACGGATCTCGAAAACCGTCGGCAAGGTGGGCGGGCTGATGCCCAAGCTGCCCATCGTCTCCTCCGGCGACTCGCGCCTGCTGCCGCAGGTATTCACCGGCGGCATGATCACCTCGCAGGAAATCGACGGACTGACCCTCAATGGCGGTCAACTGCGTGAAGTCAACCAACGCGCCTCTACCGACAGAGTGGATATCACCGCCACCAACGTCGGCGGCGAAAGCGACCGCTACAACTTCGCCGGCGGCGACTACAAGTTCAATGGCGGCAACACCACGGTCGGCGTGTGGTACGGCGAGCTGGAAGATATCTACGACCAGAAGCTGTACAACCTGATCCATGTGCAGCCCATCGGCGACTGGAAACTGGGCGCCAACCTGGCCTACTTCGACTCCCAGGACAACGGCCGCAAACTCGGCGGCAAGCTGGATAACGACCTCACCTCGGTCAACCTCTGGGCCGGCATCGGCGCGCACACATTCCGCCTGGGCTACCAGAAGGTCGGTGGCGACAACGCCTTCCCCTTCCTGACAGAAACCGATCCGTACATCGTCAACTACATCCAGATTCTCGACTTTACCCGCAAGGACGAGAAATCCTGGCAGGCACGTTATGACGTCAACTTCGCCAGCTACGGCATTCCGGGTCTGACCGCGTTCGTGCGCTACGTGACCGGTGACGGCTTCGACGGCGTGGGTGGCGCAAGCGGCAAGGAATGGGAACGTGACATCGATATCAGCTACGTCATCCAGCAAGGCCCACTGAAGAACCTTGGCGTGCGCTGGCGTAACGCGATGGTGCGCTCCAACGCGAGCATTGGCGATCTGGACGAAAACCGCCTGATCGTCAGCTACACCATTCCGTTGATGTAAGGCGCGTCCGCGAAACGAAAACGCCGCAACACCGGTATCGGGTTGCGGCGTTTCTTTATCGCCACGGAAAACAGCCGGGGGCATTTCTCGGCTAGTCTCCAGCCAGCGCGGAGGACGATTCGATGGACGACTACCAACCCCTTGCCTGTGACCTCTATGACTACCTGGAGATCGCCTGCATGCACTGCTATCAGCTGGATATCGAACTGGTCGACGGCTCACGGCTGCAGGGGCAGGCACTGACCACGGAAACCAAGGCGAGCGAGGGAGAGTTTCTGCTGCTGCGTACGACCGCTGGCGAACAGCGCCTGCGCATGGACCGCCTGCTGGCGATCACGCCCCTGGATGCCGGCGCCAGCTTCGGGCGTGTGCTACTGAGCAGCAAGCGCTGCTGAGCGCAGCGCAGTGACGAATAGAGGCCCGGGGCCTTACCACATCAGATCGTCGGGAATCTGATAGGCCGCATAGGGATCATCGGTATCCGGCGCTTCGACGTGGGTATTGAGCAGGACGATGCGCGAGGCATCACGCTCCTGGATCTTCAAGGCCGCTTCACGCGGGATCACCTCATAGCCACCGCCATGGCGAACGATGGCCAACCAGCCATTGGACAGCTTGTTGCGCATCATGGTGTTGACCGGCAGGCGCTTGACCTTCTTGTCGTCGACGAAGTTGTAGTAGTCGTCGCCGTCGAGTTTGGGCAGGCGAGAACGCTCGATCAGCTGCTTGATCTGCGCGGTGCGGGCTTTCTGCTCGGCTTTTTCCTGCTGCTGACGATTCAGCTCCTGGTCACGGGCAGCCTTCTCGGCCTGCGCCTGCAGCGCGGCCTGGCGTGCGCTGTCGTCCAGTTCGGCCTGGCCCTTGTGCGCCAGACGCTTCTGCTTCTGCTGCTGCTTGCCAACCTGCTTGGCCTGTTTTTCATTGACCAGGCCGGCTTTGAGCAGCTGGTCGCGCAGGGAAAGACCCATGACTAAAGATCCCGAACATGATTTCGTTGCGGCAGCGACGCAGATTCGCGCTACCAGTCCAAGGCGCCCAGCATAATGGCTTACAGCCCGCCGCTCCAGCCGTGTAGCCCGGATGCAATCCGGGGGGGTAAACAAGGCATTTCCCGGGTTGCGTCCGGGCTAGGGTTCTCAGCAGCCAGGCGCCTGTTTCTCCAGCTTCTTCGCCTCGCCCCACAGGGCGTCCAGCTCTTCCAGCGAGCACTCGTCCAGGCTGCGCCCGGCTTCGCGCACGCTTTGCTCGATGAAGCGAAAGCGTCGCTCGAACTTGCCGTTGGCGGCGCGCAGCGCGGCTTCCGGGTCGACTTTCAGGTGCCGCGCCAGGTTGCTGACGACGAACAGTAGATCGCCGATTTCCTCGGCCACCGCCTCGGCATCGTTCTCGCTCATGGCTTCGAGCACTTCGTCCAGCTCTTCGCGCACCTTGTCCACCACCGGCAGCGCTTCAGGCCAGTCGAAACCGACCTGGGCCGCACGCTTCTGCAACTTGACCGCGCGCGACAACGCCGGCAGCGCAGCGGGTACGTCATCGAGCAGCGACAGCTGCTCGGGGGCGGCCGCCTTTTCAGCGCGCTCCTGCGCCTTGAGCTCTTCCCAGCGCTGCTTGACCGCGGCCTCCTCCAGCCTGGCCACATCCGGCGCACCATACAGATCGCCGTCAGGGAAGACGTGCGGGTGACGGCGGATCAGTTTGCTGGTGATGCCGTCGACCACGTTGGCGAAGTCGAAGCGCCCCTCTTCCTGCGCCAGCTGGCTGTAATAGACCACCTGGAACAGCAGGTCGCCCAATTCGCCGGGAAGGTGATCGAAATCGCCGCGCTCGATGGCGTCGGCGACTTCATAGGCCTCTTCCAGGGTGTAGGGCACGATGCTCGCGTAGCTCTGCTTGAGGTCCCAGGGGCAGCCGTGTTGCGGGTCGCGCAGGCGCGCCATCAGGTGCAGCAGGTCGTCGAGTTGGTACATGGAGTTCCTTGGAAACGTAGCCCGGATGCAATCCCGGAATGCTTCGTCACGCCCCCGGATTGCATCCGGGCTACGATTGCTTGCCGTTCAACTGACGCGGTGACGACGCGCCTCGATGATATTGGGCAACTGGCCGATGCGCGCCAGCAGACGCCCGAGCGCATCGAGCCCGGGAATCTCCACGGTAATCGACATGGAGGCGGTGTTGTCCTCCTTGTTCGAGCGGGTGTTGACCGCCAGCACGTTGAGTTTTTCGTTGAGCAGTACCTGGGTGACGTCACGCAGCAGACCGGAACGGTCGTAGGCCTTGATGACGATCTCCACCGGGTAGGTCTGCACCGGCACCGGCCCCCAGCTCACCTGGATCATCCGCTCCGGCTCACGCGCCGTCTGCTGCAGTGCCGTCGGGCAGTCCTGACGGTGGATGGTGACGCCACGGCCGAGGGTGATGTAACCGACGATCGGGTCGCCCGGCAGCGGCTGGCAGCAGCCGGCCATCTGCGTCAGCAGGTTGCCGACGCCCTGGATCTGAATGTCGCCGCGCTTGCCCGGCTTGAAGCCCTGCGCCTTGCGCGGGATCAGCTCCAGTTGCTCGCTGCTGCGTTCCGGTTCGACCAGTTGCTGCGCCAGGTTGACCGCATGAGCCAGGCGCACGTCGCCGGCACCCAGGGCGGCGAACAGGTCCTCGGCGGTCTTCAGGTTGGCCTTTTCGGCCAGCTTGTCGAAATCCGCGCCAACCAGGGCCAGGCGCGCCAGCTCGCGTTCGAGCAACTGCTTGCCGGCTGCGACGTTCTGGTCGCGGTCCTGCAGCTTGAACCAGTGGACGATCTTGGCCCGCGCGCGGCTGGTGGTGACGTAGCCCAGGTTAGGGTTGAGCCAGTCGCGACTCGGCGAGCCCTGCTTGCTGGTGATGATCTCCACCTGCTCGCCGGTCTGCAGGCTGTAGGTCAGCGGCACGATACGGCCGTTGATCTTGGCGCCGCGGCAGTTATGACCGATCTCGGTGTGCACGCGGTAGGCGAAGTCCAGCGGCGTGGCGCCCTTGGGCAGGTCGATGGCGTGGCCGTCGGGGGTGAAGACGTAGACCCGATCCGGCTCGATGTCCACGCGCAATTGCTCGGCCAGGCCGCCGATATCGCCCAGCTCCTCGTGCCACTCGATGACCTGACGCAGCCAGGAAATCTTCTCTTCATAGTGGTTGGAGCCGGACTTGACGTCGGTGCCCTTGTAGCGCCAGTGCGCGCACACGCCCAGTTCGGCTTCCTCGTGCATGGCGTGGGTGCGGATCTGCACTTCCAGCACCTTGCCTTCCGGGCCGAGCACCGCGGTGTGCAGCGAGCGGTAGCCGTTCTCCTTGGGGTTGGCGATGTAGTCGTCGAACTCCTTGGGAATGTGCCGCCACAGGGTGTGCACGATACCCAGGGTGGTGTAGCAGTCGCGCACCTCCGGCACCAGCACGCGCACCGCACGCACGTCGTAGATCTGGCTGAATTGCAGGCCCTTGCGCTGCATCTTGCGCCAGATCGAATAGATGTGTTTCGCCCGGCCGCTGATATCGGCCTTGATGCCGGTGGCTTCCAGCTCCTGGCGCAGGTGGGCCATGGCGTCGTTGATGTACTGCTCGCGATCGAGGCGACGCTCGTGCAGCAGCTTGGCGATCTGCTTGTACTGTTCCGGCTCAAGGTAGCGGAAGGACAGATCTTCCAACTCCCACTTGATATGGCCGATGCCCAGGCGATGCGCCAGCGGTGCGTAGATGTCGAACACCTCGCGCGCCACGCGCTGGCGCTTCTCTTCGTCGGCTTCCTTGACCGCGCGAATGGCGCAGGTGCGTTCGGCCAGCTTGATCAGCGCCACACGCACGTCGTCGACCATGGCCACCAGCATCTTGCGCAGGTTCTCCACCTGCGTCTGCGAGCCGAGCACCACGGATTCACGCGGGTTGATACTGGCGCTGATCGCCGCCATGCGCAGCACGCCTTCGATCAGCTTGGCCACCACCGGGCCGAAACGCTGGTGCACCGCAGCCAGGGTGATCTTGCCCTCGCGCACACCGCGATAGATGATCGCCGCGACCAGCGAATCCTGATCGAGCTTGAGATCGGCGAGGATTTCCGCGATGTCGAGACCGGCGCGGAATGTCGACGCGCCCTCGCTCCAGTGATGCTGGGTGGTGTTGGCCTGCTGCTCCAGATCGCGGGCGAACTCGCAGGCCTCTTGCAGCGCCTGGCGATCCAGTGCCGGATCGACGCGAGTGACATGCTCCAACCAGGCCTCGAGATTGATGCTGCCGTCATCGTTGACTGGCTGATGCGCTCTCACCTGAACCATCGTCTTACCTTCCCTACGGTGCGCATGAGTCGCACCGAACAGTCGCCGGCCTTCTCTGAGCCGGTCGGATTAACTGAAAGGATGCGCGTCCTGCACACCCCTGCGGTACCGAACGTACCGCCTTGGCCCGAGCCCTAGGGCTCGGGTTTCTCGAATAGAGCCATGGCCTCGACATGCGCGGTTTGCGCGAACATGTCGAGAATCCCGGCGCGGCGCAGGCGATAGCCTTGCCGCAGCAACTCGGCGGCGTCGCGCGCCAGCGTGGTCGGGTTGCAGGATACATAGACCAGGCGCTGCGCGCCCAGCTCGCTCATCCCACGTACCGCCGCCAGCGCGCCGTCACGCGGCGGATCGAGCAGCACAGCGGCAAAACCGCCACGCGCCCAGGTCTCGTTGACCAGCGGCTTGGACAGGTCGGCGCGATAAAAGTGCGCATTGTCCAAGCCGTTGTGGCGCGCGTTGTCAGCGGCCCGCTGCACCATCGCCTCGACGCCCTCCACAGCCACCACTTCGGCCGCCTGGCGCGCCAGCGGCAGGGCGAAATTGCCCAGGCCGCAGAACAGATCCAGGACCCGCTCACCAGGGTGTACTGCCAACCAGTCTAGCGCCTGAGCGACCATCGCCTCGTTGACCAGACCATTGACCTGTACGAAATCACCCGGTCGATAGGCCAATTGCAACTGCCAGCGTTGCAACTCGAACCCCAGCACCGCGGACGGATCGTCCGGCTGTGGCTGCCCGTCGCCCTGCAGCCACAGCTGTGCGCGATGCTCGTCACAGAAGGCGCGCAGGCGCTCGAGGTCAGTTTCTGTCAGCGCAGCGGTATGGCGTAGCAGTACGGCTTCGGCGGTACCGCTGAACAACTCGACGTGCCCGACTGCCTGCGGCTTTTCCAGACTGCGCAGCAAGGCCGGCAAGGCGCTGAAAATGGACTGCAAGGGCTGTACCAGTACCGGACATTGGTCGATGGCGACGATGTCCTGGCTGGCTTCGGCACGGAACCCGACCTGCAGTTGCCGGCCCTTTGCATCCCAGCGCACGGCAATGCGCGCGCGGCGGCGGTAGCCGAACTCCGGCCCTATCAGGGGCGCAGCCCACTCATCCGGCTGCACGCCGCCCAGACGCGACAACTGCTCGCTGAGCGTGCGCTGTTTCAGGGCGAGCTGGTCGGCATGCGGCATGTGCTGCAGGTTGCAACCGCCACAGCGCTCGGCATGAATGCAGGGTGCCTGACGGCGCTCGCTGCTGGCGGTGATGATGCGTTCGACGCGCGCCTCGACGGTCTGGCTGCGGGCGCTGAGTACCCGCGCCTCGACCTCTTCACCGGCCAGTGCGCCGCTGACGAACCAGGTGCGCCCGCCTTCGAAGGCGATGCCGCGACCGTCGCCGGCCAGACGCTCGATGGCGAGTTTCTGCTTCTTGCCGACCGGCACCTGCGCCGCACGGCTGCCGCCGCTGGGCTGAAAGCGCAGGTTGGAGCTGCGTCTGGCCATCAGTGCGCCGGTTCTTGGTAAACGCCGGTGGACAGGTAACGGTCGCCTCGATCACAGATGATCGCCACCAGCACCGCGTTCTCCACCTGCTGCGACAGACGCAACATGCCGGCCACCGAGCCGCCGGAAGACACACCGCAGAAGATGCCCTCTTCACGCGCCAGACGACGCATGACGTGCTCGGCCTCGGCCTGGCCCATGTCCATCACCTGGTCGACCCGTTCGGCCTGATAGATCTTCGGCAAGTATTCCTCGGGCCAGCGACGGATGCCCGGAATGGCCGAGCCTTCCTGCGGCTGCAGACCAACGATCTGAATCGCCGGGTTCTGCTCCTTGAGGTAGCGCGAGGTGCCCATGATGGTGCCGGTGGTGCCCATGGAGCTGATGAAGTGGGTGATGGTCCCACCGGTCTGGCGCCAGATTTCCGGGCCGGTACCGCTGTAGTGCGCCTCGGGGTTGTCGCCATTGGCGAACTGATCGAGTACCTTGCCGCGCCCTTCGGCCTGCAGCTTCTCGGCCAGATCACGCGCGCCCTCCATGCCCTCTTCCTTGCTGACCAGGATCAGCTCGGCACCGTAGGCGGTCATCGCCCACTTGCGCTCGGCGGTGGAATTGTCCGGCATGATCAGGATCATCCTGTAGCCCTTGATCGCCGCCGCCATGGCCAGGGCGATGCCGGTGTTGCCGCTGGTGGCTTCGATCAGGGTGTCGCCAGGCTGGATATCGCCACGCAGCTCGGCGCGATTGATCATCGACAGCGCCGGGCGGTCCTTGACCGAGCCGGCCGGGTTGTTGCCTTCCAGCTTGACCAGCAGGGTGTTGCTGGTGTCGCCGCCCAGGCGCTGCAGGCGCACCAGGGGCGTGTTGCCGATGCAGTCGGCGATGGTGGGGAATTGCAGGGTCATGGGTCGCTCGAATCCAGACTGACGCGAAGGGGCGTCATGATACGCCGAACCCGTCGCTTCATCACGCCATGATCAGTGTCAGGGCGTGATGAAGCGGTGGCCCGGATCGTCCCCGAGCCACATCGCAACGCTTACAGCGCGGCGGCGAAATCCTTCAGGGTAGCCACCAGCCCCTGGTAGCCACCGGTGGCGATGTACCAGGTCGCCGGGTCGAGGTAGAACACCTTGCCAGCGGCCCAGGCCTTGCTGGCCGCGATGCCGCCATGCTTGCCCAGGGTTTCGGCGGCCTTGCCTTCACCGCCGGTCGCCGCGCCACGGTCGAGAACCACCAGCCACTGCGGTTGTTCCTGCAACGCAGCATCCAGGCGCACCCGCTGCTGCTCGCGCATTTGCCTGGCCTCGGGCGAATCCGGCGCTGGACGCGCCTGCACCACGCTCGCCGGATCCACCGCCGCAACCACCGGACGAGTACCCAGCACTTCGTTGAGCATGCCGAAACGCTCGCCCGGCGCATGCAGCATCAGCGCGCCATTGACGGTGAACAGGGTCAGCGCGCTCTGCCCGGCAGTCTTGGCATGTAGCGCAGTCAGTTCCTTATCCAGCTGCGCCTGCAGCTGCGTCGCCTGTTCCTGCTTGTCGAAGATTGCGCCCAGCAGCTGCAGATTGCGGCGCACGCCTGTCAGGAACTGGTCCGGCGCGATGCTCAGGTCGATGGTCGGTGCCAGCGCCGAGAGCGCCTCGAACTGATTGCTGGAGCGGCCGCCGATGATGATCAGGTCCAGCTTGAGTCGTTGCAGTGCCGCCTGATCCGGCTCGAACAGGGTGCCGATATTGACGCTCTCGCGCCCTTCGTATTTCGCCTTCAAGTAGGTCGGCCCTGACATCTGCGGCACGCCAGCGGCGGCAACCCCCAGGGCATCGAGCGTGTCGAGTACGCCAAGATCGAACACGGCAACGCGCCTGGGCGCCTCGTTCAGTGTCAACTTGCCCTGGCCATGTTCGATGGCCAGCGGGTAGGCGGCATGGGCCGATACGGCGCACATCAGCACGCCAAGCAGCAGCAAGTTGCTCAGGGTACGCTTGAACAGCGTCATATTCTTTTCCCTCGTTCTCCGAAAATGGGTCATGTTCGGCGCGCTGTCGTGGCAACACGCCAGAACTCCTTGAGGCCAGGTCGACAGCATCGGCGATCTGGCCATGCGCAGGTCAGAAGGCCTGAGTCAGACCGAATACGTAGCGTCTGCCATCGAGGTTGTAGGCGTAGTCATCCTCGGTGGTGACTTCCTTGTTGGTGACGTTGTACACGCCGAACTTCAGGCTCAGATCCTTGCTCGGTCGGTACACCAGGCCGACATCGGCGAAGGTATAGGACGGGTAGGTCACGCCGTTGCTGTTACCGCCACTGGTGCCGGTCTGCCAGCGCCCGGAGGTCTCGCCCCGGTAGTTGAGCTGAGTCCAGAGGTTCAATTTGTCCATGGCCTGCCAGTCCAGCGAGACGTTGAACATGTGCTTGGCCATGTCGTTGAGCGGCTCACCCTTGTACTGACCGGTCTTCTGCTCCGTGCTGGTATAGGTGTAGCTGTGGCGGTACATCAGGTTGTCGAGCAGCTGGTAATCCAGGGTGAACTCAACACCCCTGAGCTCCGCCTCGTCCACGTTCTCGTAGGCGGTGTAGCCGTACTGATGCGCCGGGTAGGTGGTGCCGTTGTATACGCAGGGCACGTTCGGCTGGCAGACGCGGCCAGTGCGGTTGATCTTGTCCTTATAGTCGGTCTGGTAGACAGTCAGGGTCGTGTTGAGGCCCAGATCGAAGTTTTCGTAGCCGATGCCGATCTCGCGGTTGAGGCTGGTCTCCGGGGTTAGCTCGGGGTTACCGATGATCACGCCGCCCCTCGAGTTGGAGCCGAAATCGGTGGCGGCCTGGCGCAGGCTGGGCGCCTTGTAACCGGAGGTCACGCCGCCCTTTAGGGTGAAGTTCTCGGTCAAGTGATAGACGGCATAGACCTTGGGACTGACTTCGCTGCCAAACGCCTCGTTGTCGTCGTAGCGGGCACTGAGGGTCAGCGACAGGTCGTCGGTCAGGCTCCAGTTGTCTTCTAGGAAGATCGAATTCTGGTAGCGCTCCATCTCCACTACGGCATCGGCAACCGGAACGACCGGCGGGCGCAGGCCGCTGCTGGCACCGTCCTTGAGCTCTTCGTACTTGTGGGTCAGGCCACCTGTCAGTGCATGGGAGCCAAGGAAATAGGTCGCCTGGGTGTTGGCCGTCAGCACGTTGTACTCGATGCCATTGCCGGTATTGGCGTTGACTCGCGTCGGGTTCTCCGAGGTGTCGTAGTTGACGTAGGTATCCAGCAGCAGGTTGTCGTAACGCCCTTCGTGGGTAATGGCGTAGGTCTTGAGGATCGACTCGTTGTAGCTCGGTTCGTCGGCCACGTCGATGCTCTTGCCCGGATTGGCCCAACGGCGTTGCAGCGCTTCGTTGTAGTTGAAGGTGACCAGGTTCTGCTCGTTGATGTTCCAGCCCAGCTTGCCGCCCAGGTTGCTTCTTCTGTACCTGGGATCGGAGGCAGCGCTGTCGTCACCGCCGAGGAAATGGCTTTCGTCCTGATGCAGGAATGAACCGTTGACCTGCAGGGCCAGCACATCCTCGATCAGCGGCGCATTCAGATAGGCACTGGTCTGATAGCCGTCCTCGTTCACCTTGTTGGCGCTATCGGCCAGGCTGTACTCGGTGGTGATGCTACCGGCGAACTCGTTGCGGATTTTCTTGGTGATGATGTTGATCACCCCGCCCATGGCGTCGGAGCCGTAGAGAGACGAAGCAGGGCCACGAATGACCTCGATGCGCTCGATCGCCTCGATGGGGGGCAGGAAATTGATCGGCGTGCCGTTCTGCGTACCGTTGAGGCCGAAGGCGTCGTTGCCCTGCATCGGCCGACCGTCGATGAGAAACAGCGTATAGCCGGACGTCATGCCGCGGATCTGGATCGAGCGTTCCACCCCGCCACCCGCGATCTGTACCCCGGCCACATTCTTCAGCGCGTCGGTCACATCGGTATAGGAGCGCTTCTTCAACTCCTCGGCGGAAATGACCGTGATGGCTGCGGGAGCATCCTTGACGCTTTGCTCGAAGCCCGTTGCAGTGACCACTACCGCACCAAGCTCCAGCTGCTTGGGTTGCTCTTCGGCAGCCACCGAGCAGGCCAACGAAGCCAACGTGATCGCCAGAAGGGTTTTCGTGCTTGCGGGACGCGCCGGTGCATCGAGACGTCGCGTATTGAATGGCATGTGGATGGCTCCCTGTGATCGAAGTGAATCGAGTTGTCGGCTGACTGCCAGCGACCGTCCCGCACAGAAGCCCTCCTCCTGCCCCCCCGGACATCGCCTGGCTGGCGACTTCATCTCGGCACATCAGCAACGCTCGCCTGGCTCAGCCGACCGAGCGGTGACGAAGGCCGAAAGCCATGTAGAGGACCGGAGCAAAACGGCGCAGCGTCGCCAGCGACGCATCAGGAAGGAAAAAGCATTGCGACTATCCGCCGGCCCTGACAGGCTCGACGCAAATAGTATTTATTTACATTTGAGAGTAAATCGAATTTACGAACTATACACTTTGCAGGCGCAGCTTGAGCCGCAGCCCTGGCCTGGCGTTTTCCGCCCATAGATGACCGCCCTGGGTGGCGATCATGCTGCGGGCGATGGCCAGCCCCAGACCGAAGCCATCGCCACCAGGCCGTGCGGCACTGAGCCGGGTGAAGGGACGAAAGATGGCTTCCAGTTCGCCCTCGGCGACTCCCGGTCCCTGATCCTCGATCCACAGCAACCACTGCCCCCCTTCACGCCGCCCGGCCAGGCGTACCACACCGCCGTCGGGCGAGTGGCGAATGGCATTGCGCAGGATGTTCTCCAGAGCCTGTGCCAGGCCGTTGAGGTTGCCCAGCACCCGACAGTCTGCAGGCAGCTGGCAGGGCATGCGCTCGATGGCCCAGCCGCTCTCGAAGCAGGCGTTCTCCCTGATCACGTCCCAGAGCCGACCGACATCGACCTCTTCAAGTGGCAGGCTGGGCCGTTCGGTATCCAGCCAGACCAGCTCTAGGGCGTCACCGACCAGCTTTTCCATTTCCTCGATCTCACGCGCCAGGCGCTGACGCAGCGCCTCGCCGTCCTGCTCGCTCTCCCCTGCCACGCGCAAGCGGGCCAATGGCGTACGCAATTCATGGGACAGATCACGCAGCAGCTGGCGCTGGAAGGCCACGGTGCCATCCAGTCGTTCGGCCATATGATCGAAGGTTCGCGCCAGCTCGCCCAACTCATCCTTGCGCCTTGTCACCTGCGGCCCCAGTCGGGCGGAAAGGTCGCCAGCGCTGAGCGCGGCAGCCTGCCGCCGGAGGATCGCCAACGGAGCGATCAGCAGACGGTACAGCAGCAGCGCCACGACGATTGCCAGAATCGCCGGCAATACGCGCTGCAGCAGCAGCTCCCATAGCTCGTTGTACCGGCGCGGATTCAGGCGCTGCGGCAGCTCCATCACCAGCCGGGCATCGCTGTCGGCAAAGGGGATATAGAAGGTTGGCGTACCGCCCGGCCGTCCTACGGAGAAATCGAGCCTGCGAACGAAGTCCAGGCGCTGCTCCTGCTCGGTGTTCAACGGCTGCGAGGACAGCGAGTGCTTGTGCGAATCGACCACCACGCCCCAGATTCGCTCGCGCTCCTGCAACCGCTGGAGAAAGGTATCGACACCCGGCGCGCCCTCCTCTTGCCACGCCGTTTCCGCTTCTCGGGCATAACCCTTGAGCGTCTGCCGGGTGGAATCGGGCAGATAAGACGTCGCCTCGATCAGCTCGCGGCCGACGTCCACGTGCAGGCTGACCAGCAGCAGACAGAACAGGGCCAGCGCACCGGCCAGACGCCAGAGCAGTGAGTGTCTACCCGGCAGACTCATATGCAGGAATTGACCAGAACGTAGCCCTTGCCCCACACGGTATCGATGCGCGCGGCCTCGTAGCCGACGGCCTGCAGCTTGCGACGGATATGGCTGACGTGCATGTCCAGGCTGCGGTCATGCTGAGAATAAGCACGACGTAGCGCCTGCTGATAAAGAAAGGGCTTGCTCAAGGCCTCCTCCGGGTGCCGCCAGAGTAGCTCCAGCACGCGGTATTCGCTGGGCGTCAGACCCACCCAGTTCCCACGAAAGGCGACATCACTACGCCCTTCGTCGAACTGCAGACCGCTGCCGTCGGTGCTCGACTGCGGCTCGCGGCGTTCATAGGCAACGCGGCGCAGAATGGCCTCCACTCGCACGCTCAGTTCGCCGAGGCTGAAGGGTTTGGGCAGATAGTCATCGGCGCCCTGGCTGAAACCGGCGATGCGGTTCTGCTCGTCGCCCAGCGCCGACATCAGCAACACCGGCACGCTGCGTTGCCGGCGCAAGCGCTGCAGCGCTTCGAGGCCATTGGTGCCGGGCAACAGGATATCCATAAGAATCAGGTCGAAATCCTCGCTTTCAGCCAGCTGCAGGCCTTCGCTGCCGTCATGGCTGAGCGTTACATCGAAGCCGCACCCCATCAGGTGGGACTGCAGGTGGCTGGCAAGCAGCGGATCGTCCTCGACCGCAAGGATTCGAGCCGAGGCAGGAGCGGAAGTCATCATGGCGAAAAACCGGAAAGGCAGAATGAGAACAATTCTACCTATTAAACGACAATCGCTCATCTACAGATTCCAGCGTGCCGAATCGCTACACTGCCCAGATGTTCTGAAGGAGGAAGGTCGTGTTCAAGGATTTAAGCATCAAGGGCCGTGTACTACTGCTCACCCTGCTGCCCACCAGCCTGCTGGCACTGGTGCTCGGTGGCTACTTCACCTGGGTGCAGCTCTCGGGTCTGCAGACTCAGCTGTTGCAACGCGGCGAGATGCTGGTCGAACACCTGGCGCCGCTCGCGGCTCCGGCGCTGGAACAGAAAGACGTTAAAAAGCTCGAGCGCATCGCCCAGCAGGCGCTGGAGCACCCGGACGTGCGCGCGGTAGGTTTTCTCGAGCCCGAGCGCAAGTCGCTGGCACATGCCGGGCCAAGCATGCTCAATCCCACACCGGTCAGCCTGCCGGGCGTCAGCTTGCTCAGTGGACAGGACGCCACGCGCTTTCTTCTGCCGGTTTACGAGCAGCACCTGGTGCTCGCTGACACGCCGGATGACGAGCGCACGCTGGAGCTACTCGGCTGGGTCGAGCTGGAGCTTTCCCATCAGAGCACGCTGCTCACGGGCTATCGCAACCTGTTCGCCAGCCTGCTGCTGATCGTCGGCGGCCTCGCCGTCACCGCCCTCCTTGCCCTGCGCATGAGCCGCAGCATCAATGGCCCGCTGCGCGAGATCAAGGCGGGAGTCGCGCAGCTCAAGGACGGCCATCTGCAAACCCGCCTGCCACCGCTGGGCAGCCATGAGATGGATGAGCTGGCCGCCGGCATCAACCGCATGGCAGAGGCCCTGCAGAACGCGCAGGAAGAACTGCAGCACAGCATCGAGCAGGCCACCGAGGACGTGCGGCAGAACCTGGAAACCATCGAGATCCAGAACATCGAGCTGGATTTCGCACGCAAGGAGGCTCTGGAAGCCAGCCGCATCAAGTCCGAGTTCCTGGCCAACATGAGCCACGAGATTCGCACCCCGCTCAACGGCATTCTCGGTTTCACCAACCTGCTGCAGAAAAGCGAGCTCAGCCCGCGCCAGCAGGATTACCTGTCGACCATCGAAAAATCCGCCGACAGCCTGCTCGGCATCATCAACGAGGTGCTCGACTTCTCCAAGATCGAGGCCGGCAAGCTGGTACTCGAATCCATACCGTTCAATCTGCGTGACCTGCTGCAGGACACCCTGACCATCCTCGCCCCCGCCGCCCACGAAAAACAGCTGGAGCTGGTCAGCCTGATCTACCGCGACACGCCGCTGGCCTTGCGCGGCGACCCGCTGCGTCTGAAACAGGTGCTGACCAACCTGGTGAGCAACGCGATCAAGTTCACCCGCGAAGGCACCATCGTCATGCGCGCCATGGTCGAGGACGAGAGCGCCGACAGTGCTCAGCTGCGCATCAGCGTGATGGACACCGGCATTGGCTTGTCCGACGAAGACCTGCGCGCACTGTTCCAGGCCTTCAGCCAGGCTGACAATTCGCTCAGCCGCCAGGCCGGTGGCACCGGCCTTGGCCTGGTGATTTCCAAACGCCTGATCGAGCAGATGGGCGGCGAGATCGGGGTCGACAGCACCCCGGGCGAAGGCTCGGAATTCTGGATCACCCTGAGCCTGCCCAAGGCCCGCGACGATGCCGAGGACCTGCCGCGCGCAGCTCTGCAGGGTCGTCGCGTGGCCGTGCTGGAAGGCCATGAGCTGGCCCGTCAGGCGCTGGCTCACCAACTTCAGGACTGCGGCCTGGAGGTGGAAAGCTTCGCTGCACCCGAGCAGCTCTTCGAGGCGGTGAACGACCAGCAGCACCGCGAACAACCCTTGAGCCTGGCTGTGCTGGGCATCACCGCCAGCCAGCTGCCACCCGAAGAGCTCGGCCAGCGTATCCGCGAACTCGACCGACTCGGTTGCAAGACCCTGGTGCTGTGCCCGACCACCGAGCTGGGGCTGTTCCACGAATCGCTGCCCGACGCTTATACCCAGCTGCAGGCCAAGCCCCCTTGCACGCGCAAGCTGCACAAGGCGCTGGTGGAAATGGTCAACCCGCAGCGCTCGGCCAGCGAGCCTGTCGCCATTGGCGACACACGCAGACCGCAGATTCTCTGCGTCGACGACAACCCGGCCAACCTGCTGCTGGTGCAAACCCTGCTCGACGACCTGGGTGCCCAGGTCAAGGCGGTAGACAGCGGCTACGCCGCGATAGAAGCCATTCAGCAAGGCAGCTTCGATCTGGTATTCATGGACGTGCAGATGCCCGGCATGGATGGCCGCGAAGCCACCGAAAACATTCGCCAATGGGAAAGCGATGAAGGCCGCAGTGCCACGCCGATCATCGCCCTGACCGCCCACGCCCTGGCCAACGAGAAGCGCGCGCTGCTGCAAAGCGGTATGGACGACTATCTGACCAAACCGATCAATGAGCGCCAACTGGCCCAGGTTGTGCTCAAGTGGACCGGCCTGAACCTGCGCAACCAGCCCACTCACAGGATCGCCCCAGCTGCACCACCGCAATTGCAGCCCAAGGTGCTCGACGCCGAAGAGGGCCTGCGCCTGGCCGCCGGCAAGGCCGACCTGGCGGCGGACATGCTGAGCATGCTGCTGGCCGGCCTGCCGGGCGACCGCCAGGCCATCCGCCAGGCGCGCGATGCCGGCGAGCGCACCGCGCTGATCGAACGGGTCCATCGGCTACACGGCGCCACCCGCTACTGTGGCGTGCCGCAGCTGCGTGCCGCCTGCCAACGCAGCGAGACACTGCTCAAACAGGATGACCCCGAGGCGCAACGCGCGCTGGACGAACTGGACGACGCCATCGTGCGCCTGACCGAAGCGGCCGCACAGAGTGCCTGAGGGGGAACCATGCGTATCTGCCTGTTCAGTAGCAAACCCTATGATCGCGAGTCCTTCCTGGCGGTGAACAGCCCGGCGGGCTGGCATCTGCAGTTCCACGAAACACGCCTGACCACTGACAGCGCCGCGTTGGCCGACGGCAGCGAAGTGGTCTGCGCCTTCATCAACGACGATCTGTCCGCGGCAGTGCTGCAGCGCCTGGCCGCTGGCGGCACTCGCCTGATCGCCCTGCGCTCGGCCGGCTACAACCATGTCGACCTGGCAGCCGCGCAGCGCCTGGGGCTGCCGGTGGTACGAGTCCCGGCCTACTCGCCGCATGCAGTGGCCGAACACGCCGTGGCGCTGGTGATGGCGCTTAACCGACGCATTCATCGCGCCTTCAATCGCACCCGTGAAGGTGATTTTTCCCTGCACGGTCTGACCGGTTTCGACCTGTACGGCAAGACCGTCGGGGTGATAGGCGGCGGCAAGATCGGCCAGGTGTTCGCCCGCATCATGCACGGCTTCGGTTGCCAGGTACTGATCTACGACCCGTTCCCGCTCGATGGACTCGACGCCATCGGCGCACGCCAGACGCCACTGGACGAGGTGATCGCCAGCAGCGACATCCTCAGCCTGCACTGCCCGCTGACCGATGAAAGCTACCATCTGATCGATGCCATCCGCCTCGCACAGATGAAGCGCGGCGTCATGCTGATCAATACCGGCCGCGGTGCGCTGGTCGATACCCCCGCCCTGATCGAAGCGCTGAAGAGCGGCCAGCTCGGCTACCTGGGCCTGGACGTCTATGAAGAGGAGTCGGAGCTGTTCTTCGAGGATCACTCAGACCTGCCGCTGCAGGACGACACACTGGCCCGCCTGCTGACCTTCCCCAATGTCATCGTCACCGCGCACCAGGCCTTCCTCACCCACGAAGCGCTCGACGCCATTGCCCGCACCACCCTGGCCAATATCTCGGCCTGGCTCGCCGGCCGGCCAAGCAATGAGGTCAAGGCCGGCGCGTGATAGCATGCCGGCTGATCCGGAGGACCCATGGCCGAACACGATTTCCGTTATTCCCTGCTCAACCCGCAACACACCCTCACCGAATGCCGCGCACTGGCGCCAGGCCGCTACCAGGTCACCGGCAATGGCGGTTCGATCCAGGCGGGTGACACGCTGCTGGTCACCCTCAAGGGCAGCCGCGACCTGCACATGCGCCTGGATGTGGAAAAGGTTCGCCACCTGATCAACCCGCCCGGCCAATGGCTGGCCGTATGCAAAGGGCCGCAGTTCAAGGAGCTGGCCATTCATAACTGGCAGGTGAACTGCGACGGCTGCGGCAAGCAGCTGGATTTCGAATTCGCCGTCGATGCCGCCCTCGGCAAAGCCGCGCAGGCGCCGGCAGCCGAGGCCCGCATCGCCGAACTGGGCTGGCGCAACGACGCCGGCCGTCATCTATGCCGCACCTGCCAGGAGGCCTGAACCATGCACCGCACCCTGTCCCTCGCCCTGCTCGCCGCCGCACTGGCCGGCTGCGCCAGCGACGCACCGCAACTGGAAACCGAGCGCAGCTACCGCGTGGAGTGGATCGGCGAGCGCCCGCTGATCGACCGCAGCCACCTGACCGTCACCTTCGCCGCCGATGGTCGCGCCCATGGTCACGCGGGCTGCAATCACTGGTTCGCCGGCTATACGCTCAAGGGCGACGCGCTCAGCTTCGAGCCGGCCGGCAGCACCCGCAAGATGTGCGCACCGGCGCTGATGGAGCAGGAACAACGTTTCCTCGCAGCGCTCGGCGAGGTGCAGCGCTGGGACTTCAACGGCATCGGCCAGCTGCAGCTGTGGCCCGCCAGCGGCAAGCCGATTCGCCTCTGGGCGGAGTGACACGACGCGCGCCCTACAAGACGCACACTGTCCTGCAGGAGCGGCTTCAACCGCGATAAAACCTCGCCGCGAAAGCGCCTACCAGATTCAGCACACGCACCATCCGTAGCCCGGATGCAATCCGGGTCCAGACTCAAGAAGACCCCGGATTTCATCCGGGCTACGCAAACAGCTCCAGCTGCTCCTGCCGGCCGCGCAGATCGTGCAGCCTGACCCCCACTCCGAGCAGGCGCACCGGCTTGTCGCCACGGGCATGGGCGCTGGCCAGCAACTGCCGATAGCTTTCCAGATCGCGACTGGCCCCTGCCTGCTCCAGCGTGGTCTGGGTGAAGTCGTGAAACTTCACCTTGACGAAGGGCTTGTCCGGTCTGTAGCTGGCATCCAGGCGTTGCAGGCGGCCGTTCATCTCCTCGAGCAGGGCCGGCAGTTTCTCCAGGCAGCTCTGCAGGTCGGGCAGATCCTGGTCATAGGTGTGCTCTACGCTCAGTGACTGACGGCGGCTGTCGACCTTGACCTCGCGTTCGTCGATGCCGTGGGCCAGGCGCCACAGACGCTCACCGAAACTGCCGAACTCGCGCACCAGCGCCAGCTTGTTCCAGTCGCGCAGATCCAGGCAGGTGCGAATCCCCAGGCGAATCAGCTTGTCCGCCGTGACCTTGCCGACACCATGCAGCTTATTTACTGGCAACTCGGCCACGAAATCGTCGACCTGATCCGGGGTGATGACGAACAGTCCGTTGGGTTTGCGCCAGTCGCTGGCGATCTTGGCCAGGAACTTGTTCGGCGCCACGCCGGCCGACACCGTGATATGCAGCTCCTGCGCCACGCGGCGGCGAATCTCCTGGGCGATGCGCGTGGCACTACCAGCGAAATGCGGCGAGTCGCTGACATCCAGATACGCCTCGTCCAGCGACAGCGGCTCGATCAGATCGGTGAACTGGCGGAAGATGGCGTGGATGTCCCGCGACACCGAGCGATACACCTCGAAGCGCGGCTTGACGATAAGAAGGTCCGGACACAGCTTCAAGGCATGCCGTGACGACATCGCCGAGCGCACGCCATAGGCGCGCGCTTCATAGTTGCAGGTAGCGATCACCCCACGACGATCCGCCGAACCACCCACGGCTAGCGGACGATTGGACAGGCTCGGGTCGTCACGCATCTCGATGGCAGCGTAAAAGCAGTCGCAGTCAACGTGAATTATCTTGCGCACAACATCCTCGGAAGCCTCGTCCAGCCTGGCCTGGAGCATTGAAGTCTAACAGCTGTTTAACGCTAAGCACCTGAGTTGAAAACACTTTTCTTGTAAATAGCGGTTGACAGCTGAGCATCTGGCTGTAGAATGCCGCCCCACAGACGCGGGATGGAGCAGTCTGGTAGCTCGTCGGGCTCATAACCCGAAGGTCGTAGGTTCAAATCCTGCTCCCGCAACCA
>JAEYXX010000028.1 GCA_023431055.1 Pseudomonadota bacterium
GCCATGTTTTCCAGGCCCATCTGTTCGGCCATGTCCAGCAGTTCGGCAATCGGCTTTTGCTTGAGTTCGGTCAGATTCATAGGAATGACGTGATCATCGAGAGGAGAAGAAAGCTGTTAGCTTGAGAAGCCGCGCCGCAGAGAAGGCGACAGGATCGCGAACGAATTCGTATAGGAATGAATCGGCGACGGCATGCAGAGAGCTGCATAGAGGATGCAGCGAGGCCGAATTTAACACCGTGAAAAAACAGCGTCTAGCCCGAAAACGAAAAAACCCCGCACAAGGCGGGGCTTCTTTGGAGCGCTGTAGGGTGGGCCGGGCAGCGCTCCGCTTCAGCCCACCACCACGCCAACTGCAACCAGCTTGGTGGGCTGAAGCCCACCCTACTCCTCAGATGTTGCTGTCGAGGAAGGCAGCCAGTTGCGACTTGGACAGTGCACCGACCTTGGTCGCTTCGACGTTGCCGTTCTTGAACAGCATCAGGGTCGGGATACCGCGCACGCCGTACTTCGGCGGGGTTTCCTGGTTCTCGTCAATGTTCAGCTTGCAGATCTTCAGCTTGCCCTGGTAGTCCTTGGCGATCTCGTCGAGCACCGGCGCGATCATCTTGCACGGGCCGCACCATTCAGCCCAGTAGTCCACCAGAACCGGACCCTCAGCCTGGATGACGTCCTGGTCGAAGCTGGCGTCGCTGACGTTGGTGATGAATTCGCTCATGAGGGGTCTCCGTATATTTCGGAAGCAAAAAAGTGGCGCCATCATAGCCCGGCTTTAGTGACACCGAAAGGCGCGGGCGATTGAGCCTTTCAATAGGCTGTCACTATAAGCCTCAATCGGGCTTCGTGGCGAATGTAGCAACCAGGGCGCACAGGTCTAGACCAGTTTCGTGCGACATCCGTATGCGTTGGCTCATGCGCTCAGTCGTGGCAGGATGCGCGGAAATCGAACGAGATGCCGCAATCATGCCCCAAGCCCCTGCCGAGAGTTTTCCCCTGATCGCCGCCATCGACCTGGGCTCGAACAGTTTCCATATGGTGCTGGCCAAGGCCGACAATCACGAGATCCGCATCCTCGAGCGCATCGGCGACAAGGTCCAGCTGGCGGCAGGCCTGGACGACGAGCGCCAGCTCAGCGAGGAAGCGATGCAGCGCGGCCTGGATTGCCTGCGCCGCTTCGCCCAGTTCACCAACAGCCTGCCGGAAGGCGCCGTGCGCATCGTCGGCACCAACGCCCTTCGCGAAGCGCGCAACCGCGCCGTGTTCATCCGCCGCGCCGAGGAGATTCTCGGCCATCAGGTCGAGGTGATTTCCGGCCGCGAGGAAGCGCGCCTGATCTACCTCGGCGTTTCCCACAGCATCGCCGATACCCCCGGCAAGCGCCTGGTCGCCGACATAGGTGGCGGCAGTACCGAGTTCATCATCGGCCAGCGTTTCGAGCCGCTGCTGCGCGAAAGCCTGCAGATGGGCTGCGTCAGTTTCACCCAGCGTTACTTCAAGGACGGCAAGATCACCCCGGCGCGATATGCCCAGGCCTACACTGCTGCCCGTCTGGAACTGATGGGCATAGAACAGGGGCTGCGCCGTCTCGGCTGGGAGGATGCCGTGGGCGCCTCCGGCACCATCAAGGCCATCGGCCTGGCGAGCAAGGCCGCCGGCCTGGGCAACGGCGAGGTCACGGTCGAAGGTCTGGCATGGCTCAAGCGCAAGCTGTTCAAACTCGGCGAGGTGGAGAAGATCGACCTCGATGGCATCAAGCCGGACCGCCGCAGCATCTTCCCTGCGGGTCTGGCAATTCTCGAAGCCATCTTCGATGCCTGCGAGATTCAGCGCATGAGCCACTCCGAAGGCGCGCTGCGCGAGGGCGTGCTCTATGACCTGATGGGCCGCCATCAGCACGAGGACGTACGCGAGCGTACCCTGGCGGCGTTCATGGAACGCTACCATGTCGATACCGACCAGGCCGCCCGGGTCGAGGCCAAGGCGCTGTCAGCACTGGACAAGGTCGCCAGCGACTGGGGGCTGACTGACATCTGGCACCGCGAACTGCTGAGCTGGGGCGCCAGGGTGCACGAGGTGGGCCTGGACATCGCTCACTACCAGTACCACAAGCATGGCGCTTACCTGATCGAGCACTCGGACCTGGCCGGCTTCTCGCGCCAGGATCAGCAGATGCTCGCGCTGCTGGTGCGCGGCCATCGCCGCAACATCCCCAAGGACAAGTTCGCCGACTTCGGCGAGGAAGGCGTCAAACTGATGCGCCTGTGCGTGCTGCTGCGCTTCGCCATCCTGTTCCATCACATCCGCGGTACGCAGGATATGCCACAGGTGCAGTTCAAGGCCGGCGACGACAGTCTGGAGATCGTCTTCCCCGAAGGCTGGCTGGCGGCCAACCCGCTGACCCAGGCGGATTTCGAGGCCGAGGCCGAGTGGCTCAAGCGCATCGACCTGACCCTGAGCGTGCGCTGATCCAGCGCCAGGCAAAATGGCCCGAGGCCTAGCGGCGCAAGGCGAAGTCCAGCACCTGCAGGCTGCTGGCGAAGGCGTTGCCGGCATGATCCTGGCCGGGTGTCAGCAGCAATTGTGCATTTACGCCCAGCGCGCCGAGGCGCTGCTGAAATTCCCGGGCATTGTCGACCATGCGCCGCTCGAGCAGATGGCGCTGTCGTTCATTCAGCCCCTGCGTATCGGCTGCCGGTTGCTCGGCGGTGCCGACGCTGAGCATCAGACGAACATCTGGACGTGACTGCAAACCGGCGAACGTCTGCAGCAGATCGAAGGCATGGCGCTGGTTCCACCACAACGAGGGGCTGGCAGCCACGTAACGCTGGAACGCCTGTGGCCGTGACAGCAGGGTGTAGAGCGTGAACAGGCCGCCGTAGGAATGGCCGAACAGGGTCTGGCGCCGTGCATCGACCCTGTAGCGTGACGCCACCAGGGGTTTGACCTCTTCCTCGAGGAAATCCAGAAAACGCTCGGCGCCGCCCAGGCGGTCGTGGCTGTCGCTCAGGTTTGCTGCTGGCGGCGTGTAGTCCTCGGCGCGCGCCGCGAGATCGAAAGGTGCGGCACCGGGGTAACCGATGCCAACCACCAGCACCGCCTGCCGCCCATCACGCGCGGCATGCGGCGTATACATCAGCGCCTGTTGCGCCAGCAGCGGGAAGAACAGCTCGGCATCGAGCACATAGACCACCGGGTAACCCTGCGGCGGCGCCTCGCCTTGCGGTTTCGACAGATACAGTCGATAGCTGCGCCCAGTGTGCCGCGACTGCAGGTCACGCATCTCGGCCTGCACCAGCGTCGCCGGCTGCCAGGTTTCGGCAGGCACGGCGAGCGACGAGCACAGCGCAAGGACGAACAGGGCAACGCTAGCTCTCATCGCCGGCCTCTTCGCTCCAGACGATCGCCAGGCCTTCCTTACGCGCGAAGCGCACCAGATGATCGTCGAGGACGAAGCGAATGCGCTCGGCAGCCACGGCGTCTTCGGCCTGGCAGTCGAAATGCAGCGCATCGGCTTCGGCCCGCATCCGGCAGCGGCCGGAGGGAAACTGCGCATCGGCGGTGCGCTCATCGAACTCCACGGCGATCTTGTGAAGAAAGTGCTTGCACAGCTTGGTCATGTACAGCGACGCCGAGGCGGTGGTCGCGGCACCTTGAAATCTAATCATGCAGAAGGCTCATCGGTCGTGGCGGGTGAACCCGCTGTTATCTGGATTGGAGATACCCTGGGGTGGCTGACGCTTTTTCCAGCCGCCTTCAGGTGCGTCAAGCGGTGGACGGGCAAAGCGTCGTCCACCCTACGTCCGCGTACTTCACTCGTAGGGTGGATGACGCTGCTTTCATCCACCATTGGGTAAGGGTTTCAGAAGCTGGTGCTGATGCTGGCGTAGAAGGTGCGCCCCGGTTCGTTGTAGGTGTAGGCGCCGGCCTCGCGGCTATTGCCCTCGCGGTACAGGCGCTTGTCGAACAGGTTGCTGATGCCGGCACCGACGCTCCAGTTCTTGTCGATGGCATAGTTGCCGCCGATACCGACCAAGGCATAGGGCGAGATTTCACGGCGCGCATCGCCAGTCAGCTCGTTGCCTTTGTAGTCGTATTTGCCGGGGGTCTGCCGGCCATACCAGGTCACGCTGGTCTGCAACGACAGCGGCTCGCTCACCTGCCAGTCGAGCGTCGAGTTGACGGTGAACTCGGGGATGATCGACAAGGGCTCGCCAGTCTCCTTGTTCTTCGATTGCAGCATCCAGGTGAAGTTGGTGTTCCAGCTCAGGCGGTCGGCCAGCGGCATCTTCAGGTTGCCCTCGAAGCCTTCGATCACCGCCCGCGGAATGTTGACCCACTGGAACACGTCCACCCGGCGGTTGGCGCCCATGATGCTGGCGGTGATATTGGCCACCGGCGTGCGGCCGGCCTCGACCTTGTCGCGGTAGTCATTGCGGAACCAGGTCAGGCTGGCGTGGTAGTCGCCGGATTCGAATTCCAGGCCCAGCTCCTTGTTGATGCTGGTTTCGGCGTCCAGCTGGTCATTGCCGACCATGAAGCAGCCCACGCCCACCGTGCCCCAGCAGCCGATGCCGTTGCTGTACAGCGCATAGGACGGGTTGCTCTGGTACAGATTCGGCACCTTGTAGGCGCGGGCGATGCCGGCCTTGAGGCTGAAGTGCTGGTCCAGCCGGTGGGACAGGTTGAGCGACGGGCTCCAGTTGCTGCCGCTGACGCTGTTGTGGTCGTAACGCAGCCCCGGGGTCAGGATGGTGCCGGGCGCCAGTTCGATGTTGTCCTCGATGAACAGCGACGCGGTGCGCATCGCGACGGAGCCGTTGAAAGCATCCGTGTAGCCGATGTTCTGGATCAGCGCGAGGTCGGAGACGCCGTCATCCATGCGCTGCTCGTTCCAATCGGCGCCCAGGGTCAGCACCTGCTCGAACAGGGCCGACAGCGGCAGGCTGACTTCACTGTGTGCAGTCAGGCTTTCCAGCTCGATGGTGCCGAACTCGTTGCCGTTGATCGCACCTTCAGGCCCACCGGCCAGGCCTTCCTTAAGGCGGTTGTTGCGCGTGCGCTCGTACTGCAGATAGTTCAGTGTGCTGCCGAAGTCCCAGTCGCCGTGGTGAGTGATGGCGTAGGTGTTGCGCAGCATGCGGTTGGTTTCACGGCCGATCCAGTTGGCGCGCGCGGCGTTGATCCCCGCGTTGCTGCTCAGGTTGTTCATGCTGTCGCCGGTGTAGATGTTGCCCTGGCGACTGAAGCCGGCCTGCAGGTCGATGCTCTGCGACTCGTCCAGGCGCCAGCTGAGCGTGCCATCGACGTCTCGGTTGCGCACACCTTCGCGGCCCGCCAGGGCGGCGTTGCTGGCGCTGACGGCGCGGCCTTCGTTGATGTCGTCATCGTCCGAGTCAGTCTTGTTCAGGTTGCCGTAGACACGGTAGGAAATGTTCTCCGCCAGCGGGCCGCTGAGGCCGAAGTTGAAACGGCGGGTGGCGCCCTCCTCGCTGTGCTGCGGCATGTTGGCATACAGGCTGAGGTTGCCGTGATGCTCCAGGCCGGCCTGCTTGGTGATGATGTTGACCACGCCGCCTGCGGCACCGCTGCCATAGCGGGCAGCAGCCGGGCCGCGCAGCACCTCGATGCGCTCGATCTGCTCGGCTGGCACCCAGTTGGTATCGCCGCGGGTATCACGGTCACCGCGCCAGCCATAGCGCACGGCATTGCGCGAACTCACCGGCTTGCCATCGATCAGGATCAGGGTGTTCTCCGGGCCCATGCCGCGGATATCGATCTGGCGATTGTTGCCGCGCGCGCCCGATCCGCTGTTGCCGGTCAGGTTGACGCCCGGCTGCTTGCGGATGATCTCGGCGATGTCGTTCGCCGGCGGCGCCTTCTGGATATCCTCGGCAGTGATCACCGATACGCCGAGTGCCTGCTTGAGCTCCTCCTGCGCGGTGCCAAGCACCTCGGTGGATTGCAGTTGCAGCGGCTCCTCGGCAGCCGCTGCCAACGCCGGCGCAGCCAGCAACATGGCGATGGCCAAGGATTTGAACGAATGATGACGCGCTTGCAGGTACATGCCCCCTCCCCGATGTGCGCGGCATGATGCCGGCACAACATCCAATGCGAATGATTTGCATCAATAAATGGCGAGGCGTAGTCTGCCACCCTGTTTGTAACAAGAGGTTTGTGCGCAGGGATTTGTTCTTTGCGCCAGAGACATGCAGAGGTGTCATCGATGACCAGCCACGCCCCCATCGTCCGCGCCGCCGAGTTGGCAGACCTGGCAGATGAGCGCATCCGCCTGGTGGATGGCGGGACCGCGCGTGATCGCCTGTTCCAGGGGCACCTGAGCTGGCGCCGGCTGCGCAGCGGCCTGTCGTTGCACTGCTCGGACTGCCAGGAATTGCAGGACTTCGCCACCCAGACCGAAGCGCGCCCGCACCTGAATTTCATCCTCTTCCTGCAGGGGCGCAGCGAGGTCAGCTACGACGGCCGGCCCTTCACCTTCGGTGCATCCGGCACTGCTGGCGAGGGGGTGACCATCGCGCTCAACGAGCCGATGCTCTTCGCCCGTCGCGCGCGCCGCGGCCAGCGCATCCGCAAGGTCTCGGTGAGCCTGGCGCCGGAGTGGTTCGAATCCAGCGGCTTCGATGGCCAGGCGCAGCTCAAGACGTTGCTGCAGGGTAATTACAGACCACTCAATGTGATGCGCTGGCAACCGTCACCGCGCCTGCTGACGCTGGCCGAACAGGTGCTGCACCCTGGCTGCGGCAATCGCCTGCTGGAAAATCTCTACCTGGAAAGCCGCGCCCTGGAGATCGCCGGTGAAGCGCTGAGCCTGCTGACCCGGCAACCGCTCAACGCCACGCCGAACCTGCGCCCACAGGAATACCAGCGCATTCGCCGCACCCTGGAACTGCTGCACAGCGGCGAGGCCGATGGCTGGTCACTGGAAGATATCGCCCATGAGGTCGGCTGCTGCGCCAGCACCCTGCAGCGCCAGTTCCAGGCGGCGAAGGGCACCTCGCTGTTCGAGTATCAGCGCCAGCGCAAGCTGCAACAGGCACGCGAGGCGTTGGAGCGGCAGGGCGTAAGCGTCGGACAGGCCGCCTGGATCGCCGGCTACAGCAGCGCCGCCAATTTCTCCACGGCATTCAAGCGCGCCTTCGGTATCAGCCCGAAGCAGGTACGGGCAAGGTTGTAGGGAGGCGAAGCCCGGATGCAATCCGGGAAAGGCGAAGGGCAAGGTTCTGCCGGTTTTCCCTGTGCCCGGAGAGGTAAGGGGCTGCGGCCGCACATCGGTGTAGGGGGCAGCGCACCCTACGAAACATGCGGCCGGACTGCTTTCTCCCCTCTCCCGCTTGCGGGAGAGGGGCCGGGGGAGAGGGCTAGCGATTCAGCCCTCAACGGCGCAGGAGCAGTTATCCAAACTATCGCACGCGGCCTTCCCAGCCCTCTCCCGGCCTGATCGCCAGCGATCAGGCGCTCATCGGCGTAACAAACAGAGCAAAACTATGGCACGCGGCCTTTTGCGCCCTCTCCCGCCCTTCGGGCACCCTCTCCCGCAAGCGGGAGAGGGTCATCAGAGGGCTGCAAGCAGCCGCTTTTAACGAGCGACGACGACCGGGGCTGTGAGCTTTTCCAACAAGCCGGACTGCGCGCTACGCGGGTTCTGGTTGCCGGTGGGCTGCTGACGCACATAGCGACCGTCGGACTGCAGCACCCAGGCCTGGGTGTTGTCGGTCAGGTAGCTTTCCAGCTCCTTCTTCACCCGGGTGATGAGCTTCTTGCCCTCTACCGGGAAGCAGGTCTCCACACGCTTGTCGAGGTTGCGCTCCATCCAGTCGGCGCTGGACAGGTAGATCTTCTCGTCGCCGCCATTGAGGAAGTAGAACACCCGCGTGTGCTCGAGGAAGCGGCCGATGATCGAGCGCACCTGGATGTTGTGCGACACCCCGGGGATGCCCGGGCGCAGGCAGCACATGCCGCGCACGATCAGGTCGATCTTCACCCCGCACTGGCTGGCCTTGTACAGCGCCTTGATCACCTTGGGATCGGTCAGCGAGTTGATCTTGGCGATGATCTGCGCAGGCTTGCCCTCGCTGGCGAACTGCGCCTCGCGGGCGATCATGTCGAGCAGTGTCTTCTTCAGGGTGAAGGGCGCATGCAGCAGCTTCTTCATCCGCAGTGTCTTGCCCATGCCGATCAACTGGTCGAACAGCTTGGAGACGTCCTCGCAGAGCACCTCGTCGGAGGTCAGCAGGCTGTAGTCGGTGTACAGACGGGCGTTGCCGGCGTGGTAGTTGCCGGTGCCCAGGTGGGCGTAGCGCACCAGTTCGCCGTTCTCGCGGCGCAGGATGAGGATCATCTTGGCGTGGGTCTTGAAACCGACCACGCCGTAGATCACCACCGCACCGGCCTGCTGCAGGCGACTGGCCAGGGCCAGGTTGGACTCCTCGTCGAAGCGCGCGCGCAGCTCGATCACCGCGGTGACTTCCTTGCCGCTGCGCGCCGCTTCCACC
>JAEYXX010000037.1 GCA_023431055.1 Pseudomonadota bacterium
CCTCTCCCCTAGGCGGGCAAAGGGTCAGCTCGCGCCACCCACCAACCGCGCCAGCTCCACGGTGCGGTTGGCGTAGCCCCATTCGTTGTCGTACCAGGCGTAGATCTTCACCTGGGTGCCGCCCACCACCAGGGTCGACAGCGCATCGACGATGGACGAGCGCGGGTCGCTGCGGTAGTCGATGGACACCAGCGGCCGCTCCTCGTAACCGAGAATGCCGGCCAGCGGGCCTGCGGCGGCGGCCTTGAGTAGGGCGTTGACCTCCTCGGCGCTGGTCGCGCGCTCGACCTCGAACACGCAGTCGGTCAGCGAGGCGTTGGCCAGCGGCACGCGTACGGCATGGCCGTTGAGCTTGCCGCGCAGCTCGGGGAAGATCTCGGCAATCGCCGTGGCCGAGCCGGTGGTGGTCGGAATCAGGCTCATGCTAGATGCGCGGGCGCGGCGCAGATCTTTGTGCGGCTGGTCGAGGATGCTCTGGGTGTTGGTCAGGTCGTGGATGGTGGTGATCGAGCCGTGGCGGATGCCCAGCGCCTCGTGGATCACCTTGACCACCGGGGCCAGGCAGTTGGTGGTGCAGGACGCGGCGGTAACGATGCGGTGCTGGGCCGGATCGAACAGGTGCTGGTTGACGCCCATCACCACGTTCAGCGCGCCCTGCTCCTTGACCGGCGCGCAGACCACCACGCGCTTCACGCCCTGGTCCAGATAACCCTGCAGCACGGCGACCGTCTTCATCTTGCCGCTGGCCTCGAGCACCAGATCGCAACCGCTCCAGTCGGTGTCAGCGATGGCCTTGTTGGCGCTGACTTTGATGCGCTTGCCATCGATCACCACGCAATCGCCGTCGCTGCTCGCCTCATGCTGCCAGCGGCCATGCACCGAGTCGAAGTTGAGCAGGTGCGCGTGGGTGGTGGCGTCGCCAGCCGGGTCGTTGATCTGCACGAACTCCAGTTCGGGCCAGTTCCAGGCCGCGCGCAGGGCCAGACGGCCGATGCGGCCAAAACCGTTGATGCCTACCTTGATGGTCATGTCGATGCCTCTGTCAGTGGGTCGCGTCGAACTGGTTGATCCAGTTGACGTGGGCGGGATGCTGGATGGTCTTGGGCCGCAGTGCCTGCACCAGGGCGATGGCCTCATCGCGTGCGATGCCGGCTTCGATGAGGAGGCGCGCGGCGATCAGGCCGGTGCGCCCGGAGCCGCCCTTGCAGTGAATGGCCAGCGCTTGGCCGCCACGCAGGTGCTTGACAATCGCCAGGCGCGATGCCCGCCAGCCTTCGCCGAACGCCTCCAGCGGCACCTGCTCGTCGGCCACCGGCAGGTGATACCAGGCCAGGTCCAAGGCCTGGCACTGCTGGGCGATTTGCTCGGCGCCGTTGGCAGCAAGCTCGTCGTAGGGCATCAGCGTGATCACGCCCGCAGCCCCGGCCTGCTTCAGCGCCAGCAGCGCTGCTTCGAGCGTGGTTTCACGGGTGCCCGGGCAAGGCGTGAAGATCAGCGCGCCGGCCAGGCCGGGCACCTTTAGTACGTCGTAGGGGTGAGTCATGGCGGGCAATTCCTTCGCTCAGATGGCGCGCTGATTGACGCGCTTGGAAAGTTCTTCGGCCGACTCCTTGCGCTCGGAATAACGGTCGACCAGGTAGTCGGAGCGATCGCGCAGCAGCAGGGTGAACTTGACCAGTTCCTCCATCACGTCCACCAGGCGGTCGTAGAACGAGGACGGTTTCATCCGGCCATCCGCGTCGAACTCCATGAAGGCCTTGGGCACCGAGGACTGGTTGGGGATGGTGAACATGCGCATCCAGCGCCCCAGTACGCGCAACTGGTTGACCACGTTGAACGACTGCGAGCCACCGCAGACCTGCATCACCGCCAGGGTCTTGCCCTGGGTCGGGCGGACCGCGCCCATGGCCAGCGGCGCCCAGTCGATCTGCGCCTTGAACACGGCAGTCATCGCGCCGTGACGCTCGGGAGAGCACCACACCTGGCCTTCCGACCACTGCATCAGCTCACGCAGCTCCTGCACCTTGGGATGACTGTCCGGGGCATCGTCCGGCAGCGGCAGGCCGCGCGGGTCGAAAATTCGCGTCTCGGCACCGAAGTGCTGCAACAGGCGCGCGGCCTCCTCGGTCAGCAGGCGACTGAAGGACTTCTCGCGGGTGGAGCCATACAGCAGCAGAATGCGCGGCGCGTGGGTCGAGGCCGACTCGACGGAGAGCTTGTCCGCAGTCGGTAGATCGAGCAGTTGCAGGTCGGTGTTGGGCAGATCGTCTTGCATGGTGTCGCTCCAGAAAATGGCTCAGAACAGGGTCTTCACGAGGCTCGACTCTCAGTCACAAGCCGGCTTGCGCCCAGGGCGGTCACGCATCTGCCAGAGGCGCTGCACATCCGGGCGCAGCCACTCGGCATTGCTGTCCAGGGTGCGCTTGAGCACGTCCCTGACCCACTCGGGCAACTGCGGATGCAGGCGGTAGTACACCCACTGCCCGTTACGGCGGTCTTCCAGCAGACCGCTGCTGCGCAGTAACGCCAGGTGCCGGGAAATCTTCGGTTGCGCCTCTTCCAGCGCGGCGGTCAGCTCGCAGACGCACAGCTCCTGCTCCAGGGTGACGAGCATGGCGATACGCGCCCGCGTTTCATCGGCCAGGCACTTGAACAGCTCGGTAGGCGTCATGTCGTCATTGTCAGCACTGGCTGGCTTGCTCTTGATCAGCACGAACATCTTTATCCGCTCGTGGATCTCGTGCAGGGTCTTGCGATAGGCGTCCTTCTGCGAGCTGGTCGCCGGGTCTTCGAAGTTCCAGGCGATGTATTCACCGGTGCCAGGCAGCGCCAGACACTCCAGCGCAGACTTGTCGCATAGGGTGATCACATAGTCGAAAGGCTCGCCCGCCACCTGCTCGACGGACTTGCTGAACAGCCCTTCGGTAGAGACGCCCAACTGTTCCAACGCATTGCGCGTACGCGGGTCTACCTCGGTGGGGGCGGTGCCCGCACTGAAGGCTTCGAAGTGTTCGGAGTCGGTGTGGCGCAGCAGCGCTTCGGCCATCTGCGAGCGCGACGAGTTGGCCACGCAGAGGAACAGCACACGCTTTTTCTGGCTCATGTTGATTTCCGTCAAGGATGCACATGAGCGAATATATTATTTTGCGAATATGCAGTAAAGCGAATATGCTTGATTCATTCGCCCATGATGAGGATAGGCAACCGATGACAAATGCGCGTGACACCGCCCTGAGACAATCTGCAGGCGCACCCCTGGGGTTCTTCGAGCGTTACCTGACCCTGTGGGTGTTCCTCTGTATCGCGGCCGGTACGGTACTCGGTCTGCTCGCGCCGCAGGCTGCTCAGGCAGTGGGCGCCATGGAAGTTGCCCAGGTGAACATCCCGGTCGGCCTGCTGATCTGGGTGATGATCATCCCCATGCTGATGAAGATCGACTTCGGCTCGCTGCATGAAGTGCGCGGGCAGAAAGCCGGTATCGGCGTCACCCTGTTCGTCAACTGGGTGGTCAAGCCCTTCTCCATGGCCCTGATCGGCTGGCTGTTCATCAAGATCCTGTTCGCCGACTGGCTGCCGGCCGACCAGCTCGACAGCTACATAGCCGGGCTGATCCTGCTGGGCGCAGCGCCCTGCACGGCGATGGTGTTCGTGTGGAGTAACCTGTGCAACGGCAACGCCAACTTCACCATCAGCCAGGTGGCCCTCAACGACCTGGTGATGGTGTTCGCCTTCGCCCCCATCGTCGCCCTGCTGCTGGGCGTGTCGTCGATCCCGGTGCCGTGGGACACCCTGCTGCTATCGGTGGTGATGTACATCGTCATCCCCCTGGCCATCGCCCAGGCCGTGCGCGCCCACCTGCTCAAGCGCGGCAAACCCGCCTTCGACGCGGCGCTGGCGAAAATCTCTCCCTTCTCCATTCTCGCCCTGCTGGCCACCCTGGTGCTGCTGTTCTCCTTCCAGGGCCAGGCCATCGTCGAACAACCGCTGGTGATCGGCATTCTGGCCATGCCCATCCTGCTGCAGACGCTGCTTATCGCCGCGCTCGGCTACTGGCTCAACCGCTCGCTGAAAGTGCGCCATGACGTGGCCGGCCCCTCGACCATGATCGGTGCATCCAACTTCTTCGAACTCGCCGTGGCGGTGGCCATCGTGCTCTATGGCTTCGACTCCGGCGCCGCGCTGGCGACCGTGGTCGGCGTGCTGATCGAGGTGCCGGTGATGCTCTGGCTGGTGCGCATGGTCAACAAGAGCCGCAACTGGTACGAACGGGCTTTGCACTGATAGCAGAGTGTCCGCCCCGGGATGTCAGGGACACCCCCTGGAATCGCTGCAGAACGGCCAACCAGGCCTCAGCCGCCGATGATCTTCATCACGGTAACGCCGCCGGAGAAGGCCAGGTCCTGCTTGTCGCCGAGAGCCTTGACCAGCAGGCGTTGCAGCGCCGGCAGGGCCTGGTGACGCGGCTTGTCCAGCAGGTCGCCGACGAAGTGGCGGTTGCTCGACGACAGGCAGCCATGCAGCCAACCGGTAGACGACAGGCGCAGGCGCGAGCAGGTGCGGCAGAATGGCACGCTTTCGTTGGCGATCACGCCAAAGTGGCCGAGGCCGGGAATGGCGTAGCGCATCGCCGTGGCATCTACCGGTGCGTCGGCCTGAACGTACTGGTGGCGACTAGCGATCAGCTCGAGCAGCTCGGGCAGACCGACGAACTGCTGGTTGAAGGCATTGGGGTCACGTGCCAGGTGGCCCATGCGCATCAGCTCGATGAAACGCAGTTCGAAACCTCGCTCCAGACAGTAGTCGAGCAGCGGCAGCACCTGATCGAGGTTCTGCCCGCGCAACGGCACCATGTTGACCTTGATCTTCATCCCCGCTTCGCGCGCCGCTTCCATGCCGGCCAGCACGGCGGCCAGATCGCCACCGCGAGCGATGCTGCGGAAGGCACTGCCGTCGAGGGTATCGAGCGAAACGTTGAGCCGGCGGATACCGCACTCGACCAGCAGCGGCAGCTTGCGCTCGAGCAACTGGCCGTTGGTGGTCAGGCTGATGTCGTCGAGGCCGAGCTGGCTGACTTGACGCAGGAAGGGATCCAGGCGCGTGCTCACCAGTGGCTCACCACCGGTGATGCGCAGGCGCTCGATGCCGGCTGCTTCGATCAGATAAGCCACGCCACGTGCCATGGCATCAGCGGAGAGTTCGTCCTGAGCGGCGACCAGGCGCTTGCCGTTCGGCACACAGTAGGTGCAGGCGTAATTGCAGGCGGCGGTCAGGCTGACGCGAAGGTTGCGAAAGCGTCTGCCCTGGCGGTCAACGATCATGGCGTACTCCGGGAAGGATGACTGGAGTATATCGCCGTCACCGGCCGCGGCACATGGACCATCGGCCGGCTGAATGAGCGAGGTCGCATTTGCCGGGGGTCAGTGTCGCCCCGGTAGCGAGCCCCGTCGGGACTCAGTCGCGCTTGCGCTTGTTGCCCATGCGTACGCCGATGTCCATGAGGAACTGGAAGAAGCCTTCCTGATCCTCGAGCACGTTGCTCCAGAACGGCGAGTGGTACAGCGCTACGGCACCGTGTACCAGCGCCCAGGCGGCGCAATAGTGGAAGTACGGCGGCACGTCTTCCAGCTTGCCTTCGGCGATGCGGCCCTTGATCAGCTGGGTCAGGCGCTCGAAGTTGGAGGCGCGGATCTTGTGCAGCTGCTCGACCATTTCCGGCACCTGATTGCCCTTGACCACCTTCTCTTCCAGGCGGTCAAACAGGCGATAGCGCTGCGGATCGCGCATGCGAAACTCGAAATAGGCACGCGACAGCGCTTCCTTGTCACGATCCACGTCAGCCGAATGCAGCAGCTCGTTGAGATCGCGCTCGTAGTCGAGCATCAGGCGCAGGTAGATCTCCGCCTTGGACTTGAAGTGCTTGTAGATAGTGCCTTTGCCGATACCGACCGCATCAGCGATCATCTCGACGGTAACGCTGTCTTCTCCTTGTTCGAGGAAGAGTTTCAGCGCGGTATCGAGAATTTCTTGCTCGCGGCGACGGAATTCGCGGACCTTACGGGGTTCTTTCTGCATAAAGGGACTACGGGGTCAAAAATCGAAGCCGCTTATTATGCCCAAATGCGGCCAAATTGCACGGATCATCCGACCATGTACGTGTTTCATGATGAGTTTCCCCTGGAAAACGGACTGCGCTATCTGAACCACGCGGCGGTCGCTCCCTGGCCGAAACGCAGTGCTGAAGCGGTGCGGCGGTTCTCGGAAGCGAACGTGACCAGCGGTGCACGCGACTATCCCGACTGGTTGAAACTGGAGCGTAGCCTACGCGAACGCCTCATGCGCCTGCTGAACGCACCCAGCACCGGCGATATCGCACTGGTCAAGAACACCTCCGAAGCGCTGTCATTCGTGGCTTTCGGCCTGGATTGGCGGGCCGGCGACCAGGTGATCATCAGCGACGAGGAATTTCCCTCCAACCGCATCGTCTGGCTGGCGCTGGCAGCCCAGGGCGTGGAGGTAATCGAAGTCAGCCTCAAGGGCGATGATCCGGAAGCAGCCCTGCTCGCCGCCTTCACCCCGCGAACACGCCTGTTGTCGATCAGCGCCGTGCAGTTCGCCAGCGGCCTGCGCCTGGATCTGCCGCGCCTCGGTCGCGGCTGCCGCCGGCACGGCGTGCTGTTCTGCGTGGATGCGATCCAGCAGCTGGGCGCCCTGCCCTTCGACGTCCAGGCCTATGACTGTGACTTCGCCATGGCCGACGGCCACAAGTGGATGCTCGGCCCGGAAGGTCTGGGCGTGTTCTATTGCCGCACCGCGGTACGCGACCAGCTGAAACTGCACGAATACGGCTGGCACATGCTGGAACATGCCGGCGACTATACGCGCCTGGACTGGCAACCGGCCCGCAGCGCACGGCGCTTCGAATGCGGCAGCCCGAACATGCTCGGCGCCTTCGCCCTGGAGGCGAGCCTGTCGCTGCTCGAGGAAGTCGGTATGGAACGCGTCGGCGCCTTGCTGAAGGAACGGGTACAGCGCCTTGACGACGGTATTCGCGCATTACCCGGTGCGGTGATTCATAGCCCGCTCGACTCAGCGCGCCGCGCCGGCATCCTCAACTTCAGCCTGGCGGGCTGGGACAATGCTGCGCTCTATCAGCGCCTGCGCGAGGAACAGGTAATCTGCGTGCAGCGCGGAGCAGGCGTGCGCCTGTCGCCTCATTTCTATACCAGCGAGCAGGTGATCGAAGAAACTTTGAGCCTCCTGGCCCAGCTGGCAAAAGGGTGAGGACTCAGCAGCGCCCGCGGTATTCCAAATCTGTTTAAAAAACACCCAATTTGGCCTGGACGCTCGCGGATCATGGCTAATACTGGAACTTACTGGCGTGCGGCATCTCCCCCCAAGTGCCCCGCCAGCCAAGGTACCGTGGACCGCGTACCTTGATTTACTCCTAATGGTCTTAACCCGGATTCATCCCCCAGAGTCCGGGTTTTTTTTGCCTGGTCATTGGTAGAGGCGCTGATCGTAGCCCGGATGCAATCCGGGAAATATCTACCGGCGTCCCCGGATTGCATCCGGGCTACGTCATAGTTTCAAGCCACACCAGCCAACGGGAACAAACGCTTGAAGTTGCTTGAGGTCTGCTCGGCCAGGGTCTCGAAGCTGACGCCACGCAGCACCGCCAGGTACTCGGCCACCTCACGCACGTACTGCGGCAGGTTGGGCTTGCCTCGGTGCGGCACGGGCGCCAGGTAGGGCGAGTCGGTCTCCACCAGCAGACGGTCAGCCGGCACCTGGCGCGCCACATCACGCAGCGCTTCGGCATTGCGGAAGGTGACGATACCGGAGAGGGAAATATAGAAACCGATGTCCAGCGCGGCCTTGGCCATCTCCCAGTCTTCGGTGAAGCAGTGCAGCACCCCGGCCTGCGGCAGTGCCGCTTCGCGCAGCAACGCCAGGGTATCGGCGCGAGCCTCGCGAGTGTGCACGATTACCGGCTTGCCGGTGATGCGCGCTGCCTCCAGGTGCAGGCGGAAGGAGGCCTGCTGCAGCGCAGCGGATTCCGGCTCGTAGTGGTAATCCAGGCCGGTTTCGCCGATGGCCACCACCTTCGGATGCGCAAGCTCGCCCAGCAGCCAGTCCAGCGCCGGTTCAGCGCCCGGCTCCAGATCCAGTGGATGCACGCCCACCGAGCAATCGACATCCGCGTAGCGCTCGGCCAGCCCCTTGACCGTGGCCGCGTTGTCGGCGCTGACGCCGATACACAGAAAATGCCCGACACCAGCGGCACGCGCCGCCTCAAGGGCGGCATCCAGCGAACCGCCATGGGCAGCGAGGTCGAGACGATCAAGGTGGCAATGGGAGTCGATCAGCATAGGAACAGCTTCAGGCTTCAGGCTTCAGGCTTCAGGATCAGAATACAGCCACAGCTTTTCGCTTTTACCTGTAGCCTGCGGCCTGAAGCCATTACATGGTGTGCGTGGGGCGGTCGGACTTGAGCGCGCCAGCGAGGTAGGTTTCGATCTTGTTGCGGGCGGTATTGTCGCCATCATTGAACTGCACGCCGACACCGGCAGCACGGTTGCCTTGGGCACCTTTGGGGGTGATCCACACCACCTTGCCGGCCACCGGGATCTTCTCCGGCTCGTCCATCAGGTTGAGCAGCATGAACACTTCATCACCGAGCTTGTAGCTCTTGTTGGTGGGAATGAAGAGCCCGCCGTTCTTGATAAAGGGCATGTAGGCCGCGTACAGCACGGACTTGTCCTTTATGGTCAGGGACAGAATTCCGTTACGGGGACCCAGATTGGGTGGCAGGCTCATCAGCGCATTCCTAGCGTTTATTGCTTAATGGCTGATTCTAGGGCTTGTTCATGCTCATGCGCAAACAACCGGGCGGCAGGCAGCCAGCAGAATGTGACGCCCTGCCGAATCCGACTCTCGCACTAGTCAGCCGCGATCCTGTCCTGGCAAGGCGGCCCACTGCACCAGCAAGGCTTCCAGTAGCAGCACACGATTGAGGTTGGCTTTACCCATCACCTTCTGCCTTTGCGCGAGCAACCATTCCTGAATCGCCAATACCTTGGCCTGCGCGCTCTTGTCCGCCAGGTACTGCACCACCTTGCGCATATCGACCTGGCCCAACCCTTGCTCATCCTTGGTCAGTTGGTAGCGCAACATCAGTTGCGCCCAGTCGCAGAACCAGTCGAACAGCAGATTCAGCGGCAGTGAGTTCCAGCTTTCCGCCAGTTGGCTCGGGGAGACCTGCTGCTTGAGCAGTTTCTTCACGCCCTCCACAGCCTGCGCACGCTGCTCGCGTACACCTTGAGCCTGCAGGCGCACGGCAGCCAGCGGCGAACCCGCCGCAAGAGTCAGCAGATCAGCACGCTCTTCGTCACCCAGTTCCGGCAGTGCCTGGGCCAGCCAGGCCAGGCTCATCGCCTCGCTCGGCAATGGGCAGGCCTGCTGCACGCAGCGACTCTTGATGGTCGGTAGCAGGCGGCTGGGCTGGTGGCTGATGAGCAGCAGCACGGTATTGCCGGAGGGTTCTTCCAGGCTTTTCAGCAGCGCGTTGGCGGCGTTGAGGTTCATCGCCTCGGCCGGCTCCAGCAGCACAACCTTGCGCCCACCGAGCTGCGCGGTCTGCACCACGAAGTCGACCAGCTCACGCACCTGATCGACCTTGATCGGCTTGTCCGCCTCTTCGGGCTCCAGCACGTAGTTGTCCGGGTGAGTACCGGCAGCCAACAGATGACAGGATTTACAGTTGCCACAGGCATCCAGCCCATTCGGGTTCTGGCACAGCAGGCGCGCCATCAGGCGCTCGGCCAACACACGCTTGCCGATGCCGGCCGGACCATGCAGCAGGTAGGCATGGGCGTGCTGGCTACGCCCGGCGAGTTGCTGCCAGAGCGCTTGTTGCCAGGGATAGACATCAGCCACGGCAAGCCTCCAGCAGACTCGGCAGCAAGGCATCGATATCGGCCTGCACCTGAGCCAGGGTCTGCCCGGCGTCCAGCACGCGATATCGTTGTGGCGCCTGCTCGGCGCGCTGCAGATAGGCCTGACGTACCGCTTCGAAGAAGCCACGGCCTTCCTGCTCGAAACGATCCAGGCGACCGCGAGCCGCGGCGCGAGCCAGACCGATCTCCACCGGCAGATCGAAAATCAGCGTCAGATCAGGGCGCAGCTCGCCCTGGACGAAGTGTTCCAGTTGCGCGATGCGTTCGACGGAAAGACCACGGCCGCCGCCCTGGTAGGCGTAGGTGGCGTCTGTAAAACGGTCGCACAGCACTACCTTGCCCTCGGCCAGCGCCGGACGGATCACCTGCTGCAGATGCTGGGCACGGGCTGCGAACACCAGCAACAGCTCGGTATCGGCCGCCATCGGCTCGTCGCTGGGGTCGAGCAGCAGCTCACGAATCCGCTCGGCCAGCGGCGTGCCACCGGGTTCACGGGTCAACAGCACATCCACGCCCTGCTCGCGCAGGCGCTCGGCCAGGTACTCTCGGTTGGTGCTCTTGCCTGCGCCTTCCGGGCCTTCCAGGGTAATAAACAGACCGGTCACGGATTGCCCTTATTCAGTTTCGGCCGCCGCGCGCGGCGCGGGGCTGGAGCGGTAGTCGGCGCGACGTTTGAGCTGGTATTCGCGCACGGCGCGATTGTGCTCGGCAAGAGTGTTGGAGAACACATGGCTGCCGTCGCCTCGCGCGACGAAATACAAGGTGGTGCCATCAAGCGGGTTGAGCGCGGCGTGAATAGCCTCACGCCCGACCATGGCGATCGGCGTCGGCGGCATGCCGTCGATGGTGTAGGTGTTGTAGGGCGTCGGCGTGCGCAGGTCGGCACGGGTGATACGACCGTTGTAGCGCTCGCCCATGCCGTAGATCACGGTAGGGTCGGTCTGCAGACGCATGCCCATGCGCAGACGGCGGACGAACACGCCAGCAATCTCGCCGCGCTCCTCGGGCACGCCGGTTTCCTTCTCGATCATCGAGGCCATGATCAGCGCCTCGTACGGCTCGCGATAGGGCAAACCCTCGGCGCGCTTCTGCCACTCTTCGGCGAGCACGGATTCAAGGCGAGCATTGGCCTGCTTGAGCAGGTCCTCGTCGCTCATGCCGTGCACATAGCGGTAGGTGTCGGGAAAGAAGCGCCCTTCCGGATTCTGTCCGGCCAGGCCCAGACGTTCCATCAACTGGGCATCGGTGAGATCGGCCAAACGCTGCTCCAGGCGCTCCTGACGCCCCAGGGCCGCACGCACCTGGCGGAAGTTCCAGCCCTCGACCAGCGTCAGGCTGTACTGCACCACTTCGCCGCGCTGCCACAGGCCGAGCATGTCCCGCGCGCTGTGCTCGGGCAGCAGGCGATATTCGCCGCTGTGCATGGCCGGAGCACGCAGATTGAAACGCCAGTAAAGGCGCAGCCAGAAGGCGTTGTCGATCACGCCATCGGCTTCCAGACGATTGAGCAGGCCGCTCGGGGTGGCGCCGGACGGCACCTCCAGGAGCATTTCTTCAGTCAGATGCAGAGGCTGTTCCAGCGCTCTGTGCTGCTGCCAGGCGGCCCCTACCACCAATAGCGCAGCCAGCAGCACGCCGCACTCAAGCAGCACCAAGATCTTGCGTAGCACCAGTTATTTACTCAGTAGGTCGCAGACGATGGCCTGCAGTTTACGGGTGAGCGGCCCAACCGACCAGTGTCGCTCTTGCAGCGCCCGTACAGGCCAGATGCCGTAAAGGCTGTTGCAGAGAAAGACTTCATGGGCACTCAGCAGTTCTTCCAATGAAATATCGCGTAACTCGATGGCGAGCCCGAGCAGCTGCGCCTGCTGCAAAATCTCCGCACGCATCACCCCCGCCACGCCACAGCGCGACAGATCGGCCGTCACCAGCCCACCGTCGACGACCAGAAACAGGTTGCTGTAAACGCCTTCGATGACCCGGCCGCCGCTGTCACGCATCAGACCCTCGGCGCACTCGGCGTCCTGCCACTCGGCACGGGCCAGTACCTGCTCCAAGCGATTGAGATGCTTGAGCCCGGCCAGCAAGGGCTGCTCGGCCAGACGCGTCATGCAGGGGAACAGGCGCACGCCCTGCTCGGCGTGCACAGCCGGATACTGCGGCAGCGGCGCCGCCTGCAGAATGCGCAGCGGCTGACAGGGCTGCGGCGGTGCGTAGCCGCGCTGCCCTTCACCACGGGTAACGACCAGCTTGGCTACGCCCTCGCCCACCTGCCCGGCGAAGGCCTGCAACTCGCCTTCAATCAGCAGCAGGTCGAGAGGAATGGACAGACGCCGACAGCCTTCGGCCAGGCGCGCCATGTGCCGCGCCAGCAACGGGATGCGCCCGCCACGCACGGCGATGGTCTCGAACAGACCATCGCCGTAAGCCAGGCCACGGTCGCGAACCGACAACTGCTCGCCGGGCGCGCCGTTGACCCAGCTCAACATCAGCCGTGGTACCGACGGAACAGCAGCGAGCCGTTGGTGCCGCCGAAGCCGAAGGAGTTCGACAGGGCGACCTCGATCGGCCTGGCCTTGGCCTGGTGCGCGACGAAGTCCAGATCGCAGCCTTCGTCCGGCTCGTCCAGGTTGATGGTCGGCGGCGCGACCTGGTCGCGGATTGCCAGCACGCTGAAGATCGCCTCCACCGCACCGGCAGCACCGAGCAGGTGACCGGTCATGGACTTGGTCGAGCTGACCGACAGCTCGTAGGCGTGCTCACCGAACACACTTTTAACTGCTGCGACTTCGGCCTTGTCGCCCGCAGGCGTCGAAGTGCCGTGAGCGTTGATGTATTGCACCTGGTCGGCATTGATGCCGGCATCGCGCAGGGCTGCCGCCATGCAGCGCGCCGCACCGGCGCCATCCTCGGGCGGCGAGGTCATGTGGAAGGCGTCGCCGCTCATGCCGAAGCCGATCAGCTCGGCGTAGATGGTGGCACCACGCGCCTTGGCGTGCTCCAGCTCTTCCAGCACCAGAGCGCCGGAACCATCGGACAGGACGAAGCCGTCACGGCCCTTGTCCCAAGGACGGCTGGCCTTGGTCGGCTCGTCGTTGCGGGTCGAAAGCGCACGCGCCGCACCGAAACCGCCCATGCCCAGACCGCAGGCTGCCATTTCGGCGCCGCCGGCTACCATCACGTCAGCCTCGCCATAGGCGATGTTGCGCGCGGCCATGCCGATGCAGTGGGTACCCGTGGTGCACGCCGTGGCGATGGCGTAGTTCGGTCCCTGCAGACCCAGGTGGATCGACAGGAAGCCGGAAATCATGTTGATGATCGAGCCCGGCACGAAGAACGGCGAAATGCGCCGCGGCCCTTGATCGAACAGCGATTTGCAGTTGTTCTCGATATTGGTCAGGCCGCCGATACCGGAGCCCATGGCCACACCGATACGCTCGCGATTGGCGTCGGTGATTTCCAGCCCGGAATCACGCACGGCCTGGAAGCAGGCAGCGAGACCGTACTGGATGAACAGGTCGAGCTTGCGCGCCTCCTTGGCGGAGAGGTACTCCTCGACGTTGAAGCCCTTGAGCGACCCGCCAAAACGGGTGGAGTAGGCCGACAGGTCCATATGCTCGATCAGACCGATGCCACTGCGCCCGGCCAAAATGCCCTGCCAGCTGCTCGGCACATCGTTACCCAGCGGCGACAGCATGCCCATACCGGTAACCACGACGCGTCTACGCGACACAGCAATCTCCTCTTGTTCTACTCAGGCGCTACATGCGCCTTGCACGTAAAGAAAAGCCGCACGCCTGATGAGGGCAGTGCGGCTTTTCTCGGTCAGAAAGCTGACTGTGACTTATTGCGCGTGGGCAGTCACGTAGTCGATGGCTTCCTGAACGGTGGTGATCTTCTCAGCTTGCTCGTCCGGGATCTCGGTCTCGAATTCTTCCTCGAGAGCCATCACCAGCTCAACGGTGTCAAGAGAGTCGGCACCCAGGTCTTCAACGAAGGAAGCGCTGTTGGTGACTTCCTCTTCCTTGACGCCAAGTTGCTCAGCAACGATTTTCTTGACGCGTTCTTCGATGGTGCTCATACCTTGTTTTCACTCCTATTGGACAAATCCAGGCAGCTGGTAGCGGCCAAGTGTATAGAAAGGGTTTTTAGCATTTCAAGCTGAATGCCGGGGAGCCCCCAGGAACACTTCAACGATCTGTCTATAAACCTGTTGCAGCTTTATAACGGATTTTAGACAGCCACTATGACAGTTTTCTGATGGCTCGCGTCACATTCGAGAGCCTCCGGACATGCGGAGGCGCCCTTTTTAGCTCATGTACATACCGCCGTTCACCGGAATAGTAGCCCCAGTGACGTAGCCTGCGCCATCGGAAGCCAGGAATCCGACGACCTTGGCGATCTCTTCGGCCTGACCCAGACGGCCCAGCGGAATCTGCGTCAGCAGCGCGTCGCGCTGTGCTTCCGGCAGCTCGCGAGTCATGTCGGTATCGATGAAACCCGGAGCGACCGAGTTGACGGTAATGCCGCGCGAACCGACTTCACGCGCCAGCGCGCGGCTGAAACCTTCAAGACCGGCCTTGGCGGCCGCGTAGTTGGCCTGCCCGGCATTGCCCATGGCACCGACCACGGAACCGATGTTGATGATCCGGCCGAAGCGCGCCTTGGTCATGCCGCGCAGCACGCCCTTGGACAGGCGATAGAGGCTGTTGAGGTTGGTGTCGATGACGTCGAACCACTCGTCGTCTTTCATGCGCAGCATCAGGTTGTCGCGGGTGATACCAGCGTTGTTGACCAGAATCGCCGGCGCACCGAACTGCTCGGCGATGGCACCCAGCACGGCCTCGGCGGACTCGGCACTGGTCACGTTCAGCTCCATACCGGTACCGCTGATGCCGTGCTCTTTCAGCGTGGCAGCGATACGCTCGGCACCGGATGCCGAAGTCGCAGTGCCGATAACGATGGCGCCCTGACGGCCCAGCTCCAGGGCAATTGCCTGACCGATACCACGGCTGGCGCCAGTGACCAGCGCGACCTTACCTTGCAGACTCATGTTCGTTCTCCTTTCTCAAGCCAACGCAGCACGAGCAGCGGCGAAAGCGTCGGGGGTATCCAGATTGTGGGTGTTGATGCCTTTGACGCAGCGCTTGTTCAGGCCGCTGAGCACCTTGCCAGGACCGCACTCGACCAGATCGGTTACGCCCTGCTCGGACAGACGCACCATCGACTCTACCCAGCGAACCGGGCTGTACAGCTGCGCCAGCAGGTCGGCCTTCAGGGTGGCCAGGTCGGATACCACGGCCGCGCTGACGTTCTGCACCAGCGGGATTTGCGGCGCCTGCCAGCTCAATGCCTCAACCGATTCGGCGAAACGCTCGGCAGCCGGCTTCATCAGCGCGCAGTGCGACGGCACGCTGACCGGCAGCGCCATGGCGCGCTTGGCACCACGCGCCTTGCACGCCTCGATGGCGCGCTCGACGGCAGCGGCGCTACCGGCGATCACCACCTGACCGGGGGCATTGAAGTTCACTGCACTGACCACATCACCCTGCGCGGCTTCGGCACAGGCAGCCAGCACGTCGGCATCTTCCAGACCGAGGATGGCGGCCATGCCACCCTGCCCGGCCGGAACGGCCTGCTGCATCAGTTGACCACGACGCTCCACCAGCTTCACGGCGTCGGCAAAGCCGATGCTGCCAGCAGCGACCAGCGCGGAGTACTCACCCAGGCTGTGGCCGGCGACGAACGCCGGCTTGGCGCCACCCTCGGCCTGCCACAGACGCCACAGGGCAATGGAGGCGGTAAGAATGGCCGGCTGAGTCTTGTCGGTCTGGTTCAGTTGCTCTTCCGGGCCTTGCTGGGTCAGAGCCCAGAGGTCATAGCCGAGCGCTTCGGAGGCTTCACCGAAGGTGTCGATCACCAGCTTCTGCTGGGCGCCATGCTCGGCGAGCATGGTCAGGGCTTGCGAACCCTGACCGGGAAAGACGAATGCGAGGGATGCAGACATGAATAAGTCCCTTGAGTCGAAAAACCAGCGCCAGGCGAGCCTGGCGCAGCAAACTGACAGTTGGATGACAGGCGGTGTGCCGCGGTCACATTCCACCACCGGTCACCCCCTGAAAACGCCGACGAGTCTACAGCAACAAGTCCTCAAGTCGACCATGCAGTCGCTGCGGCAGATTCTCCTGCACCTCGCGCAGTGCGCAGCGTATCGCGCTCTGAAAGCTCTCCTGCCCCGCCGCGCCGTGACTCTTGACCACGATGCCCTGCAGCCCGAGAAAGCTCGCACCGTTATGCCGGGCCGGCGCCAGGTCGGCCTTGAGACGGCGCAACAAAGGCATCGCCAACGCACCGATGGCCTGAGCGAACAGGCCATCATTGAACAGCGTCTCGACCCGGCCAGTGATCATCTTCGCCAGGCCTTCGCTGGACTTGAGCAGGATGTTGCCGACGAAACCATCGCACACCACGACATCGGCTTCGCCACGGTAAACCCCGTCGCCTTCTATATAGCCGATGAAATTCAGCCCGCGCGCCTGCTGGAGCAGGCTGGCGGCCAGCTTGACCTGCTGATTGCCCTTGATGTCTTCGGTGCCGACATTGAGCAAGGCGACCCGCGGCCGAGACACACCCAGCGTCTCGGCCGCCACGGCGCCCATGATCGCGAACTGATAGAGGTGCTCGGCACTGCAATCGACGTTGGCGCCCAGATCCAGCAGGTAGCAGTGACCGCGCTCGGTGGGAATCGGGCTAACCATGGCCGGCCGATCGATCCCCGGCAGCGTCTTCAGCACATAACGCGACAGCGCCATCAGCGCCCCGGTATTGCCGGCACTGACGCAGGCATGCGCCTGCCGCTGACGTACCAGCTCCAACGCCACGCGCATCGAGGCATCCGGCTTGCCACGCAGGGCCTGCGCCGGACGTTCATCCATGGCGATGACTTCACTGGCGTGATGAACCTGCAGACGCGAGCGATCGACGCCGGACTGGCGAGCGAGCTGTTCTTCGATGAGGGGAGCTTGACCGACAAGGGTCAGGTGTAGCGAGGGGAATTCGGCCAGCGCAGAAATACAGGCCGGAACAATGCAGTGGGGACCGAAGTCCCCACCCATTGCATCAATCGCGATGATCGAGGCGGACAAGGATTACTCGTCAGCGCCCTTGTCGATCACTTTGCGACCGCGGTATACGCCTTCCGGAGAAACGTGGTGGCGCAGGTGAACTTCACCGGTGCTCTTCTCTACGGACAGGGCGTTACCTTCGAGCGCGTCGTGCGAACGGCGCATATCGCGGGCGGAACGGGATTTTTTGTTCTGCTGAACAGCCATAACTCATTAACTCCTAAACGTTTGGGTCACGCTTTAACTGCGCCAATACACTGAACGGGTTGGACCGCGATACCTCGTCCTCGCCCGGCGCGGGCTCATCGAGACCGTCCGGCTGCTGGCAATCACCTGGGGCATGAGCAGGAACGATCGGCAGGGCGAGTAGCAATTCATCCTCGACCAGACCGAGCAGCTCCAGCGGCTCTTCACCCACTTCCAGCACGTCGTAGCCCTTCGGCAAGGACTGAGTGTTCGCTCCAACCCGAACCACCGCGTATTCACATTCGCTGCGGATGGGTAGCGCGACCAGCTCCAGACAACGCTGGCAGACCATTTTGACCTCAACCTCGAGCTCGCTGCGGATCACCACAGTTTTCTGCTCGTCACGCCCGAAGTGAAACTTCGCCTGCACCGCACCCGCCGTATCGGCAAGCGGGTCGCAGAGACGCGGCAGGCTGGCCAGTTCGAGCTGCCCTTCGAGGGTAGCTTCGCGGTCGGCGAGCTTGCGCGGATCAACGTGAGGTGGAATCGGCCCATTCAACATAGGCGCAGCATTCTAGGGATGCACCCTGCCCATGTCAAAGGAAATTCAGCCTGTCGCCGAATAGCAACGATCAGTAGAATCTCCCGCCCGCCTGCAGACATATAAAAGGAAGAGAACATGCCCGCGCTGCTGCTCGCCTCCAGCTCACCCTATCGCCGCGAGCTGCTCGAACGCCTGCAACTGCCCTTCACCTGGCAGTCGCCCAGCATTGACGAAAGCCGACGAGAGGGCGAAGCGGCCATCGACCTGGTCAAGCGCCTGGCCGAAGAAAAGGCCCGCGCCCTCGCCACCAGCCATCCTGAGCATCTGATCATCGGCTCGGACCAGGTCGCCGTGCTCGGCAGCGGCGAGATACTCGGCAAGCCCCACGACCTACCCAGAGCCCAGCATCAGCTGCGCGCCGCCAGCGGCAGCAGCGTCACCTTCCTCACCGGCCTGGCATTGCTCAATACCGGTACCGACAGATGCCAGGTGGACTGCGTGCCTCTCACCGTGCACTTCCGCCAACTTGGCGACGAGCAGATCCTGCGCTATCTGCAACGCGAGCAGCCATTCGACTGCGCCGGCAGCTTCAAGTCCGAAGGCCTGGGCATCGCCCTGTTCCGCAGCACCGAGGGCAAGGACACCACCAGCCTGATCGGCCTGCCACTGATTCGCCTGGTGGACATGCTGCTGAACGAGGGAATCGAAGTCCCTTGAGCCACCCATAAAAAGAAGAAGGCCCGCTGAGCGGGCCTTCTTTTTATTTGTCAGCGCAGTGTTGGCCCCTGGAAGCCCATCCACAGCGCAATGCGATCGGCCACACTGGTGCCCAGACGCTTGGCGAAGCGGTCGAACGGAGTATCACGCTGGGTGAAATCGACCATTTCCTTCTCGCCGATCACTTCACGCGCCACATAGCTGGCACTGCCCAGCGCATCGACCAATCCCAGCTGCAGCGCCTGCTCGCCAGACCAGACCAACCCCGAGAACAACTCGGGACGCTCGTCTGCCTTGAGGCGATCACCACGCCCCTTCTTCACACTGTCGATAAACTGACGATGAGTGGTATCGAGCACGGTTTTCCAGAAGCGGGTTTCCTCTTCCTTCTGCGGCTGGAACGGATCGAGGAATGCCTTGTGCTCACCCGATGTGTAGACGCGACGCTCGACACCGAGCTTCTCCATGGTTTCAACGAAACCGAAACTGGCTGCCGTGACACCGATGGAACCGACCAGACTGGCCTTGTCGGCATAGATCTCATCGGCCGCACTGGCGATGTAGTAGGCACCAGAGGCGCCCAGGTCACTGATCACCGCATAGACCTTGGTCTGCGGGTACTCGCCGCGCAGGCGGCGAATCTCGTCATAGATGTAACCGGACTGCACCGGACTGCCACCCGGGCTGTTGATGCGCAGGATCACGCCCTTGGTATTGGTATCTTCGAAAGCCGCACGCAGGCTACCCACGACTTTATCGGCACTGGCCTCCTCGCGGTCGGCGATCATGCCGCGAATTTCGATCAGCGCCGTATGGGCAGTGGTGGTCGAAGCCGACTTCAGGTCAAGCACCGGCAATACCAGCGCCAGCGCACCGAACAGATAGATAAAGGTCAGCAACTTGAAAAAAATGCCCCAGCGACGCGAGCGGCGCTGCTCCTGAACACTGGACAGCAGGGCTTTTTCCAGCAGCTTCCAGCTCTTGGCATCCTCGCCCGAAGAAGACGATGACTTCCACTCATCCGACATGCTCACTCACCTCTGCAGAACGCTGCGCGCGATGGCCGTCCAGCCATGCACGCAACTCATTGAATTCGTTGATCACCAGTTGCGGCGAACACTCGCGTAAAACCGATAGCGGCTGCGCACCAAAACCCACCGCAACCGCATCCATTCCGGCATTGCGCGCCATCAGTAGATCGAAGGTCGAGTCGCCCACCATCAGCGCACGCTCGGGCTGCACCCGGCAATGCGCGAGAATCTCGTGCAGCATCAGCGGGTCGGGCTTGCTCGCCGTCTCATCAGCACAGCGGGTGATATCGAAGTAATCCAGCCAACCCTTGTCGGCCAGCACCCGATGCAACCCCTTGCGCCCCTTGCCGGTCGCCACAGCCAATTGATAACCCTGCTCGCGAAAGGCTTCGAGCGACTCGCTCACACCCTCGAACAACGGCGAAGGCTCGGTTTCCAGCGCCAGATACTGCTCGCTGTAGGCGCGCCGGATGGTTTCGATTCGCAGCGGCTCATCGAGTTCCGGGTACAGCGTGCGAATCGCCACCCCCAGTTCCAGCCCAATGATGCCGCGCACTGCGACATCCGTGCAGCGCGGCACGCCCGCCACGTCGGCCGCACGATGCATGGCCTCGACGATACGGCCAATGGAATCCACCAGCGTGCCGTCCCAATCGAAGATCAGCAGCTGATAATCAGGCACTGAGACGCTCCAGGGTCTTGGCCCACATCTCATCCACCGGCGCTTCGAGCTTCAGCACGCCACCCTCAGGCAGCGGCACATGCAATTCGTAGGCATGCAGGAACAGGCGCTTGCCACCCAGCTCGCGAATTTCGCGGGTGAAGTCGTCATCACCATATTTGGAGTCGCCGGCGATGGAGTGCCCGGCATGCTTGGCATGCACACGAATCTGATGAGTGCGACCGGTCACCGGCTTGGCCTCGACCAGCGTGGCGAAGTCGCCAAAGCGGCGCAGCACGCGGAACAGCGTCAGCGCCTCCTTGCCCTCGCCATCGACCTCGACCATGCGCTCACCGGAGCGCAGGTTGCTCTTCTGCAGCGGCGCATTGACCTGCTTCTTAGCGGTCGCCCAGTGGCCGCGCACCAGCGCCATGTAGCGCTTGTCGACGCCGTCGCCACGCAGTTGCTCGTGTAGATGGCGCAACATGCTGCGCTTCTTGGCGATCATCAAAAGGCCGGATGTATCGCGATCTAGGCGATGAACCAGCTCCAGATCCTTGGCATCAGGGCGCAGCTGACGGAAGGCCTCGATCACGCCGTAATTGAGGCCACTGCCGCCATGCACGGCGATACCGGCCGGCTTGTTCAGCACGATCAGTGCCTTATCCTCGTAGACGATGGCCGCCTCGAGACGCTCGAGCAGCCCCTGCGCCAGCGGCTCGGGCTCATCGCGCTCGGCAAGGCGCAGCGGCGGCACACGCACCACGTCACCAGCCTGGAGTTTGTATTCGGGCTTGATCCGCCCCTTGTTCACGCGCACTTCGCCCTTGCGCAGGATGCGGTAGATCAGGGTTTTAGGCACGCCCTTGAGCTGCGCCCGGAGGAAGTTGTCGATGCGTTGGCCGGCAAGTTCCGGTGCAACCTCGATCAGCTGGACGCCGGAGGTCGGAGAGGCAGGAGTAGTCATCGCGCAATCATAACAATTTTTTATGGAATTGAAGCACTTAATCATTGCTGCTATAGTCGCGAACGCCGCCAAAAGCGGCCTGGCTTGCGGATGATCGCCAAACTTGCCATCCCCTGCCCGCGCAAACCTTGCTTGGACGTGAGGCCGTCCCACGGATTCTTCAGGTTAGAAAGGCCGAAAAAGGCCACGAAGACTTCGGAAATAAAGCCTTGAGTATGATGCGCGATTCGCCCACAGGGCGGTCGCGGTAAATGACAACCGCTGCGGAATCCGCGCGCGGCACCCGATTTTCAGCGATACGTGTAGGGTGGAGATGTACAACTGTTGGACTGCGTAGCACATCGCTTGATCAAAGACGCCTCATCTCGTCCGCTACCGCCAGTTGATTCCTCTTCCTGACTGAGTGCTTCTGTCACCACAGCAAGCAGGAGACGTCCGTCGCGACCGCGGCCTGATATGGCTGGCCGTCGCTAGACAGTGGAACGATTTACGACCGTTTCTGACGCGCCTGACACCGACCCTGAGAGTCGTGTGTGCCAAACGTGGCTTCCGGCAGCCCCGGAACCCATTGGTACCACATGAAAAGAATGCTAATTAACGCAACTCAGCCCGAAGAGTTGCGTGTTGCCCTGGTAGATGGCCAAAAACTCTACGATCTGGACATCGAGTCCGGCGCCCGCGAACAGAAAAAGGCCAATATCTACAAAGGCCGTATCACCCGCGTTGAACCCAGCCTTGAAGCCGCCTTCGTCGATTTCGGTTCCGAACGCCACGGCTTCCTCCCCCTCAAAGAAATCTCCCGCGAATACTTCTCCAAAGCCCCTGAAGGCGGCCGCGTCAATATCAAGGACGTGCTCAAGGAAGGCCAGGAAGTCATCGTCCAGGTCGAGAAGGAAGAACGCGGCAACAAGGGCGCAGCCCTGACCACCTTCATCAGCCTGGCCGGTCGTTACCTGGTGCTGATGCCGAACAACCCACGTGCCGGCGGCATCTCCCGCCGCATCGAAGGCGAAGAGCGTAACGAACTGCGTGAGGCGCTGAACGGCCTCAACGCTCCGGCCGACATGGGCCTGATCGTACGTACCGCAGGCCTCGGTCGCTCCAGCGAAGAAATGCAGTGGGACCTCGACTACCTGCTGCAACTGTGGAGCGCCATCAAGGAAGCCTCCACCAGCCGCCCTGCCCCGTTCCTGATCTACCAGGAATCCAACGTCATCATCCGCGCCATCCGCGACTACCTGCGCCAGGACATCGGCGAAGTGCTGGTCGACAGCGTCGAAGCCCAGGAAGAAGCCCTGAGCTTCATCCAGCAGGTGATGCCGCAGTACGCCAGCAAGATCAAGCTGTACGAAGACAGCGTGCCGCTGTTCAACCGCTTCCAGATCGAAAGCCAGATCGAAACCGCCTTCCAGCGTGAAGTGAAGCTGCCGTCCGGCGGCTCCATCGTCATCGACCCGACCGAAGCCCTGGTGTCCATCGACATCAACTCGGCGCGCGCCACCAAGGGCAGCGACATCGAGGAAACCGCGCTGCAGACCAACCTGGAAGCGGCCGAGGAAATCGCCCGCCAGCTGCGCCTGCGTGATATCGGCGGCCTGATCGTCATCGACTTCATCGACATGACCCCGGCCAAGAACCAGCGCGCCGTCGAAGAGAAGGTACGTGAAGCCCTGGAAGCCGACCGCGCCCGCGTTCAGGTCGGCCGCATCTCGCGCTTTGGCCTGCTGGAAATGTCCCGTCAGCGCCTGCGTCCGTCCCTGGGCGAGACCAGCGGCATCGTCTGCCCGCGCTGCAACGGCCAAGGCATCATCCGCGACGTGGAATCCCTGTCGCTGGCCATCCTGCGCCTGATCGAAGAAGAAGCGCTGAAGGATCGCACCGCCGAAGTCCGCGCTCAGGTACCGATCCCGGTCGCCGCCTTCCTGCTCAACGAGAAGCGCAACTCGATCACCAAGATCGAACTGCGCACCCGTGCGCGCATCGTGATCCTGCCCAACGATCACCTGGAAACCCCGCATTTTGAAGTGCAGCGTCTGCGTGACGACAGCCCGGAAGCCCTGAGCGGCCAGACCAGCTACGAAATCGCCGCCACCGCGGAAAACGAGGAAGCTGCCGCTCACCCAACCGCTGCCACGCGCACCCTGGTTCGCCAGGAAGCCGCGATCAAGGCCGCGCCGCGCAGCAGCGCTCCGGTTGCCGCCGAGCCGCAACCGGCTCCGCTGGCTCCGACCAAATCGCCTGAGCCGAGCCTGTTCAAGGGCCTGGTCAAATCGCTGGTCAGCCTCTTCGCCGGCAAGGAAGAAGAAGCTCAGCCTGCGGTCACCGAGAAGAAGAACAACGAGCGTCCGCCGCGCGAAGAGCGCCGCAACGGTCGTCAGCAGAGCCGTAACCGTGGCGGTCGCCGCGACGAAGAGCGCAAGCCCCGCGAAGAACGCGCCCCGCGTGAAGAGCGTCAGGGCCGTGAGCCGCGTGAAGAGCGCCAACCTCGCGAAGAGCGCGCTCCGCGTGAAGAACGCGCCCCGCGCGAAGGCCAGGAAAACCGTCGCGAGCGCAAGCCGCGCGAAGAGCGCGCCCCGCGTGAAGAGCGTGTGCGCGAACTGCGCGAGCCGCTGGACGCTACTGGCAACGAACAACGCGAAGAGCGTGCCGAGCGTCAGCCGCGTGGCGAGCGTCAGGAACGTCAGCGTCCGCCGCGCGAAGAGCGCCAGCCACGTGCCGAGCAGGCCGAGGCCCTGCAGGACGAAGCGCTGCCGAACGAAGAGCAGCTGCAGGATGACGAGCAGGACAACAACGACGGTGAGCGTCCGCGTCGCCGCTCCCGTGGTCAGCGTCGTCGCAGCAACCGCCGTGAGCGTCAGCGTGATGCCGACGGCAACCTGATCGAGAGCGCCGAGAACAGCGAAGCCGCAGGTAACGAAGCTCAAACCGCCGCTCCAGCTGCCGTAGCCACTGCCGCCGCCGTGGCTGCAGAAAGCGTCGACAGCAGCGAGAACGTCGCCAGCGAGGCTCCGATCAGCGAAGCGCCGGTAGCTCAGGCTGAAGAAGCCCCAGCCGCTCAAGTGGTCGAGGCGCAAGCCGAGGCTAGCGTGAGCGAAGTAGTCGAAACCGCTCCGGTCGCAGCGAAGGAAACTGAAGCAGAAGCGGCCGCAGTCGCAACCCCTGCTGCCGTCGAAGTGCCACTCGCCGAACCGGTCGCTCAAGCTGAGCCGGCTGTCGAAGTCGCCCAGGAGCCTGTTCAGGCGCCAGCCGAGCAAGCACCTGCTGCCGCACCGGTTCCGGCAAATGCCACCGGCCGTGCACCGAACGACCCGCGCGAAGTACGTCGTCGTCAGCGTGAAGCCGAGCGCCTGGCCCGCGAAACTGCACAGGCCGCTGCTGCAGCCCCGGCTGTAGAAGCCGCTCCAGTAGTAGTCGACGCCGCTCCGGTCGCTGAAGCAAGCGCCCCGGCAGAAGCCGAAGCCGCTGCAGTCGAAACCGCTCCTGCGGTCGAGCCCGTCGTCGAAACCGAAGCCACTCCTATCGTCAGCGAGCAAAACGTGAGCGAAGCGGTAGAGCAAGCGCAGCCGGAAGAAGAAACGCAAGCCGACAAGGACGAGGTCAAGCCTCAGGCTTGATCCTCCTGCGGTCACTGAAAAGGGGATGCCTAGGCATCCCCTTTTTCATTTCCGTCACTGGTAGCCCGGATGCAATCCGGGGGCGGCACTCAACGGTTCACGCCCGCGCCACAGATCAAAGCACGTTGGGTTCGATTTCCAGCGCTACGCCAAAACGTTGCAGGATATCGCTCTGGATGCGCTGCGCCAGTTGCAGCAACTGCGCCCCCGTCGCTTGGCCGTAGTTGACCAGTACCAGCGCCTGCAAACGATGCACACCGGCATCACCCTCACGCGCGCCCTTCCACCCTGCCCGCTCGATCAGCCAGCCGGCGGCCAGCTTGACCAGACCATCCCCCGCCGGATAGCTGACCAGGTCAGCATGCTCGGCGCGAATGCGCTCGGCCAGTTCGAAGGACACTACCGGGTTCTTGAAGAAACTGCCGGCATTGCCCAGCTCGACGGGATTGGGCAGCTTTTCGCTGCGAATGGCGCAGATGGCCTGGCTGACGTCGCTGGCGGTCGGCGCTTCCACGCCCATCTCGGCGAGACGCTGGCGCACCGGGCCGTAGTCCAGGCGCAACGAAGCAAGACGACTCAAGCGAAAGCGCACGCGCAGGATCAGCCAGCGCCCGGCTTCGCGCTTGAACAGGCTGTCACGGTAAGCGAAGGCGCACTCCTCCAGGGCAAAATCGCGCAGCTCGCCGGTATGCCGGTCCAGCGCGGTGAGGCCGGCGAACAGATCCTTGATCTCCACACCGTAGGCGCCAATGTTCTGCATCGGCGCGGCACCGACGGTGCCGGGAATCAGGCTGAGGTTTTCCAGGCCGTTCAGGCCCTGCGCCAGGCTCCATTGCACGAACGGATGCCAGGGCTCGCCGGCTTCGGCCTCCACCAGCACCTGCTCGCCGTCGGCCTCGAGAATACGAAGGCCACGACTGGCCATGCGCAGTACCAGCGCCTCGACATCGCGGGTCAGCAACAGGTTGCTGCCACCCCCGATCACCAGCAGCGGTAAGCCCTGCTGATTCGCCAGGCTCAGCGCCTCGCGTACATCGTCATCATCGTGCGCTTCGGCGAAACGCCGTGCACGCACATCGACACCAAAGCTGTTGAAGGCCTTGAGCGACACATCACTTTGCAGATTCAGACTCACAGGCGCCCCTTGATCTCGATCAGCAACGCATCACTGGCCTGTTCGATCAGATCCAGCACCTGCTCGAAGCCATCCTCGCCGCCGTAGTAGGGATCGGGCACCTCATCCAGCGCCAGTTCATATCGGCGCAGGTAAAGATCGAGATCGGCACGGGCATCGGCGGGGCGCAGCGCCTTGAGGTTACGCAGGTTGCTCTGGTCCATGGCCAGGATCAGGTCGAAGCGCTGGAAATCGGCGGCCTCGACCTGGCGCGCACGCTGCGCGGACAGATCATAGCCACGGCGCAGCGCCGCCTGACGCGTGCGACTGTCCGGCGCCTTGCCGACATGCCAGTCGCCGGTACCGGCGGAATCCACCAACACCCGATCGTCCAGACCCGCCGCGCGCAGCTTGTGGCGAAAAACGCCCTCGGCCGTGGGCGAACGGCAGATGTTACCCAGGCAGACGAACAGAACCTTCATCAGGCCCCCAGCAGGTGGCGCACCCGCTCCAGGTCTTCGGCGGTGTCCACACCGGCAGCGGGCGCTTCGAGGGCATCGGCGACATGGATACGTACGCCGTTGTACAGCGCGCGCAGCTGCTCCAGACACTCGGTGTCTTCCAGCCAGCACGGGCCCCAGGCGACGAAGTCATGCAGGAAGCCGGCGCGGTAGGCGTAAATGCCAATATGGCGGCGATACGGCACGCCCTGCGGCAGTACATCGCGGCTCTTGGCGAAAGCATCGCGCGCCCAGGCCAGCGGTGCACGGCTGAAAGTCAGGGCCAGGCCATCTTTGTCCGCGACCACCTTGACCACATTGGGATTGAACAGCGCGGTGACGTCTTCGATGGGCTCGGCCAGGGTGGCGATGCCGGCCTGCGGGTTGGCCGCCAGATTCGCCGCCACCTGATCGATGATCGATGGCGGAATCAGCGGCTCGTCACCCTGCACGTTGACCACGATGGCATCGGCCGGCAAACCAAGCTGGGTGGCCACTTCGGCAAGACGGTCGGTGCCGGAATTGTGATCCTCGCGGGTCAGCAGCACCTCGGCGCCGAAAGCCTGGCAAGCTTCGACGATGCGCGCATCGTCGGTGGCGACCACCACACGGCCGGCCGAGCTCTTCCTGGCCTGCTCCCAGACGTGCTGCACCATGGGCTTGCCGGCGATGTCCTGCAGCGGCTTGCCGGGCAGGCGGGTGGAGGCGTAACGGGCGGGAATCACGACGGTGAAGGCTGCGCTCATTTACTTGTCCAGACGCTCGTCGGTATTGAGGGTGCGTGCTTCGCTTTCCAGCATCACCGGGATGCCGTCGCGAATCGGGTAGGCCACGCCGGCACCCTTGCTGATCAGTTCGGTCTTGTCTTCGGAGAGCTGCAGCGGGCCCTTGCAAATCGGGCAGGCGAGAATATCGAGCAGTTTAAGGTCCATGGCGCAGTCCTTAGTGAGGTCATCGAGACCCCGGTATGAGGCGGGCCAGCTCCTTGTCCAACCAGTCGACGAAAGCCGGCGTGGGCACGGCGTCGACGGCCAGGTACCACCAGTCGGCGGCGGCGAAGGCCCGGCATTTCACCGCATCCTTTTCCGTCATCAGCAGCGGCAGCGGCGGCTCGAAGCTGAGCTGGGCGGCATCGTACTGCGCATGATCGGCAAAGGGGTGCGGAACCGGGCGCCAGTTTAGCGCTTCGAGGGTGTTGAAGAAACGCTGCGGGTTGCCGATACCGGCCACCGCATGCACGGCCTGCCCGGGCGGGAAGTGCTCGAGGCCGAGACGTTCGCCACTGGCCAGATTGACCAACGCGGTCGGTTGCAGGCGAAAGGCGTAACCCTCGGCACTATCGGTTTCGGCGCCGTTGAACAGCACGGCGTCCACCTCAGCCAGACGCTCGACCGGCTCGCGCAGCGGCCCGGCCGGCAGGCAGCGGCGATTGCCCAGACCGCGGGCGGCGTCGATCAGCACCAGCTCCAGATCGCGCGCCAAACGGTAGTGCTGCAGGCCATCGTCGCAGAGGATCAGGTCCAGTGGTTCTTCGGCCAGCAGCGCACGCACGGCGCGGCTGCGGTCCGGGTCGATCATCAAGGGTACGCCGCTGCGCTGGACGATCAGCAGCGGCTCGTCACCGGCCTGCTCCGCCGGCTGCTCGGCACGCACTCGCCAGGGCAGGCTCGGCGGCGTGGCGCCATAGCCGCGGCTGACCACGCCGACCTTGAGGCCGCGAGCGCGGCAGTGCTCGATGAGGAAGAGGATCAGCGGCGTCTTGCCGGTACCGCCGACGGTGATGTTGCCCACCACCAGCACCGGCACCGGCGCACGGTAGATATCGCCCTGGCCGGCGAGAAAACGCGCACGCTTGCCCTGCACCACGCGGCGGTACAGCCACTCCAGCGGGCGCAGCAGCGCCAGCGCGGGGTGGCCGCGGTACCAGGCCTCGAGCAGGCGATCGGCAGCGCTCACTTAGGGCGTTTCCTGTGCTTCCACCGTGGTGATGCGCAGGTGCGAGAAGCCCAACTTGCCGGCGGCGTCCATGGCGGTGATCACCGCCTGGTGCGGCGTCTTGCCGTCGGCGCTGATGATCAGCGGCAGGCTGTTGTCGCCGTCGGACTCCTTCTGCAGGGCAGCCATGAGGTTGCTCAGGTTGCTCTCCAGCAGCGCCTTGCCGTTGACCGAAAACGCGCCGTCGGCACCGATCAGTACCTCGACCTGCTTGAGCTCGGTCTGCTCCGGCGGCGTGCCGCTGGCCGCCTCGGGCAGGTCGACCTTGAGCTGGGTCTCGCGGGTAAAGGTGGTGGTGACCACGAAGAACAGCAGCAGGATGAAAACCACGTCAATCAACGAGGCCAGGTTGATCTCGACGTTCTCCCGCGGTTTGCGCCGGAATTTCACGCCTTGCCCTCACCCAGGTCGACGTCGCGATCACCCTGCACCATTTCCACCAGCTTGATCGCTTCCTGCTCCATGCCGACTACCAGCTCGTCGACACGACGCTGCAGATAGCGATGGAAGAACAGTGCCGGGATCGCCACCATCAGACCAGCTGCCGTGGTGATCAGCGCCTTGGAGATACCACCGGCAAGCATCGGCGCGTTGGCCATGCCCGACCCCATGAAGGAGCTGAAGATCTCGATCATGCCCAGCACGGTGCCGAGCAGGCCGAGCAGCGGGGCGATGCCGGCAATGGTGCCGAGCGCATTGAGGTAGCGCTCCAGCTCGTGGATGACGCGGGCTGCGGCCTCCTCGATGCACTCTTTCATGATCTCGCGACCATGCTTGGAGTTGGCCAGGCCGGCAGCGAGAATCTGCCCCAGCGGCGAATGCTCACGCAGCTCCTTGAGCTTCTGGTTGTTGAGTTTCTTGTCCTTGATCCAGCGCCATACCTGGGCCAGCAGATTGGCCGGGGTGACGCGGGCGGGCCGCAGGGTCCACAGGCGCTCGGCAACGATGCCGGCAGCAGCGATGGAACAGAGAATGATCGGCAGCATCATCCAGCCGCCAGCTTTGACCAGTTCCCACACGGTAGAGAATCCCCCTCGAAAAAGTGGCGCCACTCTAGCACAGGGTGCAACGCCCGCCGACCGCCGCCGTTCTCATTTTTCCCGCCAGAAACGTGGCTCGCTTCGCAACCCTCGCGCCGCACCATGTTCACCCAGGCGAATATGCAGGGCGCCGTGCAACGCGGTGTCATGCACCTCGACACCTGCTGCCCGATAGCGCTCCAGCACCTGCGGGTGAGGATGTCCAAAGGCGTTGTGACGACTGCGGGTGATCAGCACGTGCTGCGCCCCGACCGCATCGATGAAAGCCTGGCTGGATGACGTGCGACTGCCGTGATGGGGCGCCAGTAGCCACCGCGAGGCCAGGGGAAAGTCGGCCTGCATCAGCGCGCGCTCGGCCAGGATGTCGATATCACCGGTCAACAGCAGGCGCTCGCCGCCGGCCTCCACCTGTAGCACACAGGAACGTTGATTACCGGAGCTGGCCCGCTGCCACTGCCACAGCCTGAACGTCACGTCATTCCATTGCCAGCTTTGCCCCGATTCGCAAGCCTCAGCACCAAGCGCCTTGGCCAGACGCTGCGGCTCACCACTGATGACCCGGGCCACCGGCATCCCGGCCTTGATCGCTGCAGCGCCGCCGGCATGATCATTGTCGGCATGACTGAGCAGCATCAGATCGAGACGCCTGAGGTTCATCGCACGCAAGGAAGGCAGGACAATACGCTCCCCGGTATCGAAATCGCCGAAACGCGGTCCTGCGTCGTACAGCAGGCTGTGTTCTCGGGTACGCACCAGCACCGCCAGCCCCTGCCCCACGTCCAGCACCCAGACATCGGCACGGCCATCGTCCAGGTGCTGTGTGGGCAACAACAATGCAGGCAACAACAGCGCGAGGCCGGGCAGGCGCAAGGGTACGCCGGCAGGTAGCAGGAGCAACAAGGCGCCTGCCGCTGCCAGTAGCCAGGCCCAGAGCGGCAGATTGCTGGGCAACCAGGCAGGCAGCCAAGCAGCGATCACGCCGAGCAATTCGAACAACAGATACAGCGCACCGCCGGCCAGCCACAACAGGCCCTCCCCAATCACGGGAACGGGCAGCAGCAGAGTGCCCAGCAAGGCCAGGGGCACGACCACCAGCCCCACCCAGGGCACGGCAACCAGGTTGGCCAGCGGCCCGCTGCTGCTGACCGGCAGGCCGAGGAGGAGCATCATCGGCAGCAGGCCGATGGCCATGGTCCATTGCGCGCGCGTCAGACCGCGCCACCAGCCCCAGACGCCGAGCCGACCGCCGAACACCAGTACAAGCACCGCGACCGCCGAGAACGACAGCCAGAAACCAGGCTGTAGCGAAGCCAATGGCTCCAGCAGCAGGACCACGAGCAGAGCCAGCAACAGCGGCCACCATGCGCCCAGATGACGAAAGCGCAAGCGCCACAGCAGCACCAGCGCGACCATCACGCAGGCTCGGCGCACCGGCACCTCGAAACCGGCCAGAAAACCGTAGAGCAAGGCTCCAGTCAGGGCTAAGGCACAAGCACAGGGCAGCCAGGGCAGGCGCCTGGGCCAGGCACCGAGCTTCGCCAGCAGTGCCACCAGGCCATAGAGAAACCCGGCCAGCAGCGCGATGTGCTGCCCCGAGATAACCATCAGATGCACCGTTCCGGTGTGCTGAAGCAGGCGCCAGTCTGTTGTGCTCAGACCCGAACCATCGCCCAGAACCAGCGCCGCAATGGCGCCCTGCCGCTCAAAGGCCGGCACAGCCAGCAATTGCTGACGCAGGCTGTCACGCCAACTGCCCAATCCTGTCGCGGATGACAGGCGCTCACCTGACTTGATCGTACCCGTAGCGCCGATACGCTGCGCCAACAGCCAGGCCTCGTAGTCGAAACGCTGCGGATTGACCAGACCGTGCGGGCGCTTAAGATTGACCGCCAGACGCCAGCGCTCACCGCCCTGCACCCGTGGCCCGCCATACCAGGCCACCCGCAGCCTTTTCGGCAACTCGGCACGACGCGAGTGAGTCTCCTCCAGCAGAAAGCGCACGACACCATCGGATACTTCGGGCAGCCCGACCACCCGCCCCTCCAGCCAAAGCGTGCGACCGTCGAGCTCAGGAGCGAGGCGATCATCCAGCGCCGATTGTGCAGAGTTGCAGGCCCAGGCCAGCCCCAGCAGGAAGAACCCCAGCGGGTAGACGCGCGTGAACAGCAAGGACAGACCGGCACAGGCTGCAACCAGCAATAGCCAGCCCGGCGGCAGGCTTGGCAGAAAACGCAGCGTCAATAACCCCAAGGCCAGCGCCAACATCCCTGTTCGCATTGTTCCTCCCTGCTCATCGAGCTGCCGCGAGCGCGTCCAGCACTCACCTCTGGTCACAATATGGAAACGCTGGCCAGGCTGAATCCGTGCATAATATCGGCGCTTTTGCCTGCCCAGAGACTCTTCATGCCGCGTCGTTTATTCAAGCGCTACATGCCCAACCCCGACAGCATCAAGGGTAACAAGTCCCTGCGCTTTCTCGGCAAACTCATTCATGATCCCAACCTCTGGCATCTCAACCGTCACTCGGTAGCCCGCGGTATGGCCATCGGCCTGTTCTGGGCGATGATCCCCATGCCCATGCAGATGCTGGCAGCCGCCGCCGTCGCCATCCCGATGCGCGCCAACCTGCCGATCTCCATCGGCCTGGTGTGGCTGACCAACCCCATCACCATGCCACCGATCTTCTACTGCACCTATAAAATGGGCGCCTGGATCATGCAGACGCCGCCGGTGCGCATGCCGCAGACCCTCAGCCTGGAATGGATCACGGCCGAAGTCGCCGTGCTGTGGAAACCCCTATACCTGGGTTCCTTCGTCTCCGGCCTGGTTCTCGCCGCACTGGGTTATGTGTTGACCATGCTCTACTGGCGCTGGTGGGTCCAGCGCAGCTGGCGCAAGCGTCAGGAAAAGCGCCGGCTGGAACGCCGCTGAAAAGAAAAAGCCGTCGAAGTCGACGGCTTTTTCATTCTTACTCGTAGCGTAGCGCTTCGGCCGGCTGCACCTGCGCTGCCCGCCATGAGGGGTAGAGCGTGGCGAGGAAACTCAGGATCAGCGCCGCCGAACAGATCAGCGCCACATCCAGCCACTGCAGGTCCGATGGCAGGCTGCTGATGAAGTAAACGTCGGAGCTCATCACCTGCTGCCCGGCGAACGACTCCAGCCAAGCCACCAGCGCACTGACATTGAGCGCCGCCAGCACACCCAGCACCGTACCGATCAGCGTACCGACCAGACCGATCACCGAGCCCTGCACCATGAAAATCGCCATGATCTGCCGCGGCGTGGCGCCAAGGGTGCGCAGGATGGCGATATCGCCGCCCTTGTCCGCGACCACCATGATCAGCGTGGCAATGATGTTGAACGCCGCCACGGCGACGATCAGCAGCAGCAGCAGACCGATCATGGTCTTCTCCATCTTCATCGCGCTGAACAGGCTGCCCTGGGTATGAGTCCAGTCATCGGCACGGTAATCGCTGCCAAGCTGCGCCAGCAACGTCTTGGACACCTGCGGCGCCTGGTACAGATCCTTCAGCGCCAGACGAATACCCGGCACCGTACCTTCCGGCAAGCGCTGCATGGCAGCGGCATCGACGACGTTGATCAGTGCCAGCGAGCTGTCCAGCTCGGCACCCACCTTGAACACCGCCGCGACGTTCAAGCGCTGCATGCGCGGCGTGACGCCACCAGGCGCACTGCTCAGCTCGGGGATGATCAAGGTCAGCTTGTCCCCCACCTGCAGGCCGAAACGGCGCGCGGTGATATCACCGATCACCACGCCGAATTCGCCCGGCTGCAGATTGTTCAGGCTGCCCTGGCGGATGTGCTCGGGCAGGATCGATACCTTGCCCTCTTCCGCCGGATCGATGCCGTGGATCTGAATCGGCTGCATCAGCCCGCGATGCGAGAGCATGCCCTCCAGCTCGGCATAAGGGGCCGCGGCCTGCACCTGCGGATTGACCATGGCCTTGCCGGCCAGGGCGCGCCAGTCGGCAACCGGCTCGGCACCATAGACCATGGCGTGCGGCACCATGCCGAGAATCCGCGAGCTCATTTCCTTCTGGAAGCCGTTCATTACCGACAGCACCACGATCATCGCCAGCACGCCGAGCGCCAGGCCGATCATCGAAGTCAGCGAAATGAAGGAGATGAAGTGGTTACGGCGCTTGGCCCGCGTATAGCGAGCGCCGATGAAGATACTCAGCGGACGAAACATCAGAGGGCCACCAGCTTGCCGTCCTGCAGGCTGAGCACGCGATCCATCTGCCGTGCCAGCTGCATGTCGTGGGTCACCACCAGAAATGCTGTATTGGAGTCGCGACTGAGCTCGCGCATCAGCTCCTGAATGCCTTCAGCGGTGTGCTGGTCGAGGTTGCCGGTGGGTTCATCGAGCAACACTAGCCCCGGGCGGTTGACCAGGGCACGGGCAATCGCCACACGCTGACGCTCACCACCGGACAGTTCTGACGGTTTGTGATTGAGGCGATGACCAAGCCCGACTCGCTCGAGCAGCTTGGTGGCACGCTCGCGCGCCTCGCTGATCGACGTCTTGCCGATCAACAGCGGCATGCAGACGTTCTCCAGCGCGGTGAACTCGGCCAGCAGGTGATGGAACTGATAGACGAAACCCAGCGCGCGGTTGCGCAGCAGGCCGCGGGCGGTCTCGCTCAGTGCCGACAGTTGCTCGCCGGCCAGCCAGACACTGCCATCGCTGGGCGTATCCAGGCCACCGAGCATGTTCAGCAGGGTGCTCTTGCCGGAACCGGAACTGCCGACGATAGCCACGCGCTCGCCGGGCAAGAGCTCCAGTTCCAGACCATCGAGCACCACCACCGACTCGGGGCCCTCGTCGTAACGCTTGCTCAGGTTGCGACAGCTGAGCACGGCATTGTGCTGTTTCATGGCGTTCTGGTTCATGGATTCACTCATAGCGCAGGGCCTCGGCGGGCTGGGTGCGCGCGGCGCGCCAGGCCGGATACAGGGTGGCGAAGAAACTCAGCAGCAGCGCCGCGGTACAAACCATCACCACGTCGGCGCTCTGCAGTTGCGAGGGCAGGTAATCGATGAAGTAGACATCGGCATTGAGAAACTTGATGCCCAGCAGACGTTCGATGCCGGCGATCAGGCTGCTGACGTTGAGCGCTGCGAGAATCCCCAGCACGGCGCCGATGAAGGTGCCGACCACACCGATCACCGTGCCCTGCACCATGAAGATGGCCATGATCTGCCGCGGCGTGGCGCCGAGGGTCCGCAGGATGGCGATGTCGCCCTTCTTGTCGGTCACCACCATCACCAAGGTGGAAATGATATTGAACGCGGCCACCGCGACGATCAGCAGCAGAAGCAGACCGATCATGGTCTTCTCCATGCGGATGGCCTGGTACAGGTTACCGTGGGTGCGGGTCCAGTCGCGGGCGTAGAAATCGCCGTCGAGGGTCTGCGCGATCTCCCAGGCGCTGCGCGGCGCCTGGAACAGATCATCGAACTTCAGGCGCAGGCCCTGTACCTGATCCGGCTTCCAGCGCTGCAGGCGCGCCAGGTCACTGATGTTGGCCAGGGCCAGCGCACCGTCGATCTCGCCGGCACCGACGTGAAAGATGCCGGTGACGGTAAAACGCTTCAGACGTGGGAACATGCCGGCGGGGGTCACGGTGACTTCGGGGGCGACGAAGGTGACCTTGTCACCGAGCTTGAGACCCAGCTTGGCGGCGGCCTTGTCGCCGATGACCATGGCGAAATCGCCTGGCTGCAGACTATCGAGACTGCCCTGCTGGAAGAAGTCATCGATGATCGAAACCTTGCGCTCCTGCTCGGGATCGATGGCATTGATCAGTACCTTCTGCACCTTGCCATCGTGCGTCAGCAACCCCTGCATCTGGGTAAAGGGCGCCAGCGCCTCGACACGCGGGTGGCGCTCGACCTGTCGCGCCAATGCCGGCCAGTCACTGACCGGCGTCGGCGATTCGACCGTGGCGTGGGGAATCATCCCCAGCACGCGGGTGCGCATCTCGTGATCGAAACCGTTCATGACCGACAACACCAGAATCATCACCATCACCCCCAGGGTGAGGCCGAGCATGGACGTCAGGGAAATGAACGAGACGAAGTGGTTTCGGCGCTTGGCCCGCGTGTAGCGCGTACCGATAAATACGAACAGAGGTCTGAACATGTCGGAGAGATTCGGGGGAAAGAAAAACGTCCATGTGGCGGGGCCCGGTCAGCGGCCTTACACTCAGAAGCGACTCGAGGTGGGCTGCGTAACGGACCTGCTGCGTTAAAAACACTTGGAAAGCCACTCATGGCCATCACACTTCAGTGTGACCCCGAAGGGACGAGCGAAGCGAGAATTGCTCGTTTACCATTCGTAACCGGCGCTTGCCCGGCGATGCTCGCCTGGCACGCATCCCGTTCGCGAGGCCTTCAACAGGCTCTTCGACCACCACCGCTTTCATGGGTTCGCCATGTCGACTAACGATGTAGATGATCGCCGCGAATACTATCGTATCGACGATACGATCGCACTGGAATTCAGCCTGCTGTCGGGGGCCGAGGCCCATGCCAGCGACGCGCTTCACGATTCATCGCCGCTGTTCAACCTGCTCAGCGACCTGCACCTGATGGACTTCGAATCCCAGCATCTGCTGCGCCATATCACTGAGCGCGACCGTACCCTGGCCAACTACCTGAAGGTGATCAACAAGCGCATCGACCTGCTTGGCCAGGCCGTGGCGCAGAGCCTGCTGCGCGACATCGGCGCGCCACGCCAGGTATCGCTGTCCGAAGGCGGCATCAGCTTCAATAACGCCCAGGCCGTGGCGCCGGGCAGCCATCTGGCGATCAAGATGGTGCTGATGCCCCAGGCGCTCGGTCTCCTCCTGCGTGGCCAGGTGGTGCACTGCAGCCAGCGCGCGGATGGCCAATTCGAGATAGGCACCGAGTTCGAAGCGTTGACCGACGCACAGCGCCAGTTGCTGGCTCGGCATATCCTGCAAAAGCAGGCTTTGGAGCGTCGCCAAGCCCGCGAATGACAGTCGCCAAGGAACCGCCATGTATCGTCTCGCTCTGCTTTTCACCCTGCTCGCCCCTACTGCTCTACTCGCCGATACCCTGACCATTCCCCTGGGCAGCCAGGGCGCCGATCTCGACGCCAGCAATCTGCCGCATAAAGGCCAGTCCAAGCGTTCGGTACTGGAGCGTTTCGGCCTGGCCGATGAAGAGCACAAGCCCGTCGGCCAGCCGCCGATCACACGCTGGGACTACCGCGAATTCAGCGTCTATTTCGAATACGATCACGTGATCAACAGCGTGCGCCATCACCAGCCACGTCACCTCGACACCGCCAAGGAGTAACAGTGACTCTCATCTACGGCCATCGCGGCGCCAAGGGCGAAGCCCCGGAAAATACCCTGGCCAGTTTCCAGCGCTGCCTGGAACACGGCGTCGACCGCTGCGAGCTGGATCTGCATCTGTCGCGCGACGGCGAACTGATGGTGATCCACGACCCGACGCTCAAACGCACTACCGGCCTGCGCGGCAAGGTGGTCGAACACGACGCCGCCGAACTGGTGAAGTACGACGCGCGCAAGGGCGGCCCTGGCTGGGTGCGCCCATGCCCCATTCCGCGCCTGGAAGAATTGTTCCAGCAGTGCAAGTTCGAGCATTGGCAGTTGGAGGTGAAAAGCGCCTCGAAAGTGCGCGCCGCGCGCACCGTGCTGGCCATCTCGGAGCTGGTCGAACGCTTCGGTTTGCGCGAGCAGATCACCATCACCTCCAGCTCACGGGAGGTACTCAAGGCCGCGCGCGAACTGACCCCGCAGTTGCAACTGGGTCTGGTTGCCGAGTACGCCTGGCTCGACCCACTGAAAGTAGCGGCGCATTACGACTGCCACCTGCTGGCGCTGAACTGGACGCTGTGCAGCCCGGAGCGCCTGCTCAAGGCGCAGAAGCAGGGGATGCACGTATCAGTGTGGACGGTCAATGAGCCGGCGCTGATGCGCCGCCTGGCCGACTTCGGTGTCGACAGCATCATCACCGACTTCCCCGGCATCGCGGTGCAGACGCTGCGCGGCTGAGCCTTAGCGCCCTCTCCCCCAGCGCCTCTCCCGCAAGCGGGAGACGGGAGCAAGCCAGAGCAGCCCGCCGCGAAGCCCGGATGCAATTCGGGAGCTGGAGCGAGGATGTCCCCGGATTGCATCCGGGCTAGGACCTAAGGCATTCACCTTCCGTAGGAGCGGATTTATCCGCGATCCATCCGCTTAGCGCGGATGCAATCCGGGCTACGAGTACAGCGCCCAACAACGACAAAACCGGCACTAGGCCGGTTTTGTCGTTTGCTGCCGCCTGAGACGCTAGAAGCTCTCCCGATTCGGCCAGCGCCACTCGGAAGCCACTACCCAGCCTGTCTCCCCGACCGGCTCAGGCCGCCGGCCGGAGCCGCTCAAAAAAGCCGGTTGAGGCCGTCGAACGCGGCAACCCGATAGGCCTCGGCCATGGTCGGGTAGTTGAAGGTGGTGTTGATGAAGTACTTGATGCTGTTGGCTTCACCCTTCTGGTTCATGATCGCCTGACCGATGTGGACGATCTCCGAAGCCTGATAGCCGAAGCAGTGCACACCCAGCACTTCCAGGGTTTCACGGTGGAAGAGGATCTTCAGCATGCCCACCGGCTCGACCGAGATCTGCGCGCGGGCCATACCCTTGAAGAAGGCCTTGCCCACTTCGTAAGGCACCTTGGCCTGGGTCAGTTCACGCTCGGTCTTGCCGATCGAGCTGATCTCCGGAATGGTGTAGATGCCGGTCGGCACGTCATCGACGAAGCGCCAGCTGCCGTTGTCGACGATGCTGCCGGCCGCGGAACGACCCTGGTCAGCCGCGGCACTGGCCAGGCTCGGCCAGCCGATCACGTCACCGGCGGCGTAGATGTTGCTGACCTCGGTGCGATAGTACTCGTCGACCTGGATCTGGCCACGGCTGTTGACCGCGATGCCGATGTTCTCCAGGCCCAGCTGATCGGTGTTGCCGGTACGGCCGTTACACCACAGCAGGGCATCGGCCTTGATCTTCTTGCCCGATTTCAGGTGCAGGACCACACCGTTCTCCACACCTTCGATGCGCTCGTACTCTTCGTTGTGACGAATCAGCACGTTGTTGTTGCGCAGGTGATAGGAAAGCGCGTCGGAGATTTCCGAATCGAGGAAGCTGAGCAACTGATCGCGGTTGTCGATCAGGTCGACCAGCACACCCAGACCACTGAAGATCGAGGCGTACTCGCAACCGATGACCCCGGCTCCGTAGATGATCAGACGGCGCGGCGTATGGCCCAGGCTGAGAATGGTGTCGCTGTCGTAGATACGCGGGTGGCGGAAATCGACGTCGGCCGGGCGGTAGGGACGTGACCCGGTGGCGATGACGATCTGCTTGGCTACCAGCTTTTCCACCACGCCATTGAGGCAGACCACTTCGACCGTCTGCTCGTCAGCGAAGCTGGCGGTGCCGAAGTAGGTGTCGATGCGGTTGCGCGCATAGTAGCCGGTACGCGAGGTGACCTGCTTGGCGATCACCTTCTCCGCGCTTTTCAGCACGTCAGGGAAGGAGAACCAGCGCGGCTCGCCGATCTGGCGGAACATCGGATTGGTGTTGAACTGCATGATCTGCCGCACCGAGTGGCGCAGCGCCTTGGACGGAATGGTGCCCAGGTGGGTGCAGTTGCCGCCGACCAGCGGACGGTTGTCCACCACGGCCACCTTGCGCCCGGCCTTGGCCGCGTTCATCGCCGCGCCCTCGCCCGCCGGGCCGGAGCCAAGCACCACCACATCGTAGTTGTAGACCGCCATGTTTACTCCTTCAGATCAGGCCGGAGCGCTTGTGGCGCACCCTCGGCAGGGCCGGCAGCGGATAATAGCCACCAGCTATCAAAGCTACCAGCCGACTTAGCGTTTGCTCGCGTCGTAAGCCAGGTCGGTGTTCGGCGCATCGCTCTTGTCGCGATTGACCTCTTCGCATTTCTCGCGGCTACCGCCGCAGATCGAGCACTCTTTCTCGATACCCAGATTGGCGATACCACCGCAGGAACCGGCGATGGGTTTGCGCCCCATGATCACGCCGACGGCCATCATGCCGACGACCAGAATCATGGCCAGAAATACAACCAGAAACGTCATTGCTCATCTCCTGCAGCGAATAGCTGCTCGAATGCGGCCGTGCCCTGTGTGACGAAGCCCTCGCCCTCACGCGTCACGAAAAACGCCGCGATACCGTTGCGCTCGGCGAAGGCCATGCCGGCATCCGGCCCAAGCACCATCAATAGGGTAGACAAGCCATCGGCGCGCAAGGTCGATGGATCCGCCACCGTCACTGCCGCCAGCTTGTGGTTAACCGGTTTACCCGTCAGCGGATCGAGCGTGTGCGAGTAGCGCTGGCCGTTCTCTTCGAAATAATTACGGTAGTCGCCCGAAGTGGAAATACCGTAACCATCGAGCTGCAGGATGCGCTGGGCAACGCGCTGGTCGTCGCGCGGCGCCTCCAGGCCAATGCGCCAGTGGCTGCCATCGGGCTTGAAGCCGGCCGCCTTGAGCTCACCGGTGGCCTCGACCAGATAACTGGTGACGCCCAGTTCGCCCAGACGCTCGACGATTAAATCGACGGCATAGCCAGCGGCGATGCTGTTGAAGTCGACCTGAACATCGACGTCCTTGCACAGCTGCTCGCCCTCGATCTTCAGGTGCTGCTGACCAACCCGCTGACGCACCCCAGCCAGGCGCTCGGCATCGGGTACCGCCTCGCCCTGCCCCTTGGGCCCGAAGCCCCAGAGGTCGAGCAAGGGCTCGAGGGTCAGGTCAAAGTGCCCCTGGCTCTCTTCGTGCAGACGATTACCGGCGCGTACCAGGTCGAGCACGCCCTTGGGCATGGCCTGGCAGGTACCGGCCGGCGCACGGTTGAACTGCTCGATCAGTGAATCGTCGCGATAGGTGGACATCTGCAGATCGATCTCGGCGAGGATCGCCTCGGTCGCGGCCTTGAGTTCGGCTTGCGGTGCGACACCTTCACTGCGGACGTATTTGATCGAATAGGTGCTGCCCATGGTCGGGCCGCCGAACTCTTCGATCCGCTCAGAATGCAAGCAGCCCGTTAGGGCTGCCGCCAGGGCGACAGCGATAACGGGCTGGAGTACAGCAGACCTCATGCTTAGCCGCCGAAGTCGTCGAGGAGAATGTTCTCCGGCTCGACGCCCAGGTCGGTGAGCATCTTGATCACGGCGGCGTTCATCATGGGTGGGCCGCACATGTAGAACTCGCAGTCTTCCGGAGCCGGGTGGTCCTTCAGGTAGTTCTCGTACAGCACGTTGTGGATGAAGCCGGTGAGGCCGGTCCAGTTGTCCTCCGGCTGCGGGTCGGACAGCGCCAGATGCCACTGGAAGTTCGGGTTCTCTGCGGCCAGCTGATCGTACTCTTCGTTGTAGAACGACTCGCGCATGGAGCGCGCACCGTACCAGAAGCTGATCTTGCGCTTGGATTTCAGGCGCTTGAGCTGGTCGAAGATGTGCGAACGCATCGGCGCCATACCGGCACCACCACCGATGAAGACCATCTCGGCGTCGGTGTCCTTGGCGAAGAACTCACCGAACGGCCCGTACACGGTGATCTTGTCGCCCGGCTTGAGGCTGAACACGTAGGACGACATCTTGCCCGGCGGCAGATCGTCCTTGCCGGGGGGCGGCGAGGCGATACGGATGTTGAACTTCACCAGACCGCGCTCTTCCGGGTAGTTGGCCATGGAATAGGCACGGATCACGGTCTCGTCGACCTTGGACACGTACTTCCACTGGTTAAACTTGTCCCAGTCGCCGCGATACTCCTCCTGAATGTCGAAGTCCTTGTAGTACACGGTGTGCGGCGGGCACTCCAGCTGCACGTAACCACCGGCGCGGAAGTCGACGTTCTCGCCTTCCGGCAGCTTCAGCGTCAGCTCCTTGATGAAGGTGGCGACGTTCGGGTTGGATTCGACGGTGCACTCCCACTTCTTGACGCCGAAGACCTCTTCAGGCACTTCGATCTTCATATCCTGCTTGACCGGCGTCTGGCAGGACAGGCGCCAGCCCTCACGGGCCTCACGCTTGGTGAAGTGCGACTCTTCGGTGGACAGCATCTCGCCACCACCGCTTTCCACGATGCACTTGCACTGGGCGCAGGTACCGCCGCCGCCGCACGCGGAAGACAGGAAGATGTTGTGGTTGGCCAGGGTTTGCAGCAGCTTGCCGCCAGCCGGTACCACGATGGTTTTTTCGCCGTTGATCTCGATGCTCACGTCGCCGCTGGAGACCAGCTTGGCGCGGGCAGCAAGAATCACCACCACCAGCGCCAGGACGATGGCGGTGAACATGCCGATGGCGAGGAAGATTTCGTAATTCATCTGTTCATCCTTTCCTTACAGCTGCACGCCGGAGAAGGACATGAAGCCCAGCGACATCAGACCGATGGTGATGAAGGTGA
>JAEYXX010000050.1 GCA_023431055.1 Pseudomonadota bacterium
GCTCTCCCAGCTGAGCTATAGCCCCATCTCGAGGACGGGGCGCATGTTAAGAGCGCCCCGATTGGCTGTCAACAACATTTTTCCTGCCAGCCAAAAGTTTTTGCCACTAGAACAATTACTTAGAGCCCACAGAGAGTAAACATCGACCGTGGAAGGGGCTTTAGCCGCGACAACACCACCCGTCGCGGCTAAAGCCCCTCCCACAGCGGCACGCTTCGACTTAGCCGATGCTCGCCAGCAGCTTTTCCCACTCCTTGGCCTCTTTCTTCGAGGTGCCGCCGAGCAGCTCCAGCGCCTGGCGCAGACGGAAGCGGGTCAGGTCCGGGCCGAGGATTTCCATGGCATCGAGCACCGACACCGAGCTGGCCTGGCCGGTAATGGCGGCGAACATCAATGGCATGGCGTCGCGCAGCTTCAGCTCCAGATGTTCGACCACCGCCTGGATGCAGCCGGTAATACGGTCTTTTTCCCACTGGCGCAGCGCTTCGAGCTTCCACAGGATCAGCTGCATCAGCTGGCGCACCTGATCGGGCGACAGCTTCTTGTGCTCGAACAGCTTGGCGTCCAGATTCAGCGCCCCGGAGAAGAAGAAGCCGGCCAGTGGTGCGATCTGGCTGAAGGTTTCCACCCTGCCCTGCACGTGCGGCGCGATCTTCATCAGGTACTCGGGGTTGAGCGCCCACTTCTGCACTTCGGCGGCGAAGGTTTCCACCGGCAGCTCGCGCAGCCACTGGCCGTTGAGCCAGGACAGTTTCTCCAGGTCGAAGATCGGCCCGCCCAGCGACACACGATTGATATCGAAGTGCTCGACCATCTCGGCCAGCGAGAACTTCTCGCGCTCGTCCGGCATCGACCAGCCCATGCGCCCCAGATAATTGAGCATGGCCTGCGGCAGGTAGCCCATGCGCTCGTAGAAAGTGATGCTGGTGGGGTTCTTGCGCTTGGACAGCTTGCTCTTGTCCGGATTGCGCAGCAGCGGCATATAGCACAGCGCCGGCTGCTCCCAATCGAAGTACTCGTACAGCTTGATCAGCTTGGGCGCCGACGGCAGCCATTCCTCGCCGCGCAGCACATGGGTGATACCCATCAGGTGGTCGTCGACGACGTTGGCCAGGAAGTAGGTGGGCAGGCCATCGGCCTTCATCAGCACCTGCATGTCCATGCGGTCCCACGGAATCTCGACATCACCACGCAGCATGTCGGGCACCACGCAGACGCCTTCGCTGGGCACCTTCATGCGTACCACGTGCGACTCGCCGGCGGCGATGCGGCGCTGCGCCTCGGCCGGATCGAGGTGCATGCAGTGACCGTCGTAGCGCGGCGTTTCCTTGTTGGCCATCTGCTGCGCGCGCACTTCATCGAGGCGCTCGGCGGAGCAGAAGCAGGGGAAAGCGTGGCCCTTGGCGACCAGCTCGTCCGAGTATTTCTTGTAGATCTCGCCGCGCTCGCTCTGCCGGTAGGGGCCGTGCGGGCCGCCGACATCCGGGCCTTCGTCCCATTCGATACCCAGCCAGCGCAGGGCGTCGAAGATCTGCTGCTCGGACTCGCGGGTCGAACGCAGCTGGTCGGTGTCTTCGATGCGCAGGATGAACTGACCACCGTGCTGACGAGCGAAGCACAGGTTGAACAGTGCGATGTAGGCGGTGCCGACATGGGGGTCGCCGGTCGGCGATGGCGCGATACGGGTACGAACGGTGGTCATGAATGCTCTCGGAAGGAAGACACGAGGTTTTGAATCAAGCGGGCGATGTTAGCAGGCCGACGGCCCCAGGCTCCAGCAGGCCGCTCCGGGTGATGGGCAAGCTGGCGATGAGAAAGTCGAGAAAGGTCTTGACCTTCATTGCCTGAAAGCGCCGCGATGGATAGATGGCATAGACCTCGCCCACCGGCAGCCGCGCCTCGGGCAGTAGCTCGACCAAACGCCCGCTGCGCACAGCCTCTTCGCTGATCATCACCGGCAGCCCGGCAATACCGGCGCCGGCCAGGGTCGCCTCACGAGCGAAGGTGATGTTGTTGCAGGTCATCACTCTCTGGCAGGGCAGGTGCTCGCCCAGCAGCGGCCAGTAACGCGGGGCATCGTGCTGCAGGAGGATAGCCCGATGCCCCTCCAGTTCGGCGACGCTGCGCGGTGTACCGTGGGCAGCCAGATAGGCCGGGCTCGCACACAGACGCCGGCCGCTTTCGAACAATTTGCGCGCAATCAAGGTGGAATCCTGCGGCTGACCGACCTGGATGGCGATGTCCACGCCCTCCTCCAACGGGTCGACGGAGCGCGACGTCAGCTCCACCTCGGCATCGATCTGTGGGTACTGACGCATGAACTCGCCCAGCACGCGCCCGAGAAACAACTGGCCGAATTCGATCGGTGAAGTGATGCGTAACAGTCCGGACGGCTCGCGTTGCAGTTGCATCACCGCCTGCTCGGCCTCGGCGAAGTCGAGCATGATCTGCCGGCAGCGCTCGTAATAGGCCTGCCCTACTTCGGTCAGGCGCAACTTGCGCGTGGTGCGATTAAGCAGGCGCACGCCCAGACGCTCTTCGAGCAAGGCGATGCGCCGACTAACCGTCGACTTCTGCATTCCCATGCTGCTGGCAGCCTGGGTGAAGCTGTGGCACTCCACCACTCGGGTAAAGATCAGTGCGTCATCAAGCCCCATGATTGTTCCTCTTACGCAACAAAGCATGCCAAGCCTAGAGTCTACTAGCGCAAAGGGAACATTGTTAAATTTACTTACATTTCTTTGCCGCATCCCGAGCCTCAAGCATGCCTGCCAAACTGCAACGTCGTCTTTTCGTATTCGTGATCCTGCTGGTGTTGATCGCCGGCGCCCTGCTCGCCCAGTGGCTGCTGATCGGTCGCTATCACGAGAGCACCGATAACGCCTACGTGCAGGGCGAGATCACCCGCGTCTCCAGCCAGTTGAATGCACGCATCGAAAAGGTCCTGGTACGCGACAACCAACACGTGGAGGCCGGCCAACTCCTGGCCGTACTGGAAGACGCCGATTTCCGCCTGACTCGCCAGCGCGCCCTCGCCGCCCTGGAAACTCACCAGGCCGAGCGCGCCCAGGCGCAGAGCAAGCTCGACCAGCAGGCCAGCCTGATTGCCGCCAGCCAGGCCGACGTCGCAGCCAGCCAGGCCACCCTCGACCGCTCCAAGCTCGATCTCGGCCGCGCCCAGACCTTGCGCAAGCCGGGTTATGTCTCCGAAGAGCGCGTCACCACCCTGGCCGCCGACAACCGCGTGGCCCGCTCGCAAGTGGCCAAGGCCCAGGCCGATCTGCAGGCGCAGCGCCAGCAGGTAGCCAGCCTGGAAGCCGAGCTCAAACGCCTGGATGCGCTGATTCTCTCGGCGCAGGCCGACCTGGAACAGGCCGACCTCAACCTCTCGCGTACGCAGATCCATGCGCCGATCAGCGGCATGGTCGGCCAGCGCTCGGCCCGCGAAGGCCAGGTGGTGCAAAGCGGCGCCTACCTGCTGTCGCTGGTACCGGATCAGGACATCTGGATCCAGGCCAACTTCAAGGAAACCCAGATCGGCGACATGCGCCCGGGGCAGAAAGCCGAACTGCTGTTCGACAGCTATCCCGACACCCCCATCGAAGGCCGCATCGACAGCCTGTTCGCCGCCTCCGGCGCGCAATTCAGCCTGCTGCCGCCAGACAACGCCACCGGCAACTTCACCAAGGTGGTGCAGCGCATCCCGGTCAAGCTGACCTTCGCCGCCGACAACCCGCTGCATGGACTGATCCGCCCCGGTATGTCGGTGGAGGTCACGGTCGATCTGCGCAGCGACGAAAGCCATGGCGGGTGATACGCTGATCCGCCCCACGGCGGAGCCCAGCCGCCGCGACTGGATTGCGGTGATGAGTGCCATGCTCGGCGCTTTCATGGCGGTGCTGGATATTCAGATCACCAACTCATCGCTCAAGGACATCCAGGGTGCTCTGTCCGCCACACTGGAGGAAGGTTCGTGGATTTCCACGTCCTACCTGGTGGCCGAGATCATCATGATCCCGCTGACCGCCTGGCTGGTGCAGTTGCTCTCGGCTCGGCGTCTGGCGGTATGGGTGTCGGTGGGCTTTCTGATCGCCTCGCTGCTGTGCTCCCTGGCCTGGAGCCTGGAAAGCATGATCCTGTTCCGCGCCCTGCAGGGTTTTACCGGCGGCGCGCTGATCCCGCTGGCGTTCACCATGACGCTGATCAAGCTACCCGAGCACCACCGCGCCAAGGGCATGGCGCTGTTCGCCATCACCGCGACCTTCGCCCCCTCCATCGGCCCGACCCTCGGCGGCTGGCTGACGGAGAACTGGGGCTGGGAATACATCTTCTACATCAACGTGCCACCCGGCCTGATCATGATCGCCGGGCTGCTCTACGGCCTGGAGAAGAAGGCGCCACAGTGGGAACTGCTGAAGACCACCGACTACGCTGGCATCCTTACCCTGGGCCTAGGTCTGGGCTGTCTGCAGGTATTTCTCGAGGAAGGCCACCGCAAGGACTGGCTGGAATCGCAACTGATCATCGGCCTCGGTAGCGTGGCGCTGGTCAGCCTGATCCTGTTCGTGATCCTGCAGATCTCACGCCCGAACCCGCTGATCAACCTGGGCGTACTGCGCGAACGCAACTTCGGCCTGGCCAGCATTTCCAGCCTGGGGCTCGGTGTCGGACTGTATGGCTCGATCTACGTGCTGCCGCTGTACCTAGCGCAGATCCAGGGCTACAACGCCATGCAGATCGGCGAAGTGATCATGTGGATGGGCGTACCGCAGCTGTTTCTGATCCCACTGGTGCCCAAGCTGATGAAGATCATCTCGCCGAAATGGCTGTGCGCCCTGGGTTTCGCCCTGTTCGGCGCGGCGAGTTTCTTCTCAGGCGTGCTCAACCCGGACTTTGCCGGCGAGCAGTTCCAGCACATCCAGATCATCCGTGCTCTGGGCCAACCGCTGGTGATGGTCACCGTGTCACTGATCGCCACCGCCTACATCCTGCCGCAGGATGCCGGCTCGGCCTCAAGCCTGTTCAATATCCTGCGCAACCTCGGAGGCGCCATCGGCATCGCCCTGCTCGCGACCCTGCTCGATGCCCGCGCCAAGGTCTACTTCGACTATTTGCGTGAATCCATCGTGCCGACCAACCCACAGGTCGAGGAACGTCTGCACCTGCTGACGCAAACCTTTGGCAGCGAACAGGCGGCGCTGGCCAGGCTCAGCCAGATCGTCCATGAACAGGCGACCATCATGGCCTACAACGACGCCTTCCATTTCATCGGCATCGCCCTGGGTGTGAGCATGCTGGCGATCCTGCTGACGCGAAAGCTGCCGCAGAACATGGCGGGCGGCGCGGCGCACTGACCCTGCTCCGTAGGAGCCGCGCCCCGCGGCGAATCGCAAGAACACCGCAAAGCCAACAGCTTCGCCCCGGGGCGGGGCTCCTACACAAATGCCGCAGGCACCGCACCACCCTGTAGGAGCCGCGCCCCGCGGCGAATCGCAAGAACACCGCAAAACCAAAAGCTTCGCCCCGGGGCGGGGCTCCTACACAAATGCCGCAGGCACCGCACCACCACCCTGTAGGAGCCGCGCCTCGCGGCGAATCGAGAATACGCCGCAAAGCCAAAAGCTTCGCCCCGAGGCGGGGCTCCTACACAGATTCCGCAGGCACCGCATCACCCTGTGGAGCCGCGCCCCGCGGCGAATCGAGAGAACACCGTAAAACCAAAAGCTTCGCCCCGGGGCGGGGCTCCTACACGGGCAACCCCGCGCCACGCGGCAACATCAAACCTGCAACAACCGATCCCTCAGCTTCTGAATCTCATCACGCAACTGCGCGGCGGCTTCGAATTCCAGATCACGCGCCAGGGCGTACATCTTCTCTTCCAACTGACGAATGCGCTTGGTGATCTCGCTCGGCGAGCGCAGTTCGCTCTCGTAGCGAGCGCTCTCCTCCGCCGCCTTGGCCATGCCCTTGCGCTTGTTGCTGCGCGCCCCCGGCACCACGGCGCCTTCGAGGATGTCCTTGACGTCCTTCTGCACGCCCTTGGGCACGATGCCATTGGCCTCGTTGAAGGCGATCTGCTTGGCGCGGCGCCGCTCGGTCTCGCCAATGGCGCGCTGCATCGAGCCGGTCATGTTGTCGGCGTAGAGAATCGCCTTGCCGTTGAGGTTACGCGCCGCCCGGCCAATGGTCTGGATCAACGAGCGCTCGCTGCGCAGGAAGCCTTCCTTGTCCGCATCGAGAATCGCCACCAGCGACACTTCCGGCATGTCCAGGCCCTCGCGCAGCAGGTTGATGCCCACCAGCACGTCGAAAGTGCCCAGGCGCAGATCGCGGATAATCTCCACCCGCTCCACCGTATCGATGTCCGAGTGCAAGTAGCGCACCTTGACGTCGTGGTCGCCCAGGTAGTCGGTCAGGTCCTCGGCCATGCGCTTGGTCAGGGTGGTGACCAGCACGCGCTCGCCCACCGCCACACGCAAACGAATCTCCGAAAGCAGGTCGTCGACCTGGGTGCGCGCCGGGCGCACCTCCACCTCGGGGTCGACCAGACCGGTGGGCCGCACCACCTGCTCGATCACCCGCCCGGCGTGCTCGGCCTCGTAAGGCCCAGGCGTAGCGGAAACGAAGATGGTCTGCGGGCTCGCCGCCTCCCACTCCTCGAAACGCATTGGCCGGTTGTCCAGCGCCGACGGCAAACGGAAGCCGTACTCCACCAGGGTTTCCTTGCGCGAGCGGTCGCCCTTGTACATCGCACCGACCTGCGGCACCGAAACGTGGGACTCATCGATCACCAGCAGCGCTTCGTCCGGCAGGTAGTCGTAAAGCGTCGGTGGCGGCGCGCCGGCCGGACGACCGGACAGGTAGCGCGAGTAGTTTTCGATGCCGTTGCAGTAGCCCAGCTCCAGGATCATCTCCAGGTCGAAACGCGTGCGCTGCTCCAGACGCTGCGCCTCCACCAGCTTGTTGGCACCGCGCAGGTACTCCAGACGCTGCTGCAGCTCGACCTTGATGTGCTCCACCGCCTCCAGCAGGGTCTCGCGCGGAGTGACGTAGTGGCTCTTGGGATAGAAGGTGAAGCGCGGCAGCTTCTGGATCACCTCACCAGTCAGCGGATCGAAGGCGCTGATGCTCTCCACCTCATCATCAAACAGCTCGACGCGAATGGCCTCCAGATCCGATTCCGCCGGGAAGATATCGATCACATCACCGCGCACGCGGAAGGTGGCGCGGGCAAAATCCATGTCGTTGCGCGTGTACTGCAGCTCAGCCAGGCGGCGCAGCAATGCGCGCTGATCCATCTTGTCGCCACGGTCGAGGTGCAGCACCATTTTCAGGTACTCCTCGGGGCTGCCCAAGCCGTAGATCGAGGACACGGTGCAGACCACGATCACGTCCTTGCGCTCGATCAGCGCCTTGGTCGCCGACAAACGCATCTGCTCGATATGGTCGTTGATCGAGGCGTCCTTCTCGATGAAGGTGTCCGACGACGGCACATAGGCTTCCGGCTGGTAGTAGTCGTAGTAGGAGACGAAATACTCCACCGCGTTGTTCGGGAAGAACGCCTTGAACTCGCCATACAGCTGCGCGGCCAGGGTCTTGTTCGGCGCCAGCACCAGGGTCGGGCGCTGCACCTGGGCGATCACGTTGGCGATGGAAAAGGTCTTGCCCGAGCCGGTCACGCCCAGCAGGGTCTGGTGCGAAAGCCCCGCCTCCAGCCCCTCGACCATCTGCCGGATCGCCTCGGGCTGATCGCCTGCGGGCTTGAAACGGGTAACCAGTTGGAACTCGGACATACAAACCTCGATGAACGACTGTGACGCACTGCGACAGGCTACGTCATAGCATGCATGGCATGGGGCAACTGCGGACGAAGTCCTTTTCCCTGACAAACGCCCTTAATTCAGGCATTTGTGCTGTCGCCCCGGAAAGACAGGGTCGCTATACTAACGCCCCGTCTGGCACGCCCCCTAGCGCTTGTTCACGGGGGCTCTGATCTCAACCTCTCACTTTCGAGCAGCCGCATCCATCATGAGTCTCTTCTCCGCCGTCGAAATGGCTCCGCGCGATCCCATCCTGGGCCTCAACGAAGCATTCAACGCCGACACCCGCAGCACCAAGGTCAACCTTGGCGTGGGCGTCTACTACAACGAGGAGGGGCGAATTCCGCTGCTGCGCGCCGTCGCAGAAGCCGAAAAAGCGCGCATCGAGGCCCACGCACCGCGTGGCTACCTGCCGATCGAAGGCATCGCCGCCTACGACAAGGCCGTGCAGGAACTGCTGTTCGGCAAGGGCGCCGCCCTGATCGAAGCCGGCCGCGTGATCACCACCCAGGCCCTGGGCGGCACCGGCGCGCTGAAGATCGGCGCCGACTTCCTCAAGCGCCTGCTGCCGGACGCCACCGTGGCCATCAGCGACCCGAGCTGGGAGAACCACCGCGCCCTGTTCGAATCCGCCGGCTTCCCGGTGCAGAACTACCGCTACTACGACCCGTTCAGCAACGGCGTGAACCGCGGCGGCATGCTCGAAGACCTGCGCAACCTGCCGGCACGCTCCATCGTCGTACTGCACGCCTGCTGCCACAACCCGACCGGCGTCGACCTGCAGCTGGAAGACTGGAAAGCCGTATTGGAAGTGCTGCGCGAGCGTGAGCACGTGCCCTTCCTCGACATCGCCTACCAGGGTTTCGGCGACGGCATCGAGCAGGACGCCGAAGCCGTGCGCCTGTTCGCCGAATCGGGCCTGGAGTTCTTCGTCTCCAGCTCCTTCTCCAAGTCGTTCTCGCTGTACGGCGAGCGCGTCGGCGCCCTGTCGCTGGTCACCAGCAGCCGCGAAGAATCCACTCGCGTCCTCTCGCAGCTCAAGCGCGTGATCCGCACCAACTACTCCAACCCGCCGACCCACGGCGCCACCGTGGTCGCCAGCGTACTCAACAGTCCCGAGCTGCGCGCCATGTGGGAAGCCGAGCTGGGCGAAATGCGCGACCGCATCCGCAGCATGCGCCTGGCCATGGTCGAGCAGCTGGCGGCCCTGGGCGCCAAGCGCGACTTCGGCTTCGTCGCCGAGCAGCGCGGCATGTTCTCCTACTCCGGCCTCACCGTGGAACAAGTGGAACGCCTCAAGGAAGAGTTCGGCATCTACGCCGTCGGCACCGGCCGCATCTGCGTCGCAGCGCTGAACAACGGCAACCTGGACAGCGTCACCCGCGCCATCCACGCCGTACTGTAAGCGTCAGCAACTGCCCAAGAACGCCGGCCCATAAGCCGGCGTTTTTGTATGCACCAACAGTCCCTGTAGATACTCTGTTAGCGATCAAGCGTTTTTCAGGTGTTCTTCGCTGAATAGCTCGGATGAGTCGAAAGGCACGCCGAGCTTCAGGCAAGCCCAGACACCTGTCAGATATTTACGCATGACCGC
>JAEYXX010000051.1 GCA_023431055.1 Pseudomonadota bacterium
CGATCAGCTTCTCGTCCACCAGTTGCTCGATGGTCTTGTCGCCGAGGCCTTCGATATCCATGGCACGGCGCGAGACGAAGTGGATGATCGCCTGCTTGAGCTGCGCCTGGCAGCTCAGGCGACCGACGCAGCGATACACCGAACCTTCGCTGACCGATTCCTTGCCCTTGCTGCGCTTGACCAGTTGCGTGCGCTCCACCGCCGAGCCGCACACCGGGCATTGCTCGGGAATGTGCACCGGGCGCGCGTTTTCCGGGCGACGCTCGGGCACCACCGCCATCACCTGCGGGATCACGTCGCCAGCACGGCGGATGATCACCGTGTCGCCGATCATTACACCCAGGCGTGCCACCTCATCCATGTTATGCAGGGTAGCGTTGGCCACCATCACACCGGCCACCTTGACCGGATTCAGACGCGCCACTGGCGTCACCGCACCGGTACGCCCGACCTGAAATTCCACGTCGAGCAGTTCGGTCAGCTCTTCCTGTGCCGGGAACTTGTGGGCGATGGCCCAGTGCGGGGTACGCGCGCGGAAACCCAGTTGCTGCTGATCTTCGATATTGTTGACCTTGAACACCACGCCATCGATGTCATAGGCCAGGCTCATGCGCCGCTGGCCGATGTCGCGGTAGTACTCCAGACAGGCCTCGACGCCCTTGGCCAGTTTCAACTCGCGGCTGATAGGTATGCCCCAGGCCTTGAGTTGCTGCAGCATGGCCACCTGGGTGCCCGGCAACTCGCCACTGACCTGACCGACACCGTAGCAGCAGAACTCCAGCGGACGGCTGGCGGTGATCTTCGGGTCGAGCTGACGCAGGCTGCCGGCAGCGGCGTTACGCGGGTTGGCGAAGGTCTTGCCGCCGCTCTCGGCCTGGCGTGCGTTGAGCTCCTCGAAGCCGGACTTGGGCATGAACACCTCACCGCGTACCTCCAGCACCTGCGGCCAGCCCTGGCCCTGCAGCTTGAGCGGCACGTTGCGGATGGTGCGCACATTGCTGGTGATGTCTTCGCCGGTACTGCCGTCGCCGCGCGTGGCGCCGCGCACCAGCTGGCCGTTCTCGTAGCGCAGGCTGACGGCCAGGCCGTCGAGCTTGGGTTCGCAGCTGTACTCGATCTCGGCGCCGCCGCCGAACAGGTCGCCACCCTGTACGCCGAGGCCGTTCTGCACGCTGCGGTCGAAGGCACGCAGATCGTCCTCATCGAAGGCGTTGCCCAGGCTGAGCATCGGCACTTCATGGCGCACCTCGCCGAAGGCGCTGAGCGCCTCGCCGCCGACACGCTGGGTCGGCGACTCCGGCGTGACCAGCTCCGGGTGCTCGGCTTCCAGCGCCTGCAGCTCGCGGAACAGACGGTCGTACTCGGCATCGGGCACGCTCGGCTCATCCAGCACGTAGTAACGGTAGTTGTGCGCGTCCAGTTCGTTGCGCAGTTCGGAAATACGTTGGGCGGCGTCGGTCATGCTCGGTCTCTCAAACGAAAAGAGCAGCCTGGGCTGCTCTCTTTCGACTTCGTGTACGGGTCAGCGTTTCTGGGTCAGTTGCCGGCGCTCGAATTCGACGATGCGCTGGCGATAGTGTTCGATGGTCTGCGCAGTCATCACGCTGCGCTGGTCGTCCTTCAGCTCACCGCCCAGCTCGTGGGCCAGCTTGCGCGCGGCCGCGACCATCACGTCGAAGGCCTGCTTGGGATGACGCGGGCCAGGCAGGCTGAGGAAGAAGCTCACCGCACGGGTGCTGAAGCCTTCGATATCGTCGAGATCGAAGGTGCCGGGCTTGAGTGCGTTGGCCATGGAGAACAGCACCTCGCCATTACCCGCCATGCTCTCGTGACGATGGAAGATGTCCATCTCACCGAAGCGCAGACCACTTTCGAGAATGTTCTGCAGCAGCGCCGGGCCCTTGAAGCCGAAGTCGTCGCGGGCGACCACGTTGATCACCAGCACCTCTTCTACCGGTGCGGCATCGGCAGCCGGCTTGGTGGCTTTCTTCGGCTCGACGGGTTCGTCATCGACCGGGTTGAGCAAGGTCGGCACCGGCTCGTCGACAGCCAGATTGAGGTCGCCCTGTTGCGGCTCGTTGCGTGGACGACGTGGCAGGTCCTTGGCGCTCATCGACGGCAGTTCGTCTTCGTCCAACTGCGGCTCGTGGTCGCGATTTACCACACGTGGCGTACTGAGCAAATCTGGGTCACTGTCGTCGTCCGGCATGTTGGCGAAGCTACGGTCCAGCTTGAACTTGAGCTTGCCCTTGCCACCGCGCATACGGCGCCAGCCGTCGAAAAGAATGCCAGCGATAACGATGATGCCAATAACGATCAGCCACTCGCGCAGACCGAATTCCATGAAATACCTGACCCTTAAAAATTCTGGTGAAAAAAAGATCCAATCAACCGGATCACAACTCGACTATAAAACGCGGCGCCAACTTCATGTTCTGTCTGACGTTTTCCGCGTGTAACAAAAGTGGGCAATAAGCTAGCACGACGAAAGACAACTTTACACAGGGAGCCCCATAACGTTTTGCCTGTATTCAGTTAATCTCGCGGCGCTCTGCCATCACGCCTCCACCATCGCCAGCGCCTCCTCGACATCCACCGCCACCAGACGCGAGCAACCCGGCTCGTGCATGGTGACCCCCATCAACTGATCGGCCATTTCCATGGCGATCTTGTTGTGGGTGATGTAGATGAACTGCACCGTGGCTGACATCTCCTTGACCAGTCGCGCGTAGCGCCCGACGTTGGCATCGTCCAGCGGTGCATCCACTTCGTCCAACATGCAGAACGGCGCCGGATTGAGCTGGAAGATGGAAAACACCAGTGCCAAAGCAGTCAATGCTTTCTCTCCACCGGAGAGCAAATGAATGGTGCTGTTCTTCTTGCCCGGGGGCCGCGCCATGATGGTCACACCGGTATCGAGTAAATCTTCGCCGGTGAGTTCCAAATAAGCGTTGCCGCCACCGAAAACTTTTGGAAAGAGTGCCTGCAAACCGCCATTGATCTGATCGAAGGTGTCCTTGAAACGATTGCGCGTTTCCTTGTCGATCTTGCGGATGACGTTCTCCAGGGTTTCCAACGCTTCGACCAGATCGGCGTCCTGCGCATCCAGATAGCGCTTGCGTTCGGACTGCTGCTGATACTCGTCGATGGCCGCCAGGTTGATCGGCCCTAGACGGGCGATGCGTGCGGCCATGCGCTCCAGCTCTTCTTCCCAGGCGCTTTCCGTGGCTTCGGCCGGCAGCGTGGCGATCACCCCGTGCAGGTCGTAGTTGTCCTCGGCGAGCTGGTCGGCCAATGCCTTGCGCCGCACGTTGAGCGACTGCCAATCCATGCGCTGTTGCTCCAGCTGGCTGCGTAGCAGTTGCGCCTGTTGTTCAGCCTGGGTGCGGCGCTTCTCGGCATCGCGCAGTTCGCGATCGGCGTCCTCCAGCGCCAAACGCGCCTGACGCAGTTCGTCGTCCACCGCCATGCGCCGCTCGAGCAATTCCTCGAGCTTGATGCGCAGCTCTTCCAGCGGCGCCTCGCCCTCTTCCAGGTTCAGCGACAACTGCTCGCGCCGCTCATGCAGGCGCTCGGCCTGCATCTCCAGACGCTCCAGCGCCTGGCGGGTGGAGTCGTGCTGCGCCTTGAGCGAGCCGACGCGCACCGCCAGTTGATGGGCATGGTCCTTGTGCTGACGCGCGTCCTGACGCACACGGTCGAGGCGCTCGCGCAGACTGTCGCGGCTGGCCAGCAGGCTTTCGCGCTGCTCGTTATCCAGGGCCATGGCGTCCAGTGCGTCCTGCAGTTGCAGGCGCGACTCGCCCAGTTGCTCCTGCTCGATCTCACGCTGCTCGGCCGCTTCCTGCAGTTCGTCCTGCAAACGGCGGCGACGCAGGCCCAGTTGCTCGGCCTTGGCCTGGCTGGCGGACAGCTTTGCCTTCAGCTCGCTCAGCTGGCGCGCCAGTTCCTGGCCCTGACGGCGCTGCTGTTCACGCTGTTCTTCCTGAAGGCGTTGCTCGTCGCGCAGCGCCAGCAGGTGTTCATCCAGTTGCGCCAGGGCTGCTTCACGTTCCTCAAGCTCCAACTGCAAGCGCTCCAGCTCCTGGCCACGAGCCAGCACACCGCTGTCGGCCTCGGCGGCGCGACGCACGCGCAGAAAATGCCGGCCGACCCAGTAGCCGTCGCGGCTGATCAGGCTTTCGCCGTCCGCCAGTTGCGCACGGGCGGCCAGCGCCTGCTCCAGTGATTCCACCGGGCGCACACCGCCTAGCCAGGGCGACAGGTCGTGGCTCGACTCGATCTTGTCCATCAGGCTGCCGGCACGCCGCGCACCGCCCGAAGCCGGGCTGGCCAAGCGCAGTTCGCCCTGCTCCAGACTGGAGAAGTCCAGCCCGGCAAAATCGTCCAGCAGCACCG
>JAEYXX010000066.1 GCA_023431055.1 Pseudomonadota bacterium
ACCACTCCGACAGCAGGCGCACCTGCTTCTCGGTGTAGCCGCGCTCGACCATGCGTTTGACGAAGTCGTTGTGCTTCTGCTGATCCTCCTTGCTGCCCTTGGCGTTGAAGCTGATGACCGGGAGCAGGTCCTCGGTGTTGGAGAACATCTTCTTCTCGATCACCACGCGTAGCTTCTCGTAGCTGAGCCAGGTGGGGTTCTTGCCATTGTTGTTGGCGCGGGCGCGCAGCACGAAGTTGACGATCTCGTTGCGGAAATCCTTCGGGTTGCTGATGCCGGCCGGCTTCTCGATCTTCTCCAGTTCCTCGTTGAGCGCCACGCGGTTGAGGATCTCGCCGGTTTCCGGGTCGCGGTATTCCTGATCCTGAATCCAGAAGTCGGCATACAGCACGTAGCGGTCGAAGATGTTCTGCCCGTACTCGCTGTAGGACTCCAGATAGGCAGTCTGGATTTCCTTGCCGATGAACTCGATGTAGCGCGGCGCCAGGTATTCCTTGATATAGCGCAGGTAGCGCTCGCGTACCTCGGCGGGGAACTGCTCCTGCTCGATCTGCTGCTCCAGCACGTAGAGCAGGTGCACCGGGTTGGCCGCCACCTCGTGCGGGTCGAAGTTGAACACTTTGGAGAGGATCTTGAAGGCGAAGCGGGTCGACAGACCGTTCATGCCTTCGTCCACGCCGGCGCTGTCGCGGTACTCCTGGATCGACTTGGCTTTCGGATCGGTATCCTTGAGGTTCTCGCCGTCGTAGACGCGCATCTTCGAGTAGATGTTGGAGTTTTCCGGCTCCTTGAGGCGGCTCAGTACGCTGAACTGGGCGAGCATCTTCAGGGTGTCCGGCGCGCAGTGCGCCTTGGCCAGCGAGCTGTTGATCAGCAGTTTGTCGTAGATGCGGATTTCATCGGTGACGCGCAGGCAGTAGGGCACCTTGACGATATAGATACGGTCGATGAAGGCTTCGTTGTTCTTGTTGTTGCGGAAGCTGTGCCATTCCGATTCGTTGGAGTGGGCCAGCAGGATGCCGCTGTAGGGAATCGCCCCCAGGCCTTCGGTGCTGTTGTAGTTGCCCTCCTGGGTAGCGGTCAGCAACGGGTGCAGGACCTTGATGGGCGCCTTGAACATCTCGACGAATTCCATCAGGCCCTGGTTGGCCCGGCACAGCGCGCCCGAGTAACTGTAGGCGTCGGCGTCGTTCTGCGGGTATTCCTCGAGCTTGCGGATATCCACCTTGCCGACCAGCGCGGAAATATCCTGGTTGTTCTCGTCGCCCGGCTCGGTCTTGGCCACGGCGATCTGGTTGAGGATCGACGGATACAGCTTGACCACGCGGAACTGGCTGATGTCGCCGCCGAACTCCTGCAGGCGCTTGGTCGCCCAGGGCGACATGATCGAGCTGAGGTAACGGCGTGGGATGCGGTAGTCCTCTTCGAGAATGGCGCCGTCTTCGGTGGCGTTGAACAGCCCCAGCGGCGACTCGAATACTGGTGAGCCCTTGATGGCGTAGAAGGGCACCTTTTCCATCAGCTGCTTGAGCTTTTCGGCCAGCGAGGATTTACCGCCGCCCACTGGCCCCAGCAGGTAGAGGATCTGCTTCTTCTCCTCCAGACCCTGCGCGGCGTGGCGGAAATAGGAGACGATCTGGTCGATGCATTCTTCCATGCCATGGAAGTCTGCGAAGGCCGGATAGCGGCGGATCACCTTGTTGGAAAAGATGCGTGACAGCCGTGGGTCATTGGACGTGTCCAGCAACTCCGGTTCGCCAATGGCCATCAGCAGGCGTTCGGCCGCAGTGGCGTAGGCGCTGCGATCCTGTTTGCACAGTTCGAGGTACTCCTGCAGCGAGTACTCCTCCTGGCGGGTCGCCTCGAAACGTTGTTGGAAGTGACTGAAAATGCTCATGACTTCACCTCGCTCGATGCTGAAAGCTGGCTCGGGATCGGTCGTGCGTGCAGGTGCTGGGTGGCGCCGGCTCCGAAGAAGTCGGGAATAATCCCCCAAAACCTAAAAGTCGTTACCGATGGCCCGATGCCGGTTGGCCGGCTCTACCTTCAGTGGGATGGCCTAAGTAACAGAATAGTTCGTTCTGCAGCGCGTCAAGGGCACAACAACGATAACGGGATGTTACCGTGCGTCGGGAAGTGGCGGCAGGCCAGGGCGGACGCGGCCTGCCGCCTGAAGAAATTTATTCTTCGGAACTTTGGGCCGTCTCGCTTGGGTAGGTGGCGCGCCAAAGCTCGAAACCGCCGTCGAGACTGTACACCTCGGAAAAACCCTGGCCTGCCAGATAAGCGGCAGCGCCCTGGCTGGAGTTGCCGTGGTAGCAGGAGACGATCAGCGGTGCGTCGAGGTCGGCATGAGTGATGAAGTCATGCAGCGAGTGGTTGTCCAGATGGCGCGAGCCGCTGATGTGGCCATTGGCGAAGCTGTGCGGGTCGCGAATGTCGACTACCACCGCGCCCTGGGTACGCAGCTCGTGCGCCTGTTGTGGGGAGATACGCTTGAATTCGCTCATGTTCGGGACCTTTACCGGATGGGGCGGGCTTATTCCTTGGGACAGGTACAGCGGTGCAGGGCGCCACTGTCGACATCGAGCAGGGTCATCGCATTGCCCCAGACGCAGCCGGTGTCCAGAGCGTAGAGGCCTGGCTCGGTGCAATGGCCTTCCAGCGCTGCCCAGTGCCCGAAGATGATCTTCTCGCCGCGCATCTTGCGTTGTGGGTGGCTGAACCAGGGTGCGAAGCCGGGCGGAGCGTTGTCGAGGCCTTCCTTCGTCTTCAGGTCCAGTGTGCCATCTGCCTTGCAGAAGCGCATGCGGGTGAAATAGTTGGTGATGACCCGCAGGCGGGTGACGCCTTGCAGATCCTTGTTCCATTTGGCTGGTTCGTTGCCATACATGCCGTCGAGAAACAGGGGCAGGCGGGCATCATCGCGCAGTGCCTCTTCGACCTCGGCGGCTCGGCGCAATGCCTTGCTCAGCGTCCACTGGGGCGGGATGCCGGCATGTACCAGGGTCACTTTGCGCTCGGCATCGTGGTGCACCAGCTTCTGCATGCGCAGCCAGTCGAGCAGGTCGTTGCGATCCGGCGCGTCGAGAATCTCGCGCAGGGTATCGCCCTTCTTCAGGCGCTCGATGTTATGCGCAACTGCCAGCAGATGCAGGTCATGGTTGCCCAGCACGCAGGTGACCGCCTGGCGGATGGAGTAGAGAAAACGCAGGGTTTCCAGCGACTGCGGGCCGCGGTTGACCAGATCGCCGACCAGCCAGAGCTGGTCGTGCGCCGGATCGAATGCCACCTGTTCGAGCAGGCATTTGAGTGGTTTCAGGCAGCCCTGCAGGTCGCCGACGGCGTAGACGGCCATCAGTGCAATGCTCCTGGTACCGCCAGACGGAACGGTGCAATGGTTGCGTCGAAGCGTTTGCCGTCTTCGGCAAGCATCTGGTAGCTGCCCTGCATGGTGCCGACCTGGGTGGCCATCACCGTGCCGCTACTGTAGGTGTGGCTGGCGCCTGGCTCGATGTGCGGTTGTTGGCCGATCACACCGACGCCGCGGACTTCCTGCACACGGCCGTCGCCATCGGTGATGATCCAATGACGCGACAGCAACTGCGCCGGCAACTCGCCGTTATTGACGATGGTCACGGTGTAGGAGAACGCGTAGCGGTTCTGCTCCGGCTGCGATTGTGCAGCCAGATAGTGGGTGGTGACGCTGACGTCGATCTGATAACGAGGGTCGGACATGCGCGTGATCCGTTGAGCCTGATTGCAGTTTAGTCCTGCGCAGCGCAGGGCTGCAGGGCGAGCTGGTCGGCCAGACGAACGAAGGCGGCCAGATCCAGCTGTTCCGGGCGCAGGCTGCCGTCGACACCGGCTGCCTCGATGGCCTCGGCAGGTAGCAGCTGCTTGAGCGTATTGCGCAGGGTCTTGCGGCGCTGGTTGAAGGCCTCACGCACCACGCGTTCGAGCAGGCGATGGTCCTTGGCTGGGTGTGGCAGGGTTTCATGCGGCACCAGGCGCACGATGGCCGAGTCGACCTTGGGCGGCGGGTTGAAGGCGCCGGGGCCGACGTTGAACAGATGCTCCACACGGCAGTGGTACTGCACCATGATCGACAGGCGGCCCCAGTCGCCACCACCCGGGCCGGCGGCCATGCGCTCGACCACTTCCTTCTGCAGCATGAAGTGCATGTCGCGTATCAGCGGCGCGTTGTCCAGCAGATGGAAAATCAGCGGCGTGGAAATGTTGTAGGGCAGGTTGCCGACTACACGCAGACTGCGTGGCGCTGCTTCGAGGCGGGCGAAGTCGAACTTCAGTGCGTCGCCCTGGTTCAGGCGAAAGCGCGGATTGTCGCCGAACTTGCCTTGCAGGATGGGGATCAGGTCGAGGTCGAGTTCGATCACGTCGAGCTGTGCACCGCTGCCGAGCAAACCCTCGGTGATAGCGCCCTGGCCGGGACCGATTTCCAGCAGGCGCTCATCTTCCTTGGCGCGAATGGCGCGCAGGATGCGGTCGATCACTCCGGCGTCATGCAGGAAGTTCTGGCCGAAGCGCTTGCGCGCGCGGTGTTGGTATTCGGACATGTGCGGCTCCGCGCAGCGCCTCGAGGTGCATTGCTCGAGGCTGGATGCAAGAAAGAAAGTCGCACAGTCTACCAGCGAATGGCGCCTCGGGCGCGTGCCAGGGTCTCAGTGGTTCATCGCTGGTGGTTGGCGGCCATCTGATAGGCGGTTTCCAGCGCCACTTGCAGACTGCCGGTATCGACCTTGCCGGTGCCGGCGAGATCGAGAGCGGTACCGTGATCCACCGAGGTGCGGATGATCGGCAGGCCCAGGGTGACGTTGAGCGCCGCGCCGAAGCCCTTGAACTTGAGCACAGGCAGGCCCTGGTCGTGGTACATGGCCAGCACGGCATCGGCATGTTCGAGATACTTCGGCGTGAACAGAGTGTCCGCTGGCAACGGGCCGATCAGGTTCATGCCTTCGCTGCGCAGACGCTCCAGCGTCGGCTCGATGATCTCGATTTCCTCGCGGCCCAGATGGCCGCCTTCACCCGCATGCGGATTGAGCCCGCAGACCAGGATGCGCGGCTCGGCGATGCCGAACTTGCTTTGCAGATCTGAGTGCAGGATGCGGGTGACCCGTTCCAGGCGCTCGGCGGTGATGGCGCTTGCTACATCCTTCAGCGGCAGGTGAGTGGTGACCAACGCCACACGCAAGCCGCGGGTCGCCAGCATCATCACCACTTGCTCGGTATGGGTCAGCTCGGCGAGAAACTCGGTGTGGCCAGAGAAGGCGATGCCCGCCTCGTTGATCACGCCTTTGTGCACCGGTGCGGTGATCATCGCGGCGAAGGTACCGTCCAGACAGCCATGGCCTGCACGGGTGAGGGTTTCCAGCACGTAGGCAGCGTTGGCGGGGGTTAGTTTGCCTGGCGTTGTCGGGGTTGCCAGTGGTGTATCCCAGACATACAGCGCGCCTGCGGGGGCAGGGCGATCTGGCCACTGCTTCGGGCCTACCTCCAGCAGCTCGATATCCAGTCCCAGTTGCCTTGCACGTTCAGCCAGCAGTTCCCGGCTGGCGATGGTGACCAGCGGTGCAGGCTGAGTCTGCTGGGCCAGCAACAGGCAGAGATCGGGGCCGATGCCGGCGGGCTCGCCTGGGGTAAGGGCAAAGCATTGCTGGGCTGTCATGGTCGCTCTCGGTATGGCGTGGGGCGCCAGTGTACGCTGCCGGGTCGGAAACGAAAAAGCCCGGCGCTAGGCCGGGCTTTTGGTTCGAAACCGTTCTTACAGCTTGGTTTCGACGTAGGCTTCGTCGCGGATCTGGCGTAGCCAGGCCTGCAGTTCTTCGTCGTACTTGCGGTTGCGCAGCAGGTTCGCGGCCTGTTGCTTGCGAAACTCCTCGCTGTTGTCCGTGGCACGCCGGCCCAAGACCTGCAGCACATGCCAGCCGTAAGGGCTCTTGAACGGCTTGGACAGTTCGCCGCTGGCGGTGTTGCTCATCACTTCGCGGAACTCGGGTACCAGGGCATTGGGGTCGATCCAGTTCAGATCGCCGCCATTGAGTGCCGAACCCGGATCTTCCGAGAAGTTCTTCGCCAGCTCGGCGAAATCCTCGCCAGCCACTATGCGCTGATAAAGACGCTCGACCAGGCGACGGGTTTCTTCTTCGCTACGGATTTCGCTGGGCTTGATCAGAATATGACGAACATGCACTTCGTCGCGCACCTGAGTATCGCCACCACGCTTCTCGATCAGCTTGAGGATGATGAAGCCGCCCGGTGTACGCACCGGCTCGGTAACCTCGCCCGGGTTCAGCTGGCTGATCATGCTGTCGAACGGCGGCGGCAGTTGACCGGCCTTGCGCCAGCCCATCTCACCACCTTCCAGGGCGTTTTCGCTGGCCGAGCGAGCGACTGCCAGCTGGCCGAAGTCGGCGCCCTGTTGCAGTTGCTGATACAGCTCCTGCGCCTGGCGGTCGGCGGCCTGGATTTCGCTGGAGGATGCGCCCTCGGAAACCGGAATCAGGATATTGGCCAGACGGAACTCTTCCGACAGCTGCATCTTGCCCAGATCGGACGCGAGGAAGTTCTGCACTTCCTGGTCGGTCACCTGGATGCGTTCGGCCACGCGGCGCTGGCGCACACGGCTGATGACCATCTCGCGGCGCACCTGGTCACGGGCGTCGGCATAGGACAGGCCGTCACGAGCCAGGGCATCGCGGAATTGCTCCAGGCTCATGCCATTGCGCTGGGCAATGGTGCCCATGGCCTGGTTCAGCTCTTCGTCGGTGATGCGAATGCCGGAGCGTTCGCCGATCTGCAGCTGGATGTTCTCGATGATCAGGCGCTCGAGCACCTGCTGACTGAGTACGTGCTCGGGCGGCAGGGAGCCGCCACGCTTGTCGATGGTCTGCTGCACTTCGCGCAGGCGCGCATCGAGTTGGCTCTGCATGACCACGTCGTTATCGACGATGGCCACGACGCGGTCCAGTGGGCGAACCTGGGCCTGAGCCGTTGCCGCCAGCAGCGCTGCGCCCAACAGCAGGGGGCGCAGGCGATCAGAAAGCTTGGTCTTCACGTTCACGGTAACCTTGAATGCCTTGGTCGAGGAAAGTTTCCACCTTGTTGCCAACAACGCCGCCGAGGCCCTTGAGGACGATCTGCAGGAAGATGCCGCGGTCCGGCTCGTCGTTGCGCGATGGGTCGAGGCTGACTTCGTCGTAATCGATCCAGTAGCGATTGATCAGGCGCAGCTTCCAGCAGCAGCTGTCGTATTCGAAACCACCGAAGGCTTCGAGGGTACGGTTGCGGCCGTAGTCGTACTGCCAGCGCGAGATCAGGCTCCACTGCGGAGCCAGCGGCCAGATGACGGAGAAGTCATGCTGGTCGATCTTGTAGTAATTCTTGATGTAGTTGGGGTTCGGCGAGCCGTCGGCAAGAGTCTCGTTACCGTAGTCCGGATTGGTGGTCCAGGTACCGCTGTCGCGGTCATAACGCAGGGTGTCATTACGATAGCGGTAGCCGAAGTTGACGATCTTGCCTGGGTTGGCTTCCGGCTGGTAATGGAACATCGCGCTGCCCGAACGGGTGGCGTGCTGATCCGGGTCCCAGTTGAAGGTCGAGGAGAAGCGCCAGTCGCGGTTGAAGCGATACAGATACGCCAGTGCATAGGGCGATACGTCGGAGGTGGACTCCTGGCGGGTTCTGTAATCGATACCCGGCATCTGCACCTTGCGATCTTCGAAGTAGAAGGCCTGGCCGATGCTGAAACGCTGGCGTTCGAAGCCGTTTGGCTCGATCCAGCGGCTGGTCACACCCAGCGACAGCTTGTTCTCGTCACCGATGCGATCCTTGCCGCTGAAGCGATTTTCACGCCACAGCGAGGCGTAGCTGAAGGTCGGCTCGCCGGTATCGAATACCGGGATATCGGTCTGGTCTTCTTCCGGTACATAGAGGTAGAAAGCGCGCGGCTCCAGGGTCTGACGGAAGTCCTTGCCGAACAGCTGGGTATTGCGGTCGAAGTACAGGCCGCTGTCGAGGCTGAACAGACCTACGCCGCGATTCGGGGAGCGTTTGTAGTCGACGCCGAACCACTGACTTTCGGGGTCGTTGGTCGCAAGTTCGGATTTACCTTTGCCATCCAGGTTGAGCTGGTACTGCGTGTGCAGGTATTTGACCTGGGGCTTGATGAAGCCCCAGCTCCAGTCCAGCGGCAGGCTGACACCAGGCTCCAGGTGCAGGCGCTCGCCGTCGGCACGGTCCAGACCGGTCAGGCGCTCGTCATACCAGAGGTCTTGCGGGCGGCCGGTTACGCCATCCTTGTCGACGAAGAAGCCCGAGCGCAGATTGCGGTCGAAGCGTACGTATTCGGTGCCATAGGTGAAATCCAGGCCGCCCGGGTTGAACGGCAGCTTGCCGTCCAGGGTGATCTGCGGCAGGCGGTCGTAGGGCGTCACGTCGGTGATATTGGCCAGCTCGTACGCATGCAGGTTCAGGCGTGCGGTGTAACTGTCGCCGCGGTAGGTCAGCGTGCCGCGCTGGTTCACGTAGGTGGTGGTTTCGATACCCAGATCGGTATTCAGATCCTGGAAGTAATAGGGATCACTGATGTCGGTGTAGTCAACTTCAGCCAGCAGGCGCGAGTTCAGGCCCTGCTTGTGTTGCCAGCTGTACATCCAGCGCTGGTCTTCGTACTCGGACTGCAGTTTGCGCTCGTCTTCGCTGTCGTTCAGCCATGCGCCGCCGACCTGGCCTTCGCTGCTCTCGGTCAGGTAGCGGAACTCACCTTCCATCAGCAGGCCGCGTTTGGCCATGTAGGTCGGGTACAGCGTGGCGTCGTAGTTCGGCGCCAGGTTGAAGTAGTACGGCGTTTGCAGCGAGAAGCCGTTGCTGCTCGACGTGCCGATGCTCGGCGGCAGGAAACCGGATTGGCGACGGTCGTCGATCGGGAAGTAAATGTACGGGGTGTAGAACACCGGAATGTCCTTGACCCGCAGCGTCACGTTGGTCGCGGTACCGAAGCCGGTCGCCGGGTTCAGGGTGACGTTGTTGCCCTTCAGGTGCCAGGCATTGTCGCCCGGTTCGCAACGGGTATAGGTGCCATCCTTGAGGCGGATGATCGCGGTCTCTTCGCGCTTGGCGTAGAGCGCACTGCCACGCACGTGAGCCTGGTGCATCACGTATTCGGCATTGTCGATACGAGCCTCGCCGTTATCCAGCTGCAGCTCTGCGCGGTCGCCAACCACCAGGGTGCCCTTGTCGCGCAGGCGCACGTTGCCGACCAGCTC
>JAEYXX010000138.1 GCA_023431055.1 Pseudomonadota bacterium
ACAGGAAGAGGAATAGCACAATGGGTTTTCTAACCGGTAAGCGCGTACTCATCGTTGGCGTTGCCAGCAAACTGTCCATCGCCTCGGGTATCGCCGCCGCCATGCACCGCGAAGGTGCCGAGCTGGCTTTCACCTACCAGAACGAGAAGCTCAAGGGCCGCGTCGAAGAGTTCGCCGCCGGCTGGGGCTCCAGCGCTGACCTGTGCTTCCCTTGCGATGTGGCCAGCGACGAGGAAATCGCCGCCGTATTCGAAGCGCTGAGCAAGAAGTGGGACGGTCTGGACTGCATCGTCCACTCGGTCGGCTTCGCCCCGGGCGACCAGCTCAATGGCGACTTCACCGAAGTGACCACCCGTGAAGGCTTCAAGATCGCCCACGACATCAGCGCCTACAGCTTCGTCGCCCTGGCCAAGGCCGGTCGCGAGATGATGAAGGGCCGCAACGGCAGCCTGCTCACCCTCTCCTACCTGGGTGCCGAGCGCACCATGCCCAACTACAACGTCATGGGCATGGCCAAGGCCAGCCTGGAAGCTGGCGTGCGCTACCTGGCCGGCAGCCTCGGCCCGGAAGGCACCCGCGTCAACGCCATTTCCGCCGGCCCGATCCGCACCCTGGCTGCCAGCGGCATCGCCAGCTTCCGCAAGATGCTGGCGGCCAACGAGAAGCAGACCCCGCTGCGTCGCAACGTCACCATCGAGGAAGTCGGCAATGCCGGCGCCTTCCTCTGCTCTGACCTGGCCTCGGGCATCAGCGGCGAGATCATGTACGTCGACGGCGGCTTCAACACCACCGCCATGGGCGCCATGGAAGACTAAGTTGAGCTGACCCGGGCCTCGCACGCGCGACAGCAGGCGATGCCCGACACCTTCAGCACGGCGTGATCGTGGCTGAATCCACAACGCCGCACATTGCTCAGCAAGTGCGGCGTTGTCGTTTCCGGCGTTTAAACCGAACCGAAACGCCAACACGACTCGGCACGCTTCGACTTTGGCGTTGTCCTAGCTGGGAAGCCTGGAACCGAGATGGGTCAATGATCCCGACGAACAAATGGCGAGCCTGCCTGATCTGCGCGCTATGCAGCCTGGTGCTCGGCTGCGCCCTGCCGCCGCTGGATGGCCGCACCGAGAGCCAGGCCTTCACCCAGGCCGAAACGGCCGATACCACGCTGGGGCAAGCCCTGGGCAGCGAACGCGACGCTCACCCCGGCCTGTCCGGCATCCTCACGCTGGCGGCCGCCCGCGACGCCTTTGCCGCGCGCATGCTCCTGGTCGAAGCAGCCGAACGCAGCCTCGACATCCAGTATTACATCTGGCGCAACGACATTACCGGCACCCTGTTGCTCGATGCCCTGCTCAGAGCCGCCGAGCGCGGCGTCCGCGTCCGCCTGCTGCTGGATGACAACGGCATCGCCGGCCTCGATCGAACCCTGAGCACACTCGACCGTCACCCCAACATCGAGGTGCGCCTGTTCAACCCCTTCTCCCTGCGAAAGGCCAAGGTGCTGGGTTATCTCACCCACTTCCCCCGCGCCAACCGGCGCATGCACAACAAGTCCTTCACCGTGGACAACCAGGCCACCATCATCGGTGGACGCAATATCGGCGACGAATACTTCGACGCCAGCGAGGGCGTGCTCTTCGCCGACCTCGACGTTCTGGCCATCGGCCCGGTCGTGGCCGATACCTCGGCCGATTTCGACCGCTACTGGGCCAGCGACTCCAGCTACCCGCTGGAGTTGATCGTGCCCGCCAGCCGGAACACTGCACAGCCCCTGCACGATCTCGCAGCTGAGCTTTCCAGCTCGCCTGCGGCCAGCGGTTACGTGAAGACCCTGCAGGAAAGCGAGTTCATCCAGCGCCTGCTGAACAAGAACCTGAGTTTCGAATGGAGCGAGACCATACTGGTCAGCGATGATCCTGCCAAGGGCCTTGGCAAGGCCAGTGACGGTGAACTGCTGATCAGCCACCTGGGCGAAATGCTCGACATCCCCGAATCACGGGTCGACCTGGTCTCCCCCTACTTCGTCACCACGCAAACCGGCGTCGATATCTTTACCGGCCTGGTTCAGCGCGGTGTTGAAGTGCGCATCCTGACCAATGCGTTGGAAGCAACGGACGTGACACCCGTACACGCCGGCTACGCCAAACGCCGGCGCGCCCTGCTCGAAGGCGGCGTCAAACTCTATGAAATGCGTCTGGGTGCGGACGACGAAGGCCACCGGGAGAAAGCCGGCCCATTCGGCAGCTCCGGCTCGAGCCTGCACGCCAAGACCTTCGCCCTCGATGGCCAGCGAGTATTCATCGGCTCATTCAACTTCGATCCACGCTCTGCCAGCCTCAATACGGAGATGGGTTTTCTTATCGAAAGCCCGACACTGGCGGCAGCGATCGGCCATGCCTTCGAAAGCGATATCCCGGCCAATGCCTACGAACTGCGCCTGGACGAACACGACCGAATCTACTGGCTGCAGCGCGTGGATGGTGAGCAAAAGCGATTCGATAGCGAGCCCGGCACGGGACTGCTCAAACGCCTGGGCATTCATCTGCTTTCGTGGTTACCCATCGAATGGTTGTTATGACCCATAAATGAGAAAGCCCCGCACCAGGCGGGGCTCTCCAGTAGCGGGCAGCGATCAGAACCGCTCGATGTCCGCCTTGGCTTCCAGCTGCTTGCGCAGCGCCGCGAAGTCCTGCTGGCCGGCGCGCGAGGCGAGGAAGTTGCGGTACATGGCAAGCTCTTCGTCCGCCAGCGCCTCTTCCGGCACGTTCACGCCCTCGAGACGCAGCACGACGTAGTCGCCATTGTTCAGCGTCACACCGGCAAAGGTCGGCTCACCCGCCTTGGCAGGCTTGGGCATGCGGAACAGTGCCTGCAGTACCTTGGGCTCGACGCCATCCTGGCTGCGAGTCGCGGCCTCCTGGACCTGCCAGTTGGCAGTAGCTGCCTCGCCAGCCTCGGCGGCAGCCAGCTGCTTCTCACCTTCGGCCTTTGCGGCAGCTGCGGCGCGCTCCTGCTGCAGATGAGCGCGAATGCTCTCGGCAACCTGCTCCAGCGGCAACTGCTCGGGCTTGTTGTGCTCTTTCACACGCACGACCACCACAGTGCTCGGGTCCAGCTCAATGGTCGAGCTGTTGGTACCGTCTTCCAGCACCTCGGGGCTGAATGCAGCCTGCAGTACCTGACGATTGGCGGTGATGCCGGTAGCGCCGCCTTCACGACCGAAGGCTTCGCTGGTCTTGACCTGGAGCCCCAGCTCTTGAGCCGGCTGAGCCAGATCCGATGCTTCGAACGCAGCGTCTTCCAGTTGCTTGGTGGCTTCGACGAAACGCTGTTCGACCTGCTGGGCCTTGAAGTCACGCGCCAGCTTGTCCCTGAGACTGTCGAAACTCGGCACTTCCGGGGCCTGAACCCCCAACAGCTTGATCAGGTGCCAGCCGAACTCGGTCTTCACCGGCTCGGACACCTGGCCCTGCTGCAGCGCATACAGCGCTTCCTCGAAGGCCGGGTCGTATACACCGGGACCGGCGTAGCCAAGATCACCACCGTCGGCGGCAGAGCCCGGATCCTGCGAGAACTCCTTGGCCAGCGCAGCGAAATCTTCGCCCGCATCGACACGCTTCTTGATCCCCTCGATCTTGCTGCGCGCGGCTTCGTCATCGCCCTCGATCAGAATGTGGGCAGCCTGACGCTGCTCGGCCAGGTTGGCGATTTCGCTCTCGTACAGTGGCTTGAGATCCTCATCGCTGACTTCGACCTGATCGAAGAAGCTGTCCTTGTCCAGCTGAACGTACTCCAGCACCACCTGCTCGGGGCTCATGAACTCGCTGGCGTGCTCATCGTAGTAGGCCTGAACATCGCTGTCGCTCAGTTCGATCGCAGCCGGATCGGCCTTGATCGAGAGGCTGGCGAAATCGCGGGTCTGACGCTCGAGGTTGGCGAACGCACGCGCCTCCTGCTCGGTGACGAAGCTGCTGGCACCGATACCGGCACGCAGCTGGCCGATCAGCATTTCCTCTTCCAGCATCTGGCGGAACTGCAGGCGGGTGTAGCCCATCTGGCGGATGACCTGATCGAAGCGCGCAGCATCGAAGCGGCCATCTACCTGGAATTCGGGGGTCTGCAGGATCACCTGATCCAGCGAGCCTTGCGAGAAGGCGAAATGAGCGTCGCCCGCCGCCTGCAGCAGCAGTTTGCGCTCGATAAGGCCCTTGAGCGAAGCCTCGCGCAGCAGTTTGTCATCCAGCAGTGAGGCATCGAAATCGCGGCCCAGCTGCTGCAGCAGCTGACGGCGCTGCATCTCGACGGCCTGGTTGAGCTCATTGAGGGTAATGGTGTCACCGTTCACATCAGCCGCATTGTTGCGGTTGCTGGTACCTGTGACGATGGCTTCGAAACCGGTGAAGGCCATCAGCATCACGATGAGGCCGATGATGATTTTGGCAATCCAACCGCGTGAATTGTCCCTGATGTTTTGCAGCATGCTTCCCCCAGAACGACTGTACAAAGTCACCAGCCGCGCAGTGTGGGTAATGTCCAGATAGAAGAAAGGCGCATCCTTGGATGCGCCTTCTCGTAACGCGTTAAGCGGTCAGTGCAGAAAAGTCTCCGACTCCCTGCTCTGCCCCCTAACAGCCGCCAGACAGAGCCCGGCGGCGAGGCAAACCCGGAAGACGCTTAGTTGACGGCGTCTTTCAGAGCCTTGCCAGCTTTGAAGCCCGGGATCTTGGCAGCAGCGATGCTGATCGGCTTGCCGGTCTGCGGGTTGCGGCCAGTGCGAGCAGCACGCTCTTTGACAGCGAAGGTGCCGAAGCCAACCAGTACGACGGAATCACCAGCCTTCAGAGCGCCAGTGACGGATTCAATCACTGCATCCAGCGCGCGGCCAGCAACAGCTTTCGGGATATCAGCAGATGCAGCGATAGCATCGATCAGTTCCGACTTGTTCACTCTAAGTCCCCTTATTTCTGTTGAGTTTGTTTCTTGATTTTTAGTGTAAGCAAAGCGGGTGCTGGATGGCCTGCCGACACAATAAAAGCCGCTTTATAACAAGGGCTCAAAAATTGTGTCAAGGAAGCCCCCCGGCTAATGCGTGCTGATTCGCTCCTTGGAATCAGACTCGCGCTTGTCATCCGTTGCAACCATCTCGGGAGCCGCATCGGGCAAGGGCTCCGGGGCGTATTGCAGCGCAATTTGCAGGACCTCGTCAATCCATCTAACCGGTTTAATCTGCAGGTCTTGCTTAATATTTTCCGGAATTTCTTTCAGATCACGCACATTTTCTTCGGGGATGATCACAGTCTTGATCCCACCCCGATGAGCAGCCAGAAGTTTTTCCTTCAAGCCGCCGATTGCCAGCACCTGCCCCCGCAGGGTGATTTCACCCGTCATGGCCACATCGGCGCGCACTGGAATCTGCGTCAACGCCGAGACCAGCGCCGTGCACAGACCGATACCCGCACTCGGGCCATCCTTGGGCGTGGCACCTTCGGGCATATGGATGTGAACGTCGCGCTTCTCGTTGAAATCCGCAGGGATTCCCAGACTCTTGGCACGGCTACGCACCACGGTCATGGCTGCCGTCATGGACTCGGCCATCACGTCACCCAGCGAACCGGTCTTGATCAGATTGCCCTTGCCCGGCACCACGGCGGTCTCGATGGTGAGCAACTCACCACCGACCTGCGTCCAGGCCAGCCCGGTCACCTGACCGATCTGATCCTGCTGCTCGGCCAGGCCATAGCGGTGCTTGCGCACGCCGAGGAAGTGCTCCAGCGACTCGGCCGTCACCCGCACCTGGAAGCGCTTCTCGCTGGCATGCTCCTTGACTGCCTTGCGGCAGACCTTGGCGATTTGCCGCTCCAGGCTACGCACGCCCGCCTCGCGGGTGTAGTAACGAATGATGTCGCGGATGGCCGCCTCGTCGAATTCCAGTTCGCCCTTCTTCAGGCCATTGGCCTTGATCTGCTTGGGCGCCAGGTACTTGATGGCGATGTTGACCTTCTCGTCCTCGGTGTAGCCAGGCAGACGGATGACCTCCATGCGGTCCAGCAGCGGGCCGGGAATGTTCATCGAGTTGGCGGTGCAGAGGAACATCACGTCCGACAGGTCGTAATCGACCTCAAGGTAGTGATCGTTGAAGTTGTGGTTCTGCTCCGGATCGAGGACTTCCAGCAGCGCAGACGCAGGATCGCCGCGCATGTCCTGGCCCATCTTGTCGATCTCGTCGAGCAAAAACAACGGGTTGCGAACGCCCACCTTGGTCATCTTCTGAATCAGGCGACCCGGCATGGAACCGATGTAGGTACGGCGGTGGCCACGAATCTCGGCCTCGTCACGCACGCCGCCCAGCGCCATGCGCACGAACTTGCGGTTGGTCGCAGTCGCGATGGACTCGGCCAGCGAGGTCTTGCCTACGCCGGGCGGGCCAACCAGGCACAGCACCGGCCCCTTGAGCTTCTTCACCCGCTTCTGCACGGCGAGGTACTCGAGGATGCGCTCCTTGACCTCTTCAAGGCCGTAATGGTCGGCATCGAGAATGCTCTCTGCGCGCGCCAGATCCAGGCGCACCTTGCTCTCGGCCTTCCACGGCACATTGACCAGCCAATCGATGTAGGAACGCACGACGGTAGCTTCGGCGGACATCGGCGACATCTGCTTGAGCTTGTTCAGCTCGGCATTCGCCTTGGTCAGCGCCTCCTTGGTCAGGCCGGCGTTGTCGATGCGCTTCTTCAGCTCGTCGATCTCGTTGTGCCCTTCGTCGATGTCGCCCAGCTCCTTCTGAATAGCCTTCATCTGCTCATTCAGGTAGTACTCGCGCTGGCTGCGCTCCATCTGCTTCTTCACCCGGCCACGGATACGCTTCTCCACCTGCAGCAGGTCGATCTCGGCATCCAGCAGCGCCAGCACATGCTCGACGCGGGCGGACAGCGAGGTGATCTCGAGGATTTCCTGCTTCTGCTCGATCTTCAGCGCCATGTGCGCGGCCATGGTGTCGACCAGGCGGCTGGGCTCGTCGATGCTGTTGAGCGAGGACAGCACTTCGGCCGGCACCTTCTTGCCCAGTTGCACGTACTGCTCGAACTGGCTGAGCAGGCTACGAGTAAAAACCTCGGACTCGCGCTCGGCGGTCTCGCCTTCCTCGATCAGCTGCACTTCAGCGCGGCAATGATCGTCGAGCTCGATGAAACGCTCGATGGAACCGCGCTGCTCACCCTCGACCAGCACCTTGACGGTGCCGTCGGGCAGCTTGAGCAGCTGCAGGACGGTGGCGACCGTGCCTACGCGATACAGATCCTGATCATCCGGGTCATCGACGGCCGGGTTCTTCTGGGCCACCAGCAGAATCTGCTTGTCGCCCGTCATCGCTGCCTCGAGGGCCTCGATGGATTTCTCACGCCCGACGAAAAGCGGGATGACCATGTGCGGATACACCACTACATCGCGCAATGGCAGGAGAGGCAATTCGATGGTTGTCTTCATGATTTCGGCTCAGCGGCGGCCATAAGGCCGTAAACAGGCGGGATTACCCTTGGCTTTTAAGATGGGGGTAGCTCCCGCAAAAAACAAGCGCAATGTCCATAAAAGCGAAGGGGCCCAAAGGGCCCCTTCTTTGCATCGTGTAACAGCCGTCAGGCGTCTGGCGCGGCCTTCGCCGGCGGCTCGCTGTTCTCGTAGATCAACAGCGGCTTGGAGGTGCCCTCAATGACGCTCTCGTCGATCACCACCTTGCTCACGTCCTGCTGGGACGGGATCTCGTACATGGTGTCGAGCAGAATGCCCTCGAGGATAGAACGGAGGCCACGTGCACCGGTCTTGCGCTCCAGCGCCTTCTGCGCCACGGATTTCAGCGCATCGGAGCGGAACTCCAGGTCCACACCTTCCATCTCGAACAGCTTGGCGTACTGCTTGGTCAGCGCGTTTTTCGGCTCGGTGAGTATCTGTACCAGAGCTGCTTCGTCCAACTCTTCCAGGGTCGCAATCACCGGCAGGCGACCGACGAACTCGGGAATCAGGCCGAACTTGACCAGATCGTCCGGCTCGACTTCGCGCAGCGACTCGCCGATCTTCTTGCCTTCCTGCTTGCTGCGCACTTCCGCACCGAAACCGATGCCGCCCTTGGTGGAGCGCGCCTGGATGACCTTCTCCAGACCGGCGAATGCACCGCCGCAGATGAACAGGATGTTGCGCGTGTCGACCTGCAGGAATTCCTGCTGCGGATGCTTGCGCCCGCCTTGCGGAGGAACCGAGGCAACAGTACCTTCGATCAGCTTGAGCAGCGCCTGCTGCACGCCCTCGCCCGATACGTCACGGGTGATGGACGGGTTGTCGGACTTGCGCGAGATCTTGTCGATTTCGTCGATGTAGACGATACCCATCTGGGCCTTCTCGACATCGTAATCGCACTTCTGCAACAGCTTTTGAATGATGTTCTCGACGTCCTCACCCACGTAACCGGCCTCGGTCAGGGTGGTGGCATCGGCAATGGTGAACGGCACGTTGAGCAGGCGCGCCAGCGTTTCGGCCAGCAGCGTCTTACCCGAACCGGTTGGACCGATCAGCAGGATATTGCTCTTGCCCAGCTCGACATCGTCTTTCTTGTCGCGCTGATTGAGACGCTTGTAGTGGTTGTACACCGCTACCGACAGCACCTTCTTGGCGCGCTCCTGGCCGATCACGTACTGATCGAGGATGGCGCTGATTTCCTTGGGTGCCGGGAGTTTGTGCGCGCTGCTCTCGGCCTGGGCTTCCTGCACCTCCTCGCGGATGATGTCGTTGCACAGGTCGACGCATTCGTCGCAGATGAAGACGGAAGGACCGGCGATCAACTTGCGCACTTCGTGCTGGCTTTTGCCGCAGAAGGAGCAATAAAGCAGTTTGCCGTTGTCCTCACCGTTACGGGTGTCAGTCATTCGATCAATCCAATACGGTAGGCTTGAAACACAAGATGAAGGCAAATGCGGGCATTTTCAAGGGCGCAAGTCGCGTCAGTGAAGGATGCCCGCAGCCGGTACCTCATCTAGACCGGCATTTGACGCTTTTCGTGGACGGCATCGACGATGCCGTACTCCACGGCGCGCGAAGCGCTCATGAAATTGTCGCGATTGGTATCGCGCTCGATGGTCTCCAGGCTCTGACCGGTGTGATGAGCCAGCAGTTCGTTCAGACGCTCACGGATGAAGAGGATTTCCTTGGCATGGATCTCGATGTCCGAAGCCTGACCCTGGAAGCCGCCCAGCGGCTGGTGAATCATCACGCGCGAGTTCGGCAGGCAGAAACGCTTGCCCTTGGCGCCGCCAGCCAGCAGGAATGCACCCATGCTGCAGGCCTGGCCGATGCAGGTAGTGGAGACATCCGCCTTGATGAATTGCATGGTGTCGTAGATCGCCATGCCGGCAGTGACCGAGCCACCCGGGGAGTTGATGTACAGGTGGATGTCCTTGTCCGGGTTCTCTGCTTCCAGGAACAGCAACTGGGCGCAGATCAGGTTGGCCATGTAGTCCTCGACCTGGCCGACCAGGAAGATCACACGCTCCTTGAGCAGGCGCGAGTAGATGTCATAGGCACGCTCGCCACGAGCGGACTGCTCGATGACCATCGGCACCAGGCCGCCAGCGGCCTGGATTTCAGGCATGTTTTGCATAAAAGGATTGCGGGACATGTCTTGCGCTCACTCCCTAATAGTCATGTCTCAAATACGCATAAGCCAGCACTGAGGCTGGCTTATGGTGGTGTACTCGAACGAGGTTGCCAGGTCAGTCGGCTTTAGGAGCTTCCGCCGGCTTGACTGCGTCTTCGTAGGAAACCGCTTTGTCGGTCACGTTGGCCTTCTGCAGAACAGTATCTACAACTTGCTCTTCCAGTACAACCGAACGCACTTCGTTCATCTGCTGGTCGTTCTTGTAATACCAGGCCACGACCTGCTCGGGCTCCTGATAAGCCGAAGCCATTTCTTCGATCAGCTCGCGCACGCGGGCTTCGTCAGGCTTCAGGTCGAACTGCTTGACCACCTCGGCGACGATCAGACCCAGCACCACGCGACGCTTGGCCTGCTCTTCGAACAGTTCGGCAGGCAGCTGGTCAGGCTTGATGTTGCCACCGAACTGCTGAACGGCCTGCACGCGCAGACGGTTCACTTCGTTGCCGATCAGCGCCTTCGGCACTTCGACCGGGTTGGCAGCCAGCAGGCCGTCCATTACCTGATTCTTGACCTTGGACTTGATGGCCTGACGCAGTTCGCGCTCCATGTTCTTGCGAACTTCGGCGCGGAAGCCTTCCAGACCGCCTTCCTTGATGCCGAACAGAGCGAAGAATTCGTCGTTCAGCTCAGGCAGTTGCGGGGCGGAAACGCTGTTGACGGTAACAGTGAACTCAGCGGTTTTGCCGGCCAGGTCGAGATTCTGGTAGTCCTCGGGGAAGGTCGGGTTGATCACGCGCTCTTCACCAGCCTTGGCGCCAACCAGGGCATCTTCGAAGCCCGGGATCATGCGGCCGGAGCCCAGTACCAGCTGGGTGCCCTTGGCGCTGCCGCCAGCGAAGGCTTCGCCGTCGATCTTGCCGACGAAGTCGATGTTCAGCTGGTCGCCATTCTCGGCAGCACGCTCGACAGCCTCGAAACGGGTGTTCTGCTTGCGCAGGATGTCCAGCATGTTGTCGACGTCGCTGTCGGCCACGTCAGCCTGCAGACGCTCGATGGCGATGGAGTCGAAGCCGGTAACCTCGAACTCGGGGAATACTTCAAAAGTGGCGACGTATTCCAGGTCCTTGCCCTTCTCGAAGGACTTCGGCTCGACAGCCGGAGCACCGGCCGGGTTCAGCTTCTGCTCGACCACGGCTTCGTAGAAGGTAGCCTGGATCAGGTCACCCAGCGCTTCCTGACGAGCGGCGTCTTCGTAACGCTGACGGATAACGCTCATCGGCACCTTGCCAGGACGGAAGCCAGGAACCTTGGCACGACGGGCAGTCTGCTGCAGACGCTTGTTGACTTCGGTCTCGATGCGCTCGACGGGGACGCCGACGGTCATGCGGCGCTCAAGAGCAGAAGTGCTTTCAACAGAAACTTGCATGGATATTCCTCGTTGCACAGACAAAAGCCGGCTCGAACCGGCCCCGAATTCAAGGCCAAGCATTCTAGAGGGTCAATATTAAGAAGTCACCCTAGAAGCAGGCGGCAATGCGGGGGGATTTGTAAGATGGTGCGGACGGAGAGACTCGAACTCACCACTACCCCCGCGAATAGCCTGGAGGCCTTGATTCACGTGATTGGTTGCGCGTGTGTGAGCGTGAATCTGTTCCCAGCTTGTTCCCATTGAGAACGAGTATGCGAGCCCAACACAGCAGGGGGCGGGATTCTACACGGTTTTATGTTGAGGCAAAGGAAAAAGGTAATTTTGGTAATCTGGCCTGATGAGAACGGAGAAAGCCCAGCGTTTTCAATGGCTTATATCTGATTGGCAAAGGTAATAAATTGGTAATTACAAGGTTATGAGATTACCCAAAGCCGTAGTCAGAATGCCAAATCAGAAAAGCCTTTAAAAACAAGCACATACAAAAAAATTACCTTTACGATTACCAAAACTTACCCTTCAAGGTAATCGCGCAAGCCCAGTGATTTCGCGGGTTACAGCTCAGCCAGACCCCCTCATTACCGAAATTACCCTTTCTCGATACCCTCTCAACCTTACCGCCCAATACGCCCACCAGAACGCCTCTATAAGAGGGCATCGGTGCAGGGATTCGCAGGGTATTGCCGATGCCTGAACGCTGCATGTAGCCCCCAGCCTGGGCCGTCTGGCTCCCTGCGCGGGCATGCAGTAATTCCGACACGTTTAGCGGGCAGGCGTGGAGGGGGGAAGACTGCGCGCGCCGGGTGCTGCTACCCCTGCCACCCCCTGGGCTGGCGAGCGGGCACAAAAAAAGCCGCCCGTGGGCGGCTGGTGCGTGGCTGGTGGTGCTGGTGGTGCTGATCAGCTGTCAGTGGTGCCGGGGAGCCTGAACTCGTCGAAGCGGATGACCTCTTCGCCCAGCCACTCATTCACCTGCAGCAGCTTGGCCTGGATGGGCTCCAGTTCGTTCATGGCCCAGATGGCGGCGGCGTCTTTGATCGAGCCGAAGCCCCCGGCGTTCTGCGGCACGATGCCCATCAGTTGTGGCGGAATGCGCAGCGCCGCGAGCAAGTCGTCACGGCTGATGTTCTTGATGGCGCCGAAATCGTCCTTGGCCGCCACTTCGCTGATCGGGATCAGCTGGATACCCTCTTTCTTACCACCAGGTGCGTACATGAACAGGTTGCGGAAGTTGCCCGGCCCTTTGCTGTTCTTCATCGCCTCGCGCAGATCGGTAACGAAGCTCTCGTCCTGCACGGCATCCGTCATGTACAGGATGAACCCGGCGTGACTGCCGTTCTGGTAGTACTTACGGCGGAACAGCGTGGCCGACTCATTCAGCAGCGCGCTCTGTAGCGCCGCCTTCCACTCTGGCAGCCCGTAAATCTCCTGGTTGATATCGGCCTCGCGCACATGGCCGACGCTGCCGGTCTTGAACTCGTGTTCATCCTTCCAGCCGCGCACCTGGTAGTAAGTCTCGAGATCCACGCCCCGGCGCACATACTTGGCCAGCACCGGCTGCAGGCCCATCGCCTGGCGCAGCATGTTGTCCTTTTTCTCCAGATAGGCGTTGCCGCTCCAGCCGAAATCGGTGGCGAACTGCTCAAAAGCCTGGCGGCTGAGCAGGCGGTGCGGCTTGAACGTCCGCACCAGCATATTGCGGCGGAAGTTCAGCCCCGACTGCAGGTAGACGCTAGCGGTAGTCGACCGCGCCAGGCCGTCCAGTGAGATAGGCGGCTCGTACCAACGGCCATTGGCCCAGCATTCCAGGTAGTCGAGCACCTCGCGCCCATCCAGCACAGGCACCGGGTCGCCGAACGTAAAAGCCTGCGCGCCTGCAGCGCCCTGCCCGGTCAACACCTCGCCCTCAAGCGCCGGCTTGGCAACAGCAACCTGCTGGCCGCGACTCCGTTTTCTGCTCATCTAGCAAATCTCCATAATGGCCGTGTTCGAAGTCGTCTTGCCTTCGAGGGGCTCGTTGAACAGGGCATGGAACAGCGCCCAGGCCAGATCGGCATGGCCGGTCGCCTCGCTACGCCCTGCGGTGTAAGTGAAACTGCGGCCGCTGGCCGTCATCGTCTTGCGGATGGCCATGAGCGCCTGGGCGATATCCGTGGCGCCGGCGTCGAACTCCAGGCGCCCTTTACGCACCACGTCCCACGCCTTCATCACCAGCTGGGTTTTCACCTCGGGGCTGTAACTGAACGTGCGTACGTTCGGGAAGAACTGCCGCACCAGCTGCGCCACCCCGGTACCCATGCCCGTAGTGTCGATGCCGATATAAGTGACCCAATAGATTTGCGTGAGCTGGCGGATTTTCTCGGCCTGCGCCTCGAAATCCATGCCCCGGAACTGGAAGCGATCAAGCACCCGGAACTTGCCACCCGGCACCGTCGGCGGGGCCAGCACCACCAGGCCGGCGCTGTCGCCGTTCTCGGCCGGGTCATAGCCCAGCCACACCTGGCGGTCGCCGAAGGGCCGCGCCGCGAAAGGCTTGAAGTCCGGCCAATCCCACGACTCCACCATGCACGGCTGCAGCATCGTCAGCGGGAAGATGCTGTCCCCGTCGTCGACGAACTGGCACATCATCAGGTTTTCGAAGGACGGCGCGTCGTACTCCATGCGCAGTTCTTCCAGGTCGAACAGATCGCACCCGCGCGCCTCGGCGTCCAGAATCGTCACAATCTGCCGCCACACCCTGTCCTCGCACAGCCGCCCCATCTGCAGAGCGTCGTGGCTCACATCCAGCTTGATATGCTGCGAAGTCGGGCGCCCTTTGTTGAACCGCTCGCCGGTCCAGTACACATAGGCCGGGTGCGCCATCGAGCTGGGCGTCGAGAAATACGTCTTGCGCCACCGCTTCTGCGACGCCATCCCCGACGCGACCTTGTTGATTTCCGGGAAGCCATGCACCCAGAAAAATTCGTCGAAGTAGAAGTTGCCCGACCGTCCCTGAGCTGTGCGGAAGTTGGTGCCCAAGAAGTGCAGCTCGGCGTTGTTCCACAACACGATGGGGTCGCCCGTCAGCTTCACCCCCAACACCTCATTCAAAAACGCCTGCATGTACGTCTTGAACTGGTGCGCCTGCGCCTTGCTGGCAGACAAGAAAATCTGATTGCGCCCCGTGGTGATCGCATCGATCAGCGCCTCACGGGCGAAATAGAACGTCGCGCCGATCTGCCGCGACTTGAGGATCATCCGCGTGCGCTGGTTACCCGCGCGGTACCAATCGAGCTGATAGTCGAAACAGCTGTCGCGGAAGGCCTCAACCAGCGTCTCGATCTGCTCTTCGCTCAGCTCGTTGCGTACCGGCGCCTTCTTCGGCCCCTCGTTGCGCTTCTCGATGTTCGGGTTTAGGTCCGACTCCGTCCCGCCGCCCTGGTACTTCTGGATCCGCGCCTGCCGCTCAAGCTGGCGATGCAGCAGGTCAATTTCCTTGAAATCGCCGCTGGTCTTGCCGTCCTTCAGAATCAGCTGCACCAGCCGCGCTTCCAGCGCCCCGCCAATCCGCTCGACGTTATCCGCCCTATCCCACTCGTCGCGGCTCTTCCAGCTGTGGACCGTGCGCTCTTTCTCGCCCAGGTAATCGGCGATATCGGTGACGCGCCAACCCGTCCAGTACAAAAACTTGGCCTGGCGTCGGCTGTCGGTGAAGGGGGCGGGCTGAGCGATAGCATTCATGGCGCCGATGCTGCCGCCCGCGCGCGTGAGGCCCTACCGCCGCGTGTTGTAAAGCCACGCCCTACAACCTCGGCTCGTTGCCGCGCCCTGCCCAGCTGCCGACCATGCCCTCAACGCAAAGGCCCCTGCCGCCTGCATTGAGGACACCCACTGATGAAGCGCAAATTCAAATCCCGCTGGTTCCGCGTCGCCGTCGAAGGCGCCACCACTGACGGCCGCAATATCGAACGCAGCTGGATCGAGGACATGGCGGCCCAGTACAACCCCGACACCTACACAGCCCGTCTCAATTGCGAACACATCAAATGGCCGTGGCCGGGTGGCGAGTTCGGCGCCTACGGCTCAGTCCTGGCAGCCAAAGCCGAAGAAGTCGACATCAACGGCGAGAAGAAGCTCGCCCTGTTCGTCCAGATCGAGCCCAACGACGCCCTGCTCAAACTCAACAAAGACGGCCAGAAGCTGCACACCTCCGTCGAAGTGCAGCCCAAGTTCGCCGACACCGGCAAAGCCTACCTCGTTGGCCTGGCCATCACCGACAGCCCGGCCAGCCTGGGTACCGAGGCACTGCAGTTCAGCGCCCAGCACGGCACCCTGGCCAAACGCAAACAGCACGCCGACAACCTCTTCACCGCTGCGCAAGAAGCCCTGATCGAGTTCGAAGAAGTCACCGACCAGCCCGACGAAAAGGTCGCAGGCCTGTTCACCCGCGTGGCTGCTGCGCTGGGCAAGTTCAAGGAAAAGGAAGGCAAGGACGCCGCCCTGTTCAACGAACTGGGGCAATCCGTAGAAGCCATTGCCGACCACGTGGCCGAGCAAGGCAAGGCATTCGCTACTGAGGCTGCTGCCCGCACCGCACTGCAGGCTGCACACGACAAGTTGTCCGCCGATTTCGCCGCCCTGGTCACCAAGCTCGGCCAACAGCCGAGCGGCACCCAGCGCCCGCCAGTCACCGGCGGCGACGGCCAGATCAAAACCCAGTTCTGAGCCCAGCCTCACGCCCCCTTTAGCCCCGGAGAACCCCCATGCGTAACGAAACCCGCCTCGTCTTCACCGCCCTGGCAGCGCAAATCGCCCTGCTCAACGGCGTGGCCAGCGCCGAAGTCAAATTCAACGTATCGCCCAGCGTGCAACAGAAGCTGGAAACTGCGATGCAGGAATCCGACGCCTTCCTGCGCCAGATCAACCTGATTGCCGTCACCGAACAGGAAGGCGAAGCCCTGCTGCTCGGCGTAAACGGCCCGGTCGCCAGCCGCACCAACACCGGCGCCGGCGACCGCCGCACCCCGGCAAACGTGGCTGCCATGACCAAGGACAGCTACAGCTGCAAGCAGACCAACTTCGACACTGCGTTCCCCTACGCCCTGCTCGACGCCTGGGCCAAGTTCCCCGACTTCCAGGTACGGCTGACCAATGCCATCCTGCAGCGCCAGGCCCTCGACCGCATCATGATCGGCTTCAACGGTACCAGCGCCGCCGCCGCCACCAACCGCACCACCAACCCGCTGCTGCAAGACGTGAACATCGGCTGGCTGCAGAAGATCCGCACCGGCGCCGCCGACCGCGTGATCGACGAAGGCGCAACCGCCGGCAAGGTCACCGTAGGCCCGACCAAAACCATCAAAGTGGCGGGTGTCGACACCGAAATCGGCGGCGACTACCAGACCCTCGACGGCCTGGTCTTCGACGCGGTGCAACTGCTCGACCCCTGGCACCGCAGCCGCCCCGACCTGGTCGTATTGGTCAGCCGTGACCTGATGCACGAAAAACTGCTCAAGGCCGTGGAAAAAGGCGCCGCCTCCAACGTCGAGGAAAACGCCGCCCAGGAAATCATGAGCCGCGCCCGCTTGGGCGGCCTGCCGGTCGTCGACGCGCCGTTCCTGCCCGCCGGCACCGTGCTGGTCACCTTCCTGAAAAACCTGTCCATCTACTGGCAGGAAGGAGCCCGCCGCCGCCACCTCAAGGACGAGCCCGAGTACGACCGCATTGCCGACTACCAATCGAGCAACGACGCCTACGTCATCGAAGACTTCGGCGCCGTCGCCCTGGTGGAAAACATCGAAGCCATGACCTACCCGGCCCCGACTGACGCACCTGTAGGGGGCTAAGGCCATGCACCTGACCCTTGCCCAACGCACCCAGCAGCGCAAACGCGCTGCTGTGGCTGCCGCCAGCACCGCCGCCGACCAGCCCATGGCCGGCACCGGCGCCTACGAACTGCAAATGGCCCAGCTGCACCAGCACCACCAGCAGCTCAAAGGGATTCAGAGCACCCAGGGCAAAGAGGAACTCAAGGCCAAGCTGCTGCCGGACTACGCCCCCTACGTAGCCGGCGTACTCGCCGGCGGCCAGGGCGCCCAGGACGAAGTGCTCACCACCATCATGGTCTGGCGCTTCGACGCGGGTGACTACCTGGGCGGGCTGGAGATCGCCGCCTACGTGCTCAAGCACGGCCTCACCATGCCTGACCGCTTCGCCCGCACCACCGGCTGCCTGGTAGCCGAGGAAGTCGCCGAAGCCGCGCTCAAGGCCCTCAAGGCTGGCGGCACCTTCGATCTCGGCACCCTCGCCGAGGCCGACCGCCTCACCGCCGGGCAAGACATGCCGGACGAAGCGCGCGCCAAGCTCATGCTCGCCATTGGCCGCGTAGCTGCCGCGCAGGTCGACGCCAAGAACCCGAACCCCGCTGACGTTCACAGCCTGGAAGTGGCCCGCCACTTCCTCACCCGCGCCCTGGAGCTGCACGACAAATGCGGCGGCAAGCGCGACCTGGAGCTCGTCGACCGTCAGCTCAAAAAACACGTTGGCCAAGCCAACTAACCGAGCCTTCCCCCGGCACCCCGGCGGCTCGGGGCTGATCAGCAGGTAACTCCTTCCCGCGCTGTGACGCCCCGACCACCGCCGACCTATTCGAGCGGCCACCATGAGCGGATTCGTAGGCGGCGCCCCCGCGCAGCAATTCACCCTCACCAACGACGGCTTCTGGCCCGACATCGACGCCGACCACCTGCGCGAGCGTCAGCGCATCGGCAGCAACGTCACCAACGCCCGGCTGGAAGAAGCCGCCGTCGCCGCCATCATCAGCGTCAACCGCGAGCTCCGCACCCTCAAGCTGCGCTACATGGCCCAGGGCGCCGAAACCCTGGCAGACGTGCCCGCCGACCAGATCCAGGACGAAAGCGAGCTCGTCCACATCTACCGCCGCGCCATCTACAGCACCGCCAGCGCCGAGGTACTCGAGCGCTACCGCACCTACTCCGCCACCAACTCCGGCGCCGCCAAGGGCGAGGAAGAAGAGCAAAGCGCCGACGACTACCGCCGCGACGCCCGCTTCGCGATCCGCGACCTGCTCGGCATCAGCCGCACAACCGTGGAGCTGCTCTGATGGACACCATCCGCACCGTCCAGGGCGACACCGTCGACGCCATCGTCTGGCGCTACTACGGCCGCACCGCCGGCCTGGTCGAGCGCGTGTTCGACGCCAACCCCGGCCTGGCCGACCTCGGCCCGGTACTGCCAAACGGCACGCTGATCAACCTGCCCGCCGCCGCCCCGCAGGCCGAACAAACCCAGATGGTGAACCTATGGGACTGATCTACCTCGCCCTCTACAAAGGCAAGGGCCAACTGTTCAACACCCTCATTCGCGCCTGGACGGGCTCCATCTACAGCCATTGCGAAATTGTCATGCCTGACGGCCGCTGGCTCTCCGCCAGCGCCATGGACGGCGGCGTGCGTGCCAAGCGCATCGAGCAAAAGCCCGAGCACTGGGAGCTGATCCCCGTGCCCTGGGCCAACGCCAAGTTGATCGAGAGCGTATTCGACCGCCACGAAGGCAAGGGCTACGACTGGGCGGGCATCTTCCTCAGCCAACTGCTCGGCAGCGGCCTGCACAGCGAACGCCGCATGTTCTGCAGCGAGTTCTGCGCCGTCGCCCTGGGCTTCCATGGCATCGGCCAGCGTTTCAGCCCTGTTCTCCTGGGCGAAACCGTCCAACGCATCAACCGCCTGCCGTTCGTGCAGCTCGCCCACTCCCTCAACGAGGGCCACCCGGATGCCACATATGCCTGACCGTCCTGAAACCTGGGCCATGGTGCTCGCCTGGCTGGAACACCACCACCCACTGGTCTACGCCGCCGTGCTATCCGCCACGCTCGCTGCTGCTCGCCTCATCTACAACGGCGGCAGCATCCGCCGCGCGCTGGGTGAAGGCTTCATCTGCGGCCTCATCACCCTGGCGCTCAGCAATGGCCTGCCCCTGTTCGGCATACCGCCCGAAGTTGCCCCGTTCTTCGGCGGCATGGTCGGCCTGATCGGCGCCGACGGCGTGCGCGCCGGCCTCAACAGACTCGCAGCCCGCAAGGTAGATACCCTATGAACAAGCCCGTCACCCTCCGCCACGGCGACAAGTCCCAGGCCGTCCAGCAACTGCAATGGGCGCTCAATGCCGCCGGTGCCAAACTGGTGCCGGACGGCCACTTCGGCGACGAAACCGAAAAAGCCGTCCGCGCCTATCAACTGAAAGTCGGCCTGGTGGCCGATGGCGTAGCGGGCGAGAAAACCCTCGCCGCGCTGGCCGGCGTCGACTGCTCGCGCCTGCTCAGCAATGCCACCCTGGTGGCCGCAGCCAAGCGCCTCGGCGTCGATCTGGCCACCGTGTACGCCGTCAACGAGGTGGAAAGCGCCGGCGCCGGCTTCCTCGCCAACGGCAAACCCAAGATCCTGTTCGAACGCCACGTCATGCACGCCCGCCTGTGCCTGGTGCGCAATGAAGGTGACGACAGTGCCGCCCTGATCGCCCGTGCTGACAAGCTCGCCATCCAGCAACCCAACCTAGTCAACCGCAACCCGGGCGGCTATGCCGGCGGCACCGCCGAGCACCAGCGCCTGGCCAACGCCCGCTACATCGACGCGCTGGCCGCGAACGAATCCGCCAGCTGGGGCGCCTTCCAGATCATGGGCTACCACGCCACCAGCCTCGGCTATGCCAGCGTCGACGAGTTCATCACGCTCATGCACCGCAGCGAGGCCGACCAGTTCGAGGCCTTCGTCCGCTTCATCGAGAAGGATGCCGCCCTGCTCAAGGCGCTAAAGGCCAAAAAGTGGGCCGAGTTCGCCCGCCGCTACAACGGCCCGGCCTACGCCCGCAACCTGTACGACGTGAAGCTCGATCGCGCCTACCAGCGGCACGCCGAATGCGGCTGCGGCCAGAAGGTGGCGGCATGAAAGGCCAGCTCGTAGAAGGCCAGCCAACGCTGGCCCAACAGCTCAGAAAACTGGACATTCGCGACGGCGACTTCCTCTGCCTGCCGGAACACACCTCGCCCGAGCAGGTCCAGGACTTTCTGCACATGCTGGCCGAACTCCGCCCTGGTCAGCGCTTCGCGGTAGTCATCGGCGATATCCAGTCAATGGACGAAGCCGCCATGAACGCCGCCGGCTGGTACCGCAAATGACCACCCTGCGCCAATCCCTCTACGGCCTGGCCCTGCTCGGCGCCCTCGCCCTGCTGCTCTGGAGCACCTACCAGCAGCATCAGGCCGCCGAGGCGCGGGCCGAGCGCGACGCCCAGGTCATCACCAACCTGCAGCAACGCAACATCCGCCAGGCCAACGCCATCATCCGCATGGGTGGGGAGCTGGCCGCCCAGCGCGCAGCCCAACAGGGCCTGCAGCTCGCCCAGGCCGACGTGCGCCAACAGCACGCCGCCAGCCAGATCCAGAAACAGGAGATAAGCCGCAATGACCCGAGTTTTAGTGATTGGGGGCAGCAGCCTCTGCCTGCTGCTGCTCGCCGGCTGCATGAGCGCCCCGCCCTCACAGGAGCCAGTGGTTACCGTGCTTGGCTGTCCCGTCGTAACGCCATGCAGCCTGCTGCCAGCGGCGCCGCACAGTAACGGCGACCTCAGCGACGACAGCGACTACCTGCTGTCCGCCTGGGCCGAATGCGCCGCCCAGGTCGACGCGGTTTACGAACACCAGCAGCAACAGCCGAAGGCCGACCCGTGAACAAAGCCAACAGCCTCAAACAGCACCTGCTGACCGAAGTGCCCGAGCTGCGCGGCAACCCGGACAAACTGCTCGTCTTCATTGACCAGGGCCGTGCCCGCAGCACCATGGCCGCTGGCCTGTCATTCGAATACGGCTACACCCTCAACGTCATCCTCACCGACTTCGCCGGCCACCCGGATGCCGTAATCATCCCGGTCATCGCCTGGATGCAGGTCAACCAGCCCGACCTGATGCAGAACCTGGACAAAGCCAAGGACGCGATCCAGTTCGAAGCCGACATCCTCGCCAACGACCTGGTAGACATGTCCATCACCCTGCCCCTCACCGAGCGCGTCATCGTCAAGCGTCAGCCAGACGGCGCCCTCGACATCACCCACGCCCTCGAGCCTCAGTTGAGCGACCTCTGATGGACGAACTGCGCGCCCTGGAAGACTGGGCCGGCGCCCTGCTCGCCAAGCTGGAGCCCAAACAGCGCCGCCAGCTCAACCAGGACATCGCCCGCAAGCTGCGCCGCAGCCAACAGCAGCGCATCGCCGCCCAACGCAACCCGGACGGCACCCCCTACGCCCCGCGCAAGGCACGCCAGCCCCTGCGCAGCAAGCGCGGCCGCGTTAAACAGAAGATGTTCACCAAGCTGCGCCAGGCCCGTTACTTAAAGCTGCAGAGTGACGCCAGCAGCATCGCCCTTGGCTTCCTCGCCCGCACCGCCCGCCTGGCCCGCGTCCACCAGTACGGCCTGCGCGACCGCCCCGGCCGCAACTCTCCCGACGTCCAGTACAGCCGCCGCGAGCTACTCGGCTTCGCCTCGTCCGACCTCGAAATGATCCGCGACGAGCTGCTCGACCACCTCGCCCGCTAACTGCGTGTTGTAAACCCCGGCGCTACAACTCCCGCCCCGTGCATCACGCGCGCGTGGCAGTAACCATCGGCGCATGAACGCCATTGCCGAACTCCGCCGCCGCCTCGACAACATGATCCGCTCCGGCACCATCGCCGAAGTGGACCATGGCGACCCCGAGCAGGATCGCCAACCGTGCTGTCGTGTGAAAACCGGCAACATCACCACCGGCTGGCTGCCGTTCTTCACCGTCCGCGCGGGCAGCACCAACGAATGGAACCCCGTATCGGTCGGCGAACAATGCACCATCCTCAGCCCCTCCGGTGAGCTCGCCCAGGGCCAAGTGCTGGCCGGCCTTTACTCCGCAGCCAACCCGCCCTGCAGCAACAACCCAGCCGTCCACAAAACCGAGTGGGCCAATGGCGACTACGTCGAGCACAACGCCGAAACCGGCGCCTACAGCCTAAAGCTCACCGGTCACGTCCAGATCGACGCGGCCAGCCTCGACATCACCTGCAGCGGCGCCGTGAAGATCAACGGCGCCACCATCGACCTGAACTAGGGGCCGCCCATGCCTGCTGTCTCCCGCCTTGGCGACAACTGCACCGGTCACGGCTGCTGGCCACCGCGCCCCAGCACCGAGGCCAGCCCCAACGTGCGCGTCAACGGCATTGCCGCCCACCGCCAGGGCGACGCCTGGGCCGCCCACACCTGCCCGACCATCCCCGAAACCCACGCCAGCGTGCTGGCAGCCGGCAGCACCACCGTGCGCGTCAACGGCAAGCAGCTCGCCCGCATCGGTGACCCCGTCGCCTGCGGCAGCGCCGTGGCCCAGGGCTCGGCCAACGTCTTCGCCGGGGGCTGACAGTGAACAGAATCACCGGCGGTTCCATCACCGAGCTGGACCACATCAAACAGTCGATTGGCGACATCCTCGGCACCCGCATCGGCACCCGCCTGGCTCGCCGCGAGTACGGCAGCCAAGTGCCGGACCTGATCGACCAACCCTTCCACGGCCCAACCACCCTGCGCCTGTACGCCGCCACTGCCATGGCCCTCATGCGCTGGGAGCCGCGCATTCGCATTACCCGCGTGCAACTGCAGCGCGGCAACGAAGCCAGCGCCGGCGTGCTGGATCTGGAAGCCACAAGAGTGGACACCAACGAAGCCATCAACCTGCAAGTGCCCCTCGCACTGGGGGCCAGCGCATGAGCTTTACCCCCATCGACCTCAGCCGCCTGCCAGCCCCCAACGTGGTCGAAGTGCTGGACTACGAAACCATCCTCGCCGAGCGCAAGGCCGAGCTCGTGGCCACCTTCCCACCCGCGGAACAAGCCACCATCGCCGCCCGCCTCGCCCTGGAATCCGAGCCGCTCACCAAACTGCTGCAGGAAAACGCCTACCGCGAACTGGTATGGCGGCAGCGCGTCAACGAAGCCGCGCTCGCCACCATGCTCGCCTTCGCCGAGCGTGAAGACCTGGAGCAAATAGCCGCCCGTTTCAACGTCGCCCGCCTGGTCATCACCCCGGCTGACCCGAACGCCGTGCCACCGGTACCGGCCGTAATGGAGAGCGACGACAGCCTGCGCGAGCGCACCCAAATGGCCATGGAAGGCCTCAGCACAGCCGGCCCGCGCAACAGCTACATCTTCCACGCCCGCAGCGCGGACGGCCGCGTGGCCGACGCCTGGGCACACAGCCCCAGCCCCGCCGAAGTGGTGCTCACCATTCAAAGCGCCCTGGGCGACGGCACTGCAGATGCTGAGCTGCTCGGCATCGTCGATATCTACGTCGGCGATGACGACCGCCGTCCAGTCGCCGACCGCGTCACCCTGCAAAGCGCCGAAGTGATCGAATTCGAGGTAGAGGCAGTTCTGCACCTCGACACCGTAGGCCCCGAGTCCGAACCCATCCGCGCCGCAGCGGAAGCCCGCCTCGCCGCGATGGTCAACCGCCGTCGCCGCCTGGGCTGGGAGGTCAACCGTTCCGGTCTGGATGCCGCCCTGCATATCGAGGGCGTCAAACGTGTGGACCTGCCTGGCTGGGTCGATATCGTCGCCACCCGCCAGCAGGCGCCGTTCTGCACCGGCTACAGCGTCACGGTGGCCGAATGACCACCTGCCTGCTGCCCGGCAACGCCACCGAGCTGGAGCGCAACGCCGCCCAGGCCCTGGCACAGATCCAGCGCGTACCGATTCCCCTGCGCGAACTCTGGAACCCGGACACCTGCCCCGTCGAGCTGCTGCCCTATCTCGCCTGGGCGTTCTCCGTTGATCGCTGGTCGCCGGCCTGGCCCGAAAGCGCCAAGCGTGCCGCCATCCGCGCCGCCTACTTCATCCACGCGCACAAGGGGACCATCGGCGCCCTGCGTCGCGTGGTCGAGCCGCTGGGTTACCTGATCGAGGTGCTGGAATGGTGGGAGGAAGTGCCCGCCGGCGTGCCCGGCACCTTCCGCCTGCTGATTGGCGTACTGGACACCGGCATCGACGAAGCCATGTACCAGGAGCTGACATTCCTGATCGACGACGCCAAGCCGGTCAGCCGCCACCTGATCGGCCTGGCCATCGGCCTGGAAGTGCGCGGCCGCACCTACATCGGCGCCGCAGCGGTCGATGGCGAAACCCTCACCGTTTACCCCTACTCCCCCGGCCCGATTGAAGTCAGCAGCCCCGCCGTGCTGCTCGGCGGCGCCGCCCACACCATCGACACCATGAGCATCTATCCATGAGCCAGACCTATTTCGCCATTCTCACTGATCGAGGCGAGGCCAAGCTCGCCAACGCCCAGGCACTGGGCACCCAGGTGCAGTACAGCCACATGGCCGTGGGCGATGGCAACGGCAACCTGCCCGTGCCCGACCGCCTGCAGCCCGCCCTGGTGCGCGAGCAGTACCGCGCCGGGCTGAATGAACTGAAAGTCGACCCGCTCAACGCCAGCCAGATCATTGCCGAGCTGGTCATTCCCGAGGGCGTGGGCGGCTGGTGGATTCGTGAAATGGGCATCTACGACGCCGATGGCGACTTGGTAGCCGTGGCCAACTGCCCGCCCAGCTACAAGCCGCTGCTGGCCGAAGGCTCTGGGCGCACCCAGGTGCTGCGTATGGTGCTCATCGTCTCCAGCACCGCCGCCGTGCAACTCAAGATTGACCCGTCGGTGGTGCTGGCCACTCGGGCCTACGCTGACAGCCTGATCGCGGTCCACATGGCTGCCGCCGATCCGCATCCCCAGTACACCACCGAGGCCGAAGTCGCCGCCCTGATCGCCGCCGAGATGAACAGCCGCGACAGCAAGCAGAGCGTGCGCTACACCACCACCGGCAACATCAACCTCAGCGGCCTGGCCACCCAGGCGGGTGGCGACTGGCCCGCAGCACTGACGGCGGGAGATCGGGTGCTGGTGAAGGATCAAGCAACCGGTGCCAACAATGGCCTCTATGTCGCCGCGGCCGGCGCGTGGGCGCGCGCGACCGATGCTGACGCATCCGCCGAAGTAACGCCGGGTATGCTCGTGACCATTGAAGAAGGCGCGACGCTCGCAGACACCGTCTGGGAACTCACCACCAACGGCCCCATCGTGCTCGGTACCACCGCGCTCACCTTCGAGCTGACGGCCGCGCTGACCGCCACCCAGGCTGACGCCGAGGCAGGCACCAACAATGTCCGCCGCATGACCGCCCTGCGCGTGTTCCAGGCCATCCGTTCTGCCGCAGCGGTGGCCACCGAGGCTCTGCGCGGAGTGTTGCGAGTAGGGACTCAGGCGGAGGTCGACGCCGGCGCGCTGGATAACGTGGTGGTCACGCCATTGAAGCTAAAGGGCGTGCGCATGCGGCGCATCACCCGAGTGGCAAGCTCCGCGCTACAAACCATTTCTGGCGCTACCACTGGGCCAGTGGCATTCGCGCCGCTGAACGTGACGTTCGAGGCCGATGGTGGCCTCTACCTGATTCTGGCGAAGCTGAATTTGAACATGGATTCAACTAGCTCCGCTGGCAATAACTACGTTGCCGCGAAGCTCCTCAGCGGGGCCGCTGTACTCGACGCTACAGCAAACAACATCGCCGGCAGCACATGGGTCAGCGCAACGTTTCCCTTGCAGTGGTCCGGCCCACTGTCCGGCACCGTCAATCTGTCGGTGACGTTCGAAAAAACCAGCACTGCCGGCGCTACTACGGTCAATGGCGACCGCGACAACAACACAAGCAACGACAGCGGCCAGCTGTCGTGCATTGAAGTCTATCGAATGGGGGCTTAAGTCATGCGCTACGTTGAGATCGACCCGGCCGCCATCGGCCCACAGCGCGTAATTCGGCTGATCGAGTGCGAAATCGCCCAGGAGGGGCCGCAGTTTATTGACGTCACCGAGCGGCCAGAAATTGGTGCTGCGGCGTGGTATGACGCCCAACTGGGTGAGTTTGTAGATGCCCCCCCACCAGCCCCGCCAACCGCCGACGAACTCTGCCAGTCCATCGATACCGCCGCCGACACCGCCCGCCGTGCAGTAGCAGGCGACCCCCTGCGCGCTGTCGAATACGACCGCGCCCGCCTGGCCGCCGAACAGTTCGCCGCTGCTGGCTACGAGGGCGAGGTGCCCGCCATGGTCGCCGCCTGGGCCATCAACGGCCGCACGCCGCAGCAGGCTGCTGACAGCATCCTCGCCGAGGCAGCGGCCTACACCAACGCCCTGGAGCTGCTGCGCACCACCCGCCTGGCCGCGAAAGAGCAAGTCCGCACCCTGATGGCTGCCAACCAGGTCGAGCAAGCCCAACAGCTCACCGACCAGACCATCGCCGCCATCGAAGCCGCCGTCGCCGGCATCGGCAACAACACCTGACCCGCACGCCTGCTGCACCGCTTGCCCCGCCCAGCGCGGGGCTTTTTTATGAGCGCGTGTTGTAGCTCACCGCCCTACAACCCCCGCCGCGTGCAGCAGCCACGCGCGCGCGGCAGCATCAAGGCTCACTGGATCACCGCAAGCCCAGGAGCTGCAGCCCATGCCAACCGCATACCACCACGGCGTCCGCGTCATCGAAATCAACGAGGGCACCCGCCCTATTCGCACAATCTCCACCGCCGTGGTGGGTATGGTCTGCACTGGCAGCGATGCCGACGAAGCAACCTTCCCGCTCAACACCCCGGTGCTGCTCACCGACGTGCTCACCGCGTCCGGAAAAGGTGGCGAACAGGGCACCCTGGCGCGCAGCCTGGATGCCATCGCCGATAACGCCAGCCCGCTTACCGTCGTGGTACGCGTAGCGGATGGCGAGGGCGCAGACGACGCCGCGAAACAGGCCGATCAGATCAGCAAGGTGGTTGGCGGCGTTACCGCCAACGGCCAATACACCGGCCTCAAAGCGTTGCTGGCAGCCAAGGCCAAGCTGGGGGTAACCCCGCGCATCCTCGGTTGCCCAGGCTTGGACGCCCTACCCGTCGCGCAAGAAATGGTCAGCATCGCCCAAGCCATGCGCGCCTTCGCCTATGCCAACGCCTGGAACTGCGCCACCAAGGAAGAAGCCGTCGCCTACCGGGAAAATTTCGGTGCCCGCGAACTCATGCTGCTCTGGCCAGACTTCTTGGAATGGAGCACCTCCGAGAACGCGACTGTAAACGCCCCGGCTGCCGCTCGCGCCCTTGGCCTGCGCGCCAAGCTGGACGAGCAAATCGGTTGGCACAAAACACTGTCTAACATCCCCGTCAATGGCGTTACCGGCATCAGCAAGGACGTGTTTTGGGATCTGCAGAACCCAGCCACCGACGCCGGCTACCTCAACTCCAACGAGGTAACCACTCTTATCCGCGAGGGCGGCTTCCGCTTCTGGGGTTCCCGCACCTGCAGCGATGACCCGCTGTTCGCCTTTGAAAGCGCCACCCGCACCGCTCACGTGCTGGCCGACACCATGGCCGAAGCTCACATGTGGGCAAGCGACAAGCCGCTCCACCCCTCTCTGGCGCGCGACATCGTCGAGGGCGTCAACGACAAGTTCCGCGAGCTCACCCGCAACGGCTACATCATCGGCGGCGAATGCTGGTACGACGAGGCCGCGAACGATGGCACCACGCTGAAAGCCGGCAAGTTAGCAATCGACTACGACTACACCCCGGTGCCGCCACTGGAAGACCTCACCTTCCGCCAGCGCATCACTGATCGCTATTTCATGGACTTCGCCGCGCGCATCAACGCCTGATCGGCCACCACTGCATAGGAGCGCCTGACCATGGCCATGCCCCGCAAACTCAAGAACATGAACATGTTCAACGACGCCAACAGCTACCAAGGCGTTGCCAAAACCGTCACCCTGCCCGACCTGGCGCGCAAGATGGAGAGCTACCGCGCCGCTGGTATGGATGGCCCGGTAAAGGTCGACCTCGGCCACAGCGACGACGGCATCCAGGTGGAATGGACCCTGGGCGGGCTCGACCTCACTAGCATTCGTCAGTACGGCATCACCAACGCCAGCGGCGTTCCCCTGCGCTTCTCCGGCGCTTACCAGCGCGACGATGACGGCCCCGTCTCCGCCGTGGAAGTCATCATGCGTGGCCGCCACGAAAGCTACAGCTTCGGCGACGCCGAGCCAGGTGAAGACACCGAGCACACCATCACCACCACCTGCACCTACTACAAGCTGATCGTCGACGGCGTCGAAGAGATCGAAATCGACCTGCTTGGCATGGTCTTCAAGGTCGGCGGCGTCGACCGCCTCGCCGAGCAGCGCAAAGCCATCGGCCTGTAACCCGCATAACCCACCCCCGAAGCTGGCCACGGCGCACCCGCGCCGCTGGCCAGCGCCTAACACCGAAGGAGCCACCCCATGACCAAAGCCACCCAGGGAGCCGAACAGGCCAAGAACCCCAATGAGGAAGTCGTAGAACTCGACACCCCCATCGTCCGCGGCGAACAGAGCATCACCAGCCTGACCCTGCGCAAGCCTATGAGCGGCGAACTGCGCGGCGTGAAGCTCAACGACCTGATCAATATGGACGTCCTCGCCCTGCGCACCGTGCTGCCCCGCATCACCACCCCGACCCTGACCGACCCCGAAATCGGGCGTATGGATCCCGCCGACCTGCTCGCCTGCGGCGTGGCGGTGACTGGTTTTTTGGTACAGAAGCGCTTCAAGGAGGAAGCCTCCCTTACCGCGTAGAAGACGCCATGGCCGACCTGGCCATCGTCTTTCACTGGGGGCCATCGGAACTGGATCCGATGCCCCTTTCAGACCTCATGGCCTGGCGTGAACAGGCCCGCAAGCGAGTAGAAACGGATGGCGCGAAACCTAAAGCTTGAGGTGGTACTACAAGCGATAGACCGCGCCACCCGTCCGATCAAGGCCATTACCCAGGGCAGCGTTGGCCTCGGCCGCGCCCTGAAAGAATCCCGCGACCAGCTCAAAGTACTGCAGGCGCAACAGGGCGACATCAGCTCATGGCGCGCCATGCGCACCGCTGCCAAACAGACCGAAGACGCCCTCGGCGCCGCCCGCGAGCGTGTCAAAACGCTCGGCCAACAGATGCAGGCCACCGGCGTACCCACCCGGCAAATGACCCGCGACCTCAAGAGCGCAATCCGCGAGGCAACCAACCTCAAGCGCGAGCACCAGCAGAACCAGATACAACTGCAGGGCATGCGCAGCAAGCTCGACGCCGCCGGCATCAGCACCCGTAACCTGAGCACGCATGAACGCGACCTGCGCACCCGCATCGAGCAAACAAACCGCTCCATGGCCGAGCAGGAAAACCGGCTCAAGCGCGTCACCCGCCAGCAACAAAGTCTCGCCAAGGCCAAGCAGCAGTACGAGCGTTCCCAGCAGCTCGCCGGCAGCATGGCAGCAGGCGGCGCGGCAGGGCTGGCATCAGGTTACGCAATTGCCAGCCCACTGCAGGGCATCGTCAACGCCTTCGCGCCGGCTGAAAACGCCGCCACCCAGCTCCGCGTTTCAATGATGGAAAGCGATGGCAGCGTCTCCGCTGACTTTCAAAAAATCACCGACCTGGCCACCCAGTTGGGCGACCGACTGCCGGGCACCACCGCTGACTTCCAAGAAATGATGACCATGCTGCGCCGGCAGGGCATCAGCGCTCGATCGATCCTCGGTGGCACGGGTGAAGCGGCTGCCTACCTGGGCGTACAGCTCCAGATGGGCGTCACAGCCGCGGCTGAGTTCGCGGCAAAAATGCAGGACGCAACGCGCACCAGCGAAAAGGACATGATGAGCCTGATGGACACCATCCAGCGGGCCTATTACTCCGGCGTTGACCCAACCAACATGCTCCAGGGCTTCAGCAAGATCAGCCCCGTCATGAGCATCATCAATAAAGAGGGGCTAGAAGCCGCCAACATGCTTGCCCCGCTGTTGGTCATGATGGATCAGACCGGCATGGCGGGTGAGTCCGCGGGCAACGCCTTCCGCAAGGTGTTCCAGGGGGCGATGAACAACGACAAGATCCAGGATGTCTTGCAAGGGCTCAAGGCATCCAAAGGAATCAGCCTCGACCTTGACTTCACTGACGGTAAGGGTGAATTCGCCGGCATCGAAAACCTGTATGACCAACTCGACAAGTTAAAAGGCCTCACCACCCAGGATCGTCTCACTCTCATCAAAGACCTGTTCGGCGACGATGCCGAAACGTTGCAAGTGCTCAACACCCTCATGAGCAAGGGGGTGGCTGGCTACCAAGAAGTCGAAGCCAAAATGCAGGCCCAGGCTGACCTTCGCAAAAGAGTCAATGAACAGCTTGCCACGCTCACCAACACAATCGAGGCAGCGCAGGGCAGTTGGAGCAACGCGATGGCCGAAATCGGCGCTGCCGTTGCCCCTCAGCTCAAGGAAATCATCAACGGCCTCGGCAACGTCGCAGTGCGCATAAAGGACTGGGTAAAGGCCAACCCTGGTCTAACCACCACCCTATTCAAGGCGGCGGCTGGTCTGGCGCTGCTACTTACTGTCGGTGGCGCGCTTTCAGTGATGATCGCCTCTGTTCTCGGCCCGTTCGCCATGGTGCGCTACGGCCTTATGCTATTGGCTACCCAAGGCGCCACCGCCGTTGGTGCGCTCAAGGCCATCGGCACCGTGCTGCTGTGGATCGGGCGCCTGGCCATGGCCAACCCCATCGGCCTGCTGATCACCGCGCTGGTGGTCGGTGCCTACCTCATCTACAAGAACTGGGACGCCGTCAAAGCCTACTTCGCCAGCACCTGGGCAGAGATCCAGGCTGCATTCGCTGGCGGCATTGGTGGTATTGGCGCCCTGCTGCTCAACTGGTCGCCGCTGGGCCTTCTCTACAAGGCCTTTGCCACCACGCTCAGCTACCTCGGCGTAGAGCTACCCTCCAAGTTCACCGACTTCGGCGGCATGCTCATGGATGGGCTGGTCAACGGCATCAGCGCCGGCCTGGGCCGCGTGAAAAACGCCATCACCGGTGCCGGCTCCGCCACCATCGACTGGTTTAAGCAAAAACTCGGCATCCACAGCCCGTCCCGCGTGTTCGCCCAGCTCGGCGGCTTCACCATGGACGGCCTCACCCAAGGCCTGGCCGCTGGTGAAAGTGGCGTGCTCGGCCAGATCGCTCACACCGCCGACCAACTGAGCAGCAACAGCTTCGGCCCGGGCGGCATCACCTTCGACGGGCGCCCCGCGATCAGCAAGCGCAGCAGCCAGCCCGTCAGCAGTGCCGGCGACACCATCAACATCACCATCAACGCCGCGCCCGGGCAGGATGCACAAGCCCTCGCCCGCGCCGTCGCCCAGGAGCTGGACAAACGCGAGCGCGCCAAAGGCGCCCGCCAGCGCTCGGCGCTGTACGACCAGGAGTAACAGCACATGATGATGGCCCTCGGCATGTTCGTATTCGGCATGCACACCGTCGCCTACCAGGAGTTCCAGCGCCAAAACGAATGGCGCCACGGCAGCACCAGCCGCATCGGCGCCCGCCCGGCACGCCAGTACCTCGGCCCCGGCGACGAGACCATCACCCTCCCCGGCGTCCTGCTGCCTGAAATCGCCGGTAGCACCATCAGCCTCGACACCCTGCGCGTCATGGCCGACACCGGCAAAGCCTGGCCGCTGATCGAGGGCACCGGCCGCATCTACGGCATCTACATCATCGAGAGCATGAGCGAGACCAAAACCTACTTCTTCAGCGACGGCGCCGCCCGCCGCATCGAGTTCAACCTCGTGCTCAAGCGCGTGGATGAAACCCGCGTCGACCTGCTCGGCTCGCTGATCGGCGCCGTGGGCGACGTACTGAGGCGCGTGCTGTGATCGGCCAGCTCACAAGCGCTGCCGGGCAAATCCTGCGCGAGCAAGCCGGCCAGGCCCAGGCCGCCCTCAACTACCCGCACCCCATCTGCCGCGTGGTGGTCGATGGCCGCGACATCACCGCCGACATCACCGCCCGCCTGGTCAGCATCAACCTCACCGACAATCGCGGCATGGAGGCCGACCAGCTCGACATTCAGCTGAGCGACCACGACGGCCAACTCGCCATTCCACCCAAGGGCGCAAGCATCCAGCTCTGGCTGGGCTGGAGTGATACCGGCCTGGTGGACAAAGGCACCTACAAGGTGGACGAGCTCGAGCACAGCGGCGCGCCCGACGTGCTCAACATCCGCGCCCGCAGTGCAGACCTGCGCGAAGGCCTGGCCAAGAAGCGCGAGCGCAGCTGGCACGGCCAGACCATCGGCGCCATCCTCACCACCATCGCCCAGGAATACGGCCTCAAGCCCCTGGTGCAAGTCGCCCTCGCCGCCATCGGCCTGCCGCACCTCGATCAAGCCGGCGAATCCGACCTCAACCTCATCACCCGCCTGGCCAGCGAACACGACGCCATCGCCTCGGTGAAGGCCGGGCGCCTGCTCTTCCTGCCCACCGGCGCCGCCACCACCGCTAGCGGCCTACCCCTGCCGCACATCAGCCTGACCCGCGCAGACGGCGACCAGCACCGCTATTTGGACGCCAACCGCGACACCTACACCGGCGCCAAGGCCTACTACTACGAAGTCAACAGTGCGGAAAGGAAGGAAGCCATTGCAGGCTCCGGCGACAACCTCAAGGAACTGCGCCACACCTACACCGACCAAGCCAGCGCCCTGGCCGCAGCCCGGGCGGAATGGCAGCGCCTGCAGCGCGGCACCGCCACGCTCAGCTACACCCTCGCCAAAGGCCGGCCGGACCTGATCCCCGAACTGACCTACAGCCTCACCGGCATCAAACCCGAAATCAGCGCCATCATCTGGCTGGGCGGCAACGTGCAACACAGCTTCACCCCCGACGCCTACACCACCAGCCTGGAACTCACCAGCCAACTACCAGACGATGACGAACTCACCAGCGACGCCGGCGAGCAATACACCGGCGTACTGGCCTGGTACCGGGACGAGAAGACGGGGGAACAGAAGAAGCTAACGGCGGGCGACCAGACCAACCCCAAGCGGCTGACGCATCTCTATGCCAGCAAGGCCAGCGCAGAGCGGGCGGTGAAGCGTGAGTGGGGGCGCATACAGCGCGGTGAGCAAGCATGATCAAGCAGCTACTGGCTCGACAAAAGCGATATCCCCGCGCCCAGTACCTGGGACACCAGCGCGCGCAGCCCTTCTCGCCCCTCAGTCGCAGCGGCGTCGCGCAGGCGCTCGCCAAACGAGCCGCCCAGACTGTCGGGGATCGCTTTCAGCAGTTCCAGCCCCTTGGCGGTAAGCACGGCGCCGGAAAAACCATTCACCTTGGTTCGCTCCAGCTCCTGGTAACGCAGGTATCCAGCCTCCGCCAACCAATCGACGGTGGCCGTAAAGAACTCTGTTTCAGCGCTTGCAAACAGTGCTCCGGTGAATTCGTCAACCAGCCAAGACTTCTCAACGAACTGATCCGGTATCAGCCGAATCGGCAGGGGAAACTCCGCGTAAAGCCTCGCCAGCACCTGACCCGTCAATTCATCAAACCGCTCAATATTGGAAGCCGTCATGATCACTCCAGAACTGCGTAAACAACGGGAAGAAGAAGAGCAACTGAAGGAAATCATCCGCACAGGCATTGATATGCGGATGTCTGGGCAAATCGACAAAACCCGCGCCAAGGCTTACTGGCTGGCTCACCTGCCAAACCTGCCGCCCGAGGTAGTAGCCGAAGTGCTTGCCTACCACCTGCCAACCATTCAGGGCATCGAACACGCCCTGATGAAAAAACTGCTCAGTACCGCAAAAGCCCCGCACTAGCGGGGCTTCTTCTTTTAGCGCGGCGCATAAATACCTGCTCGTTTGGTCGCTAACCAAACATTGCCTGCTGCCATTGCCCCTCACCGATGATCGCAATCGGCACTCCGGTTTCGCGCAGCTCTACAGCCCTCATGATCTTCAAGCCATAGCTGCTGTGCCGCCATTGCTCATTGCCAATGCTGCCGATGACCAGGTAGTGAGTTTTCTTGTTCACGCCGCCGCCGATCAGGCCGCCCCGCTCCTCAACAAGCTTCTGGCATTCCTTGCGCGGGCCGTAGGCCATGGTGCCGGTGAACACAAAGAGGCGCCCGTCCCAAACCAGTTCGGGCGCCGGCGAGTCGAGCGGCAGATCGTTGGCCGCCGCAAACGCGGTTTCGCTTCCGGCACGGGCCAGCTCAAGCCCACCGAAACGACGCAGAATGCCGAGCAGGTCGGCGGCTTCATCAGCGTCCAGCACCCCGTCCTGCAGCATAAGCGCCAGCCGCTGGTAAAGCAGGTTGATCACAGGGTCTTCCAGGTGGACCAGGTTAGCCTGCAACCAGGTCTGCAGGAACTTGGCCTCATCCAGGGTCACTGCGCCATCAGCAACGATGCCAGCGGCTAACCCCGCAAGAGCATCAGCTGCGCGGCGATCCATGCGCGCCGAATTGAAGAAGCGGCTGTTTTCGAACTCACCGTATAGGTCCATCGCAATCACCCCTTGCCCATACGCGAGCGGATCTCTTTCAGCGCCGTGCCTACGTCATCTACCGCGAAGCGAATCGCCTCCGGCTTCACGTAGAGCCCAGGCTTTTCGCCGCTGATAGTCATCATCGAGCTTTCCTTTCCTTGCATAACAGCAAGCAGCCTGTCGTAGCGCGCCTGCAGCTCAGCCAGCAAAGAGTTCACGTCTTTCGGAGCATGAATACCCATACGACCTCCTTGTTTGTTCTCGTTGGGAACAGATCATGCCAGCCGTTTACCCGCTGCGACAACGGCCTCCAGCTCCGTGAGGCGTTGTTCGAGGTTGCTCAGGCGTTTCTTTTCTTCAGCAGCGCGCTGTATTTCTCGCTGGGCGTCCTCGTCCAGCTCGCGCCATAGAGCCAGCAGGGCTTGCTCGCGGGGGCTTTCCGCGCCGCCTTGAGCAGCTGCCCCCTCCCCGTCACGGTGCATAGGGCCTTCGCCAGTCAACAGCCAGTCGAGGCTGGTGCCGTGAGCCTCGCAAAATTTTATGCATTCCCCATAAGGAACACTGTCTCGGCTTCGCCAGCCTGCAAGGGTCTGCCGGTTAACAGGCAAAGCCCTTGCTAAGGCGCTGTCAGTATCGACCCCTAAGAAATCCATCATGCGACGCAGCACGGCCTCTAACGAGTCTTTATGCATTTCAGCTAAAAACCTTCTTGACTTATGTTTTTCGCATAACTACCTTATGCGCAATGAGTACAGATTAACTCCAAGAGAGTAGCCAAACCATGATGGCCTTCTACAAAACCTATGCCGCCCTTGTTAAGCACCTGCAAGCCGCCTACCCGTCCGGTACGGAGCTGTCCGCTGACCAGCACGAACTGCTGGGTAGCGCCGAGGCCTATCTGCCCATTCTCGAAATGCAGTGTGACGCCGCCGCCAGCGTCTGCGGGGTGGCCGAGGACCTTGATCTACTGCTCGCTGATCCCGAACAGATTGCACGGCTGCTGGCCGGCTTACGGCCTGGCATCCGCGTGATCCTGGCGGGAGCTAGGGAAGTGGCGACATTCGCCGCTAACTCAGCCTCCCTGCTCAACGGCAACCGCCAATGAGGCACGCCATGAACTCGAATCAAATCCGCGCTCGCCTAATCGAGCAAGGCAGCAACTTCCGCCAGTTCGCCCTGGCCCACGGCTACGACCCGCGCACCGTCACGCAAACGGTGACGCGCTGGGCAGGCTCCCAGGAACTGCCCAACGGCCGTATCGCCTTCTCAATCATGCGCGACCTATCCAAACAGGTCGGCACCGAGCTGATCCCCGGCCTGCTCGCTCACCCCTTCGCCAACGCCAGCTGAACCTTAACTGCCAGCCCAGGCCACGAGGTACAAGAAAGTGCAACGCGAAATTCTTGCCAGCCGCCGCCGCGCGGTCATTGCCGCCGTCGGCGCCTTCCCCGGCGGGCGCGACTGCGCCGCCGCTCACTTGGGGCTGGACCTCAAGCGGTTCGACAACCAGCTGTACGAGAACCCCGGTCATCGCCCGCTCTCGGACGAACAGGTGGCGCAACTGGAGCGCGTGGCCGGCACCACCCTGCTGGTGGACTACCTCTGCGCCCTGTACGGCGGCGTGTTCGTGCCCATGCCCGAGGCCAGCACGCTGGAAAACCTCGACCTCTACAGCCGCGCCCTGGCCACCGACGTGGCCGAAGGCAAGGTCAACCAGATCATCGCCCAAGCCCTGCACGATGGCCGCCTGGACGAAGCCGAGCTGGCCGAAATCGTCGCCGCCCACCGCCAACACATTGCCGCACGCCACGCCGAAGTCGGCGCGGTCATCACCCTGCACCGCAAAGAAGGAGCCAAACCATGACCCAGCAACTGATTCCCGTATTCAACGGTGCCCTTGGCGACCGCCAGCAACAGCTTTGCGATGCTCAGGATTTGCACACTTTCCTGAGCGTACAGACCCGTTTCAACGACTGGGTCGCGCGCCGCATCGAGCAATATGGCTTCATTGAAGGCGAGGACTTTTACTCATTCCTGAGTAAAAGTGAGGGTGGTCGCCCGAGTACGCAGTACCACCTCACCCTCGACACTGCCAAGGAATTGGCCATGGTCGAGAACAACGACCAGGGCCGCCAGGTGCGCCGCTATTTCATCGCCATGGAGCGTGAAGCGCGCGAGAGCCGTGGCGTGTCCTACCTCAGCGTTGCCCAGCAACTGGCCTTTCACCGCCAGGTGCCCAAGCTGCTCAGCCAGCTCAAGGCGGAAACCACGCCGGCCATCCGCGCCACCTTGCACGCACAGCTGGTGCAGCACTGCCACCTGCTGGCCTTGCCGGTGCCCGCCATCGACAGCGTGGGCCGCGCCAAGCCGGAAACCGGCGATCTGTTCCCGGCCAAGTGATCCCAGTACAGGAGCCGTCAGCATGAAGCTCGCCGCCCGTAAATGCCCGGCGTGCCTCGGCGCGCTCTACATCCGCACCAGCCGCGAAGAAACCCCCTGTTTCACCAGCATGTACTACCAATGCAGCAACGTGGTGTGTGGCGCGACGTTCAGCGGCACGCAAACCATCGACAAGCAGCTCAGCCCCTCGGGCATCGAGCGCCCATTGATGCAACTGCCCATCGCCCCGGCCATGGAGCGCATGAAGGCCCTGCAGGCCATGCGCCCCGAATCGGACCAGCTCGACCTGCTCGATCAGGAGGCCACCGCATGAACATCGCCACCGACCAGCTGCCGCACGACTACCGCAGCCAGATGCAGGCCCAGGCCAAGGCGTACCTGCAGGCACACCGAGCCGAGCACTTGGGCGATGACGCCCAGCTGATCGAGCGCACCACCAGCCACCTGGTACATCAGTTCGACGTGCCGCTGTTCCTGGCGCCGCGCCTGGTAGAGCTGGCCATCACCGAGCTGCGGCCTGGCTCTGGAACATGGTTCGGCATCGACCTGGCCAGCGGGCCGGACAGCCCAGGCCACCAGTACTTCACCTAACCCAGCACCGCCCAACCCCTGCCCGCCTTGCGTGGGTAAGGGGAAGTTGCACCCAGCATTCGAGGTATGCGCCATGCAAAACGCCGTCGAAATCCAGTTGCAAATGCCCAAGCCCGTGGCCGAGGCATGGCTGCTGACCCTGCGCGAGGAACTGCGCCAGGGCCTGCAGCTGCATTGGTACGCCGACCGTTACCGCACCGTGCCGGCTGGCCTGCGCACGGCTCGCATCCTCACCGACTACCCGGCCCTCGCCGGCCACAAACGCACCATCGGCGCGCTGAAAGCCGCGCTTACAGCCGCCCAGTAAGGACTAGCACCATGCCAACGCCCAACCACCCAGCCCTGCCCCTGTGCTGCCAACTGGCGGCACAGCCCGAGCGCACCTTGTTTGCGTTCTGGCTCGACGCCTTGCTCACTGATCCGGCGCGAGAGTTCCGCCGTAATGCTGAGTTGATCCTCAAAGGCATGCTCTGCGGCTACACCGAGATTGGTCTGATCGACAACAACCAGCGCAGGGCGATGAGCAATGAACTGACTGCCTTCGGAGCCACCGTATGAGCACCATGCACGCCTCCCTGCGCGACGACGTGCTCAAGCGCCTGCGCGACGAGTTCCCCGACCTCAAGCCCGTCCGTGGCACCAAATACATGCGCAAGGGCAAGTGCCCGGCCTGCGGCAAGCCGGAGCTGTACACCTTCACCGACTCGCCCTGGCTGCTGATCTGCGGCCGTGGCAAGTGCGGCGCGCAGTACCACGTCAAGGATCGTTACGACGATCTGTTCAACGACTGGAGCGAGCGCGTACCGTCCACCGACCAGCAGCCCAACGCCACCGCCCGCGCCTACCTGGAGTTCGCCCGCGGCTTCCGCCTGGAGCTGATCGAGGGCTGGTTTACCCAGGAGAATTTCTGGTCCCGCGAGCTCAGCGCCGGCAGCGCCACCGTGCGTTTCCCGCTCACCAAGGGCGGCTACTGGGAAAGGTTGATCGACAGGCCCGAACGCTTCGGCAAGCAGAAGGCCCGCTTTGCCCCTGGCGCCAGCTACAAGGGCGTGTGGTGGTGCCCGCCCTCGATCGACCCGACCCAGGTCAGCGAGCTGCACATCGTCGAGGGCATCTTCGACGCCATCGCCTTGCTGCATCACAACGTGCCGGCCGTCTCGGCCATGAGCTGCAACGCCTTCCCCGAGCAATCGCTGCGCGAGCTCAAGCAAGCCTGCGTCGACGCCGACCGCCGCCTGCCCACCCTGGTGTGGGCGCTGGACAACGAGCCAGTGGCGCGCAGCTACACCCGCAAGTGGGTGGCCCAGGCCCGCGCCATGGGCTTCACCTGCGAAGCCGCGCTGATCCCGCAGAAGGGCAAGAAGGTCGATTGGAACGACCTGCACCAGCGCTGGGCCTTTATCGACGACGCCGAACAGCGCGCCGAGCGCGTAGCCGCCGACCTGGACGAAGCCCGCTACCAGGGCGCCCTGCTGATCGCCGAGAACGCCAGCGAGAAAGGCTTGCTGATCTACCAGCGCAACGAGTGGCGCGAGTTTCACTTCGGCTTCGACAACCGCATGTACTGGTGGTCGCTCGATATGGGCGAGTACAACAAGGCACGGCAGGCAATCGAGAGCGACGAGAACGGCGAACACCGCGAGCTGAGCAACGCGCAGATCCGTGAGAAGGCACTGCGCATGTCCAACAGCGTGGTGGAAATCGCCAACTGCTACTTCGAGGCCTTGTACTTCCAGCGCAACGAGATTACCGACGAATCCTGGTACTACCTGCGCGTGGACTTCCCCCACGGCGCGCCGAGTGTGAAGAACACCTTCACCGCCACCCACATCGCCGCCGCCAGCGAGTTCAAGAAGCGCCTGCTGGGCATGGCTGCCGGCGCCATGTACACCGGTACCGGCCAGCAGCTCGAAAAGATCATGAAGCTGCAGACCTACGGCATCAAAACCGTCGAGACGATTGATTTCGTCGGCTACAGCCGCGACCACGGCTGCTACGTGTTCGGCGATATCGCGGTGAGAGACGGCCAGGTCTACGAGGCCAACGCCGAGGACTATTTCGAGTTCGGCAAACTGCGCATCAAAACCCTGCAAAAGGGCGTCACCATCCGCCCCAGCCGCGACGCCAAGGCCTACAGCAGCGAGTGGTTCAAGCTGCTGTGGACGTGCTTCGGCGCTCAGGGCGCTGTGGCCCTGGTGTGGTTTTTCGGCTCGCTGTTCTGTGAGCAAATCCGCGCGCGCTGGCAGTCCTACCCCTTCCTGGAGGCAACGGGCGAGGCCGGCGCCGGTAAAACCACCCTGCTCAACCTGCTGTGGAAGTTGCTGGGCCGCGCCGGCTATGAAGGCTTCGACCCGATGAAGTCCACCAAAGCGGGCAGATCGCGCCTGATGGGCCAGGTGGCGGGCATGCCCGTGGTGTATCTGGAGGCCGACCGCCACAGCGACGATAAGCCCCACGCCAAGACTTTCGAGTGGGACGAGCTGAAAGACTTCTTCGGCGGCGGCACCCTGGCCACCAAGGGCGTGAAAACAGCGGGCAACGAGACCTATGAGCCGCCCTTTCGCGGCACCATCGCCATCAGCCAGAACGCCGCCGTAGTCGCGCATGAAGCGATCATGACGCGCATCTGCAAGCTGCATTTCGTGCGCCCCCAGGTCACGCCCGAGAGCCGCGCAGCGGCAGACAAACTCAACGCCCTGGACGGCGACATGCTCAGCCACTTCCTGCTGCTGGCCATCAAGGCCGAAGCCGGCGTGCTGGATGCCTTCGCCGAATACTTCCCCGGCTATGAATCGCGCCTGCGCCGCCTGCACACCCACTGCTGGCAGTGCGAAACGCCCTACGCCACGGCCAACGAAAGCCACGCCTGCCCCAGCTGCGGCAACACGCTGCGCGGCTACATCCGCGTCGAGCGCATCAGCAAGAACCACGCAATGCTGCTGGCCCTGCTGCACTGCCTGCGCCAGGTGGTGCCGATCAGCGACGCCCAGGTCAGCGCCACGCAACGGCAGATCATCACCATGGCCCTGGAGCGCCAAGCCTCGATCAGCGCCGACCACCAGCACGTCGCCGAGTTCTGGGAAGTGTTCGACTTCCTGGAGGGCCTGGACGGCGAAGGCCCGGTGGTCAACCACAGCAACAAGCCCGAGACCGGCGAAATCGCCATCAACCTCAACGACTTCTACGAACGCGCCCAGGAGCACAAGCAAAAGCTGCCGGACATCAACGTGCTGCGCGACCTGCTCAAAGAAAGCCGCTCGCGCAAGTTCGTCGAGGCCAACGTCGCCGTGGCCAGCGCCGTGCGCAAGCACCAGGCCAGGCGCGCCAACCTCACCGTCTTCAAGTCCCCCACCGTCAAGTGCTGGATCTTCCAGCAGCAACCCACCGCTGGCTCGGCAAAGCCGGCATAACCCCGAAGGAGAACCACCATGCAAATCGACCACGAACCCCGCGTAGACAAGGCCATCACCCTGCTCGGCAGCGGCCTGGCGCTCGTTGCGCTGTTCACGCTGTGCAGCTTCGCCCCGGAAGCGCTGCTCGCCATCACCCACTGACCCAACCGCCCAGGCGCGGCAACGCCTGGGCAACCCACCCCCGAAGGAGAACCACCATGCAGAACACCAACCAAACCCCGAAATGGCTCGACCTGTTCATCACCGCGTTCGGCACCCAGGGCCTGATCGCCCTCGCCTGGTGGGCCGGTGCCTTCCACGCCCAGCGCGTCCGCGAACTGCAGGCCACCTACCCCATCCTGCAGATCACCGGCGGCGCCGGCGTGGGCAAGTCCACGCTGGTGGCCAACCTGTGGAAGATGGCCGGCAGCGAGGGCGAGAGCCGCAACGCTGACAGCTGCAGCATGGGCGCCTTGCTCGCCTTCCTCGTCCGCGCCATCAATCGCCCCGTGGTGGTGGAAGAGAACAACCACGGCGGCGAGTGCTTCGATTGGGGAGTCCTGCGCCAGTGCTACGACGGAGCCGTGCTCCCCGTGCGCGTCAGCGGCACCGACGAAACGGTCAACACCTTCACCTTCCAGGGCGCGCTGGCATTCGTCGGCGGCGAAACCGAGGTGCTCAATCGCCGCATCGTGAATATCCACCTGGTGCGCCAACCGCGTACCGATGGCCACCGCTCCGCGGTCGATGCACTGCATGAACTGCCCATCACCGATATGTGCCAGTTCGTCGAGGCGGTGCGTATGAACCGCGAACAGGTGGTTTACCGCCTCGGCCACGTCCCGGCCTACGCCGAGAGCCTGCGCAAAGAGACGGCGCCAGGCCTGCACCACGGCATTGCCCGCAACCACGCACAGCTGCTCGCCCTGCTCGATCTGCTGGCCGACCTGTTCCACATCCCCGCCGACGCCCTGCACCACGCTCACACCGAGGTGTGCGGCATGGCCTGGGTGCATGCGGATAGCAAGGGAGCGCAGGCATGAGCAACGAACTCACCTGCACCGTCACCGAGCGCGGCTTCCCCTACATCAGCTTTGAAGACCGCTACGGCGAAAGCTGCTCCCTGCAGATCAGCAGCCTGGCCGGCGAGCAAGTGCATTGCTGGTTTGGCGTCACCAACCCATCCGTCCAGGTCATGGAGCAAGGCAAGGGCTGGCAGCCCGTAGCACTGCCAAAAGGCGCCCTGATCAACAGCCGCATGCACCTGAGCCAGGACCAGGTGCGCGCCTTGCTGCCGCACCTGCAGGCCTTCGCAGAAACCGGCGAGTTCGCCTTCGACCCTCTCACCTGCTGACCCAACCCAGCCCCGCCGAGCGGCAACTCGGCGGGACTGCCCCGAAGGAGAACCACCATGCACCTACAACCCCACCACCGCTGGCCGCTACTGGCCATGGTCGCCGCCCTGGCGGGCGTCACGGCCACATCGGTGGCCATGGCCATCGCCGCGCTGATCGACGCGCCAGTGCTCGCCGCACTGTTCGCCGCCGCCGCCGTGGTGCTGGACCTGTTCAAGTACGCCGCCTGGCCGTTGGCCCTGATGCTGCTGGCAGCCCGCCGCACCCTGGCCGCGCTGCTGATGATGGCCAGCGCCCTGGCCCTGGGCGCCGTTTCCGGCTGGGCCACCTACGACCGGCTGATGACCTCGATCATCACCAGCCAGGCCGAGCACCAGGCGCACACAGAACAACGTCAGGCCGACCTGCTGGAGCTGCGCCAGGCCGACGCCGCCCGCATCGAGCAGCTCGACGCCGAAGCCGCCGCCGTCCATCACCAGGCCAACGCCCTGCGCGAACGCGGCATGGTCACCCGCGCCCTGGAGCTGGAGGCCGCCGCCCTCGCCCGCATCGACACCCTGCGCGCCACCGCCCAGCAGCGCCGCGACAGCGCATCGCAAGAGCTCACCGCCCTGCGCAGCAAGCCGGCCAAGGCCGCAGGCCTACCCCAGGCGCTGGCCACCCTGCTGTGCATCGGCTTCGCCCTGGCGCTGGAGGTAGTGCCGGCGCTGATTCTCTGCGCGCTGCGCCCCGCACCCGTTACCGAAACCGCCCGCGCTACTGCACCGGCACGCCAGAAACACGCCGAGGAACGCACTCAGGAACAACCGGAAACCGAGCCGGAAACGCCAGCAGGCCCAGACCTGCCCGCCGAACTGCTGCAACTGATCGCCCGCACCGAAAGCGGCGCCAAGCTGGCCGTGCGGCAGGTCGCGCGGGAATTGAGAATGGGCAGCGAGAGAACCACCCGACTGATGCAGCAGGCCACAGAAGCGGGCCTGCTGAGCAAGACCGCCGCCGGCTACGTGGCGGCATAAAAAAGCCCCGGTGAGCGGCAACTCACCAGGGCCAACCAACCCCGAAGGAGAACCACCATGCAAGCAGAACCCAAAGAAGTCAGCGTCGATAAGGCTAACACGCCAGCCGAACAAGCACTGCGCCCTGCAAATGGAAAAGCGCGACGCTTTCTCGTAAGGCTTAAAGACCTGAACGCGCTGGGCAGCCTCGCAGAGGGAGAACCCGGCGTCTGCCTTGTGCCAGCTGCTGACCATGACTACGTCCTGACACAGCTTCTTGCAGAGCAACGTCGTAACCGCACCATGGCGCATGAGGCAAAGCCGAGTCGCGCAGATGCACTTGTGCCGTGCGGCGAATGCCACGAAGGCCTGCAGATGATCGACCCCTACGACGGCGGCACATTCATCACCTGCAGCCGCTGCAACGGGCGCGGCATGCTCACCACATGCCCTATGTGCTTCGGCGCAGTGCCGGCTGATCGAGCGCACCTGCTGGAAAGTGAGCAAGCCGCCAACCAGTGGACGAACAACAAACCGAACGAACCAGGTGCCTATTGGGTGCGCGGCTTCCGTATCGGGGAACCGGACTCCCGACCGGCTCTGGTCGAAGTGGCCATCAACGAAAACGGCACGTTGCTGTGCAACATGAACGACAGCAACACCAACGACGACCTGCGCGAATGGTCATTCGTCGAAGACCTGGCCGAGCGCTTCGAGTGGCTCGGCCCGCTTGGCCTGACCGTCGCGGGGGAGGGTTCAACCAGAGAACGCGAGCTATCCCACGCACTTGACCTGGCAATTCGCTCGCTCGACCAGTTGGTCCCCTACCTGGGCAAGGTGCCGGCTGATGTTGGCTTGCTGAATGAAGCGCTGATGGCAGGTCGCAAGGCACTGCAAGGCGGTGCCGTATGACCTGCGCAGGAACCAAGCTGCGGCAGCGCTTCCTGGAGCGCATGCAGCAAGTCGCTATCGGCGCCCAGCTGGAGCGCAAGGGCCGCGTGTGGCGGGTCATGAAGCAACAGCGCACCGAAACTGGCGTTGTGCTTCAGCTTCGCCATGGTCGCCACGACTTCCGCCTTTATGTCCCGGTGACCCTGGACGGCCCGGAGCTGTGGCACGCCGAGTTCCGCTCGAAAGCCCTGCCGCCAACTCAACGCGAGATGTTCGCCGGAGGTGTCCAATGACTCGCGCACGCCCAACCCTCGCCAGCCACCGCCTGGTGCTGCCCAACATCTGCGACATCTGCGGCCGCGCTCGCTCGGCCGGCAAGCACGCCAAATGCAGCCGCATCCGCCAGCAAACCAAGCAGGCCGAGTGGGCCACATTCATGGCCGAACAAGCCGCCAAACGCCAAGCCAAACAGGAGCGCCGCCGCTATGGCCGTTGAAATCCGCTGCCGCTACGCCACCGGCACCTACGTGGCCACCGTCAAAGGCGAGAAGCGCACCGCCAGCAACACCATCAGCGCCCGCCACGCCGCCGAAGCCATGGCCGTCAAACTCGGCCTCGACCCGGCCCACCTGGTGGAGAAAGAACGCGACCTGATCGACCCGAAAGACCGCGTCGTCTTCATCCATCCAGGAGAGCGGCAGGAGGTGGGCCATGGCTGACCAGGCCGACCGCCAGCACATGCACGAATGCGAGGCGCGCCACTGGCTGCGCCTCGGCTACACCACCGAGGCCATGGTCGACGAGCTGCGCGAGAAGATCACCACCAAGCGCGGCGCCGCTGCCGCCGAGCGGCTGATCGAGGAAATGCGCCGGCAGTGGCGGCGGCGTGGCGAATGGCTTACCTGACAAGAATCAGCCGCTGCAACTTCTCGGCCCCAATGTGGGCCGAGCTTATTTCCGGCCCATACACTGGGCCTTTCGTTGTGCCGGAGGGCGCAGATGGCAAAGGGTGTAGAGGTACGCGGCAACCGCGTGCGTGTGTATTTCCGGTATCAGGGCGAACTGTGCCGCGAGCCGTTCAACGGCGACGCCACGCCCGAAAACATCGCCCAGGCCGAGCGCCTGGTCGGCATGATCGAGTACGAAATCAAGGCAGGCACATTCAGCTATGCCCGCCACTTCCCCGACTCGCCCAGGGTGAAAACCAACACCCTGGGCCACTACATGGACCTGTGGCTAGAGATCAAACGCAACGAAATGGCGCCGTCCGGCTTCCGCACCTACAAGAGCAAGGTCGAGACGCACATCCGCCCGCGCTGGGGCGATGAACAGGCCGACGCCATCGACCACCTGCACCTGCAGGCGTGGGTGCACAAGACGCTGATGCCGTCCCTGCATAACCGCACCGTGCGCGAGATTGTCAGCCTGGTGAAACAGGTCTTCACCCTGTACCGCGCGCGCAACCGCTCGGCGCACGACCCGACCGAGGGCATCACCATCCGCCAGCCCGACCCGGACGAGGTCGACCCGTTCACCCGCGAGGAAATCGACGCAATCCTCAGCACGCCTACGGACAAGATCCAGGAGCTGCTGCTCGCTCAGTTCATGCTGTGGACGGGGCCGAGGGTGTCCGAGGCCATCGCGCTGGCCTGGGAAGACGTCGACCTCAAGGCCGGCACGGTGAGGTTCCGCCGCGGCCAAGTGCGTGGCGTGTACAAGGTGACGAAGAACAGACGGTCAAACCGCGAGGTGCGCTTGCTCAAGCCTGCGCTCCAGGCGCTGCACGCGATGGCCATCCATACGCAGAAGCTCAAGCCGGTGGAAGTCGAAGTGCTCGACCGGGACAACAAGACCAGGAAGCGCCAAGCGCTGCGGTTCGTGTTCCATTGCACCAGCACGGGTGCAGCGCACAGCAGTTCCGACATGCTGCTCAAGGGATTCTGGCGCCCGCACCTGGCAGCAGCCGACGTGCGGTACCGGGGGCCGAACAACTGCCGCCACACCTACGCCAGCCAGCTGCTCACCACCGGCGCCGTCACGCTGCAGTGGCTCAAGGATCAGATGGGCCACACCACCATTGCCATGCTTGAACGCCATTACGGCAAGTACATCAGCAAGGACGGCCCGGACATGATCCCCTTGCTGGAGCACGCCCTAAAGCTCTGAATCCAGGCCCAGAAACGACAAAAGGCAGCCCTCGCAGGCTGCCTTTTTCGTACCACCATTCCCAAAGTGTTCCCAAAACGCTCCCCTCTGAGAAGCGATCCGGCCACAACCCCCGGAAATACTGGCTTGTACATGGTGCGGACGGAGAGACTCGAACTCTCACACCTTGCGGCGCCAGAACCTAAATCTGGTGTGTCTACCAATTTCACCACGTCCGCGTGGTTTGAAGCTTAAAACAAAAACGCCAGGCTTTTTGGCCTGGCGTTCTGGAATATGGGGTGGACGATGGGAATCGAACCCACGACACCAGGAGCCACAATCCTGTGCTCTACCAACTGAGCTACGCCCACCATATTGCATTGCTTACTCAAATTGCCTGACCGCCAAATGGCGCACCCGGCAGGACTCGAACCTGCGACCATCCGCTTAGAAGGCGGATGCTCTATCCAGCTGAGCTACGGGCGCTTATCCATCCGCCAGCGCAGACTTAGAAGCTTTCGACTCCGGCCTTGCCACGAGAGCTTGGCTTTTGCCGTCTCACCCAGCGAGTGGCTGTTCCTGAGAAGCGGGGCGAATGTTATAGACGCCCCCTGACCCCGTCAACATAAATTTTCAAAAAAGTTCAGCGATATAAAGGAGTTACGCGAAATCGATGGCAGGCGCCTTTGCCCGAGTGAGCGCCCATGCGAGAATGCGCGTCCTTTTTTCATCCTTATTAATGGTTAACCAGCGCAATGACCGCACAACTGATCGACGGCAAGGCGATCGCCGCCAGCCTCCGCCAGCAGATTGCCCAACGTGTCGCCG
>JAEYXX010000125.1 GCA_023431055.1 Pseudomonadota bacterium
TTTCGTTGGGCTCGACGCGGTAGCGGTAGCGCTTCTCGCCGTCTTCCTCGAACTCCGCCTTCAGTTCGGCGATATTGGCGCGGAACCCCACCACCTCGCGCTTGACCAGCACGTTGAGGCCGTCGCCGTTGGACAGCGGCTCATGGGTGACGGCGATCAGGTCGCGTTTGTTCACCTTCTCCACATGGCCGACAGGAAGCCCGGTGAAGGTCGGCGAATCGAAGGCGCCGATATCCACCTTGCGCTCGGTGACGAAGTAGTCGGTGCTGCCGCGATGGAAGGTCTTGTCCGGATCGGGCACGAAGAAGTGCGCGGTGCGGCCACTGGAGGCGCGGGCCAGGTCCGGGCGGTCTTCGAGAATGGTGTCGAGCTCGCGGCGGTAATGGGCGGTGATGTTCTTCACGTAGGCCACATCCTTGTAGCGGCCCTCGATCTTGAACGAGCGCACGCCGGCCTCGACCAGGGCGCGCAGGTTGGCGCTCTGGTTGTTGTCCTTCATCGACAGCAGGTGTTTCTCGTAGGCGATCACGCCGCCTTGTTCATCCTTGAGGGTGTAGGGCAGGCGGCAGGCCTGCGAGCAGTCGCCGCGGTTGGCGCTGCGCCCGGTCTGCGCGTGGGAGATGTTGCACTGGCCGGAGAAGGCCACGCACAGCGCGCCATGGATGAAGAACTCGATGGCTGCGTCCGTGGCATCGGCAATCTGGCGGATTTCCTGCAGGTTCAGCTCGCGCGCCAGTACCAGTTGGGAGAAGCCGGCCTGGTCGAGAAACTTGGCCCGCTCAAGGGTACGGATGTCGGTCTGGGTGCTGGCATGCAGCTCGATGGGCGGAATATCCAGCTCCATCACCCCCATGTCCTGCACGATCAGCGCATCGACACCGGCGTCGTAGAGCTGGTGGATCAGCGTACGAACCTGCTCCAGTTCATCGTCGTGGAAGATGGTGTTGAGCGTGGTGAATACCCGCGCATGGTAGCGCTGGGCGAACTCCACCAGCCTGGCGATCTCGCTCACCTCGTTGCAGGCGTTGTGCCGCGCGCCGAAGCTCGGGCCGCCAATGTAGATGGCGTCGGCGCCGTGGAGGATGGCCTCGCGAGCGATCTCGACATCACGCGCAGGGCTGAGCAGTTCCAGGTGGTGTTTGGGCAGGGACATGGTGGTTTCTTTTATCAGGCTGGCACACGGGCAAGGCGCGCATTGTACCGGGCTGTGGCCCGCTGGGCACTCGCCAGATGCCGGACGGCTGGCAATACGCGCCGATGCAGGTACAGTACCGGCCTTTTTCAGGCGGAGGCGTGGCGATGGACAACAGAGGGTTGGAGAAGCTCGATCAGTGGCTGCTCAAGTACGGCAACGATGACTCGATCCTCTCTGCCAGCGAGCTGGACGGCTTTTTCGCCGCCATCGTCTCCGCCCCGCGCCAGGTCGCGCCGGCCGTGTGGTACTCGGCGATCTGGGCCGATCAGCCGCCACAATGGCCGAGCGACAAGGATGGCGAACGTTTCATGAAGCTGGCCGTCGAGCTGATGAGCGAGGCTGCCTACATGCTCGCCGAAGAGCCGGACGACTACGAAGCGATCTTCCTGGCCGACAATAACGGCAAGGGCGAGAAGCTGATCGTCTCGGAGTGGTGCGCGGGTTACCTGCGCGGCGCTGCAGTGGCCGGCTGGCTCGATGCATCGCTGCCGGAGTCGGTGGCGGCAGCGCTGAAGCTGATCACCCTGCATGGCGATGAAAGCGGCAGCGCGACGCTCAAGGCCATGTCCGATGCCGAATACGACGCCAGCACGGCGCTGCTCGAACCCGCCGCCGTCGAACTTTTCCAGTATTGGCAGGAGAACCTGGACCCGCTGCTGCCGGTGCGCCGCGAGGAGGCTAAAGTCGGGCGTAACGACCCCTGCACCTGCGGCAGTGGCAAGAAGTACAAGCAGTGCTGCATGCGCTGATCGCTTTTCTGCGAAAGCCAGCTGAGTTCGCTATCTTAGCTGGCTGGTCTTGTCCCCTCAGCCGAGCAGTTCGGCAAACGCCTTGTCCGCCTCCAGCACTGCCGGCAGTGCTTCGAACAGCTTGTCCAGATCGACGTCTTCGAACAGGGGGCCTTCCAGACTCTGCTTGGCCTGCTCGCTGACACCGTCCAGCTCGATGCACTCGGCCACGGTCACCGACTGGGCAACCAGGCGTGCGTAGCGATTGTCACCAGGGGCCTGGGTTGGGCGAGCCTGATAGGCGATGGCTTGCTGGATCAGCGCTGGCAATTGCCAGCGCCGCGCCGACCTCGGGGTAACCAAAGCCCAGTTGCAACGTTTCCTCGGCGGCATGTGCGGCCACCTCGCGTTTCGGGTGACGGTTCAGGCGCCGGGCGAAGTCAGGCGCGCCGGTCTGGATCAGCAGCTCGCCGATGTTGTGCATCATGCCGCAGGTGAAGGCCGCGTCGGTGTCCAGCTTTAACTGTCTGGCCAGGCAACGCGCGATGCTGGCCACGCGGAAACTGCGAATCCAGAAAGCCTTGAGATCGAAGCCGGTGTCGACCTTGAATGCGCCGGTCATGGCCGAGGCCAGCACCAGCGTGCGCAGGGTGTTGAAGCCCAGGCGCATGGCCGCATCCTCGACGCTTACTGCTTCACGGGTGCCGCGAAAACGCGGTGAGTTGGCCAGACGCAGAACCTTGGCCGCGATCACCGGGTCACGTTCGATATTGCGCGCCACGCTTTCCAGGCTGGAAGAGGGGTGTCGAACTGTTGAATCAGCTCCTGCGCGACCTTGGGAATGCTCGGCAGGCTTTGCAGTTGAGCAAAGAGACTATATCCATGGCAACTCCGCTAGAGACGAACGCTGCTGCGGCGCTCGGTGAAATGGCTTTTTCAGCATAGCTGCGCCGATCACAGCCATCGGGACTGCACAGGGATTTTTTGCCAGAGGTGCCGGCCTGCTGTCGCCATTCACCGAGGCGGCCAGGGCTCAGGTGGGCACGCAGCGGATGTGCGTGATCACCCGCCGCGCCGGATCCTTACAGCTGCGTCGCGAAGCTCTCGACGGCCTTGACCACACGCTGTGCGCCGTCCTGAATTTCCTCGATCACCTGGCCGGCCTGATTCGACAGTTCAAGGCCCAGCTCGGCCTGGGACTTGCCGCGCTCGATGATGGCCACTGCGCGCTCGGCCAGTTGCTGGTTCTGGCTCACCACCGTGGTGATCTCCTCGGTGGCGGCACTGGTGCGCGAAGCCAGTTGGCGCACTTCATCGGCCACGACGGCGAAGCCGCGCCCCTGGTCGCCGGCCCGCGCCGCCTCGATGGCTGCGTTCAGGGCCAGCAGGTTGGTCTGGTCGGCGATGCTGCTGATGTTCTTGACGATGGCACCGATCAGTTGCGACTGCTTGTCCAGCGCCTCGATACCCTGAGCGGCTTCCTGCATGCGGCCGGCCAGCTCGGTCATGGCCTCGAGCATCTGCTGCACCACCGCGGTACCGTTGCGCGCACTGCTGTCGGTGCCCTTGGAAATCTCGAAGGCAACGCCTGCAGCTTGCGCGACCGTCTCTTCACGCTGCACCTGCTCGGTGATCACCGTGGCGAACTTGACCACCTTGTACAGTTTGTCATTGGCGTCGGTGATGGGGTTGTAGGAGGCCTCCAGCCACACCTCGCGGCCCATGCTGTCGACGCGGCGAAAGCGATTGACGACGAATTCGCCACGGCGCAGCTGCTCCCAGAAGCGCTGGTACTCGGAGCTGTTGTATTCGCTCGGATCACAGAACATGCGGTGATGCTTGCCCTTGATCTGCTGCAGGCTGTAGCCCATGGCATCGAGAAAACGCTGGTTGGCCGTCAGTACCTCGCCATCGAGGTTGAACTCGATCACCGCCGTGGAACGCTGTAGCGCCTTGATCAGGTTCTCGTGTTCACGCGACGTTTGGATGGTTCGGGTCGTGTCGCTGGCGTGGATGGAGAAGAAGCGAATGGCGCCGTTGCTGTCCTTGACCGGCTGCACGATGGCGCCCAGCCAGGCTTCTTCACCCGTGCCGCGCAGAAGATGGATCACCCCTGCCAGATGCTCGCCGCGTTCCAGGGCCTGCCGCATGCGCTTGTGGAAGTCGAGTTGGCTTACATGCTCGGGAATCAGCGTCAGCAGGTGCTTGCCCTGCAGGCGCTCTGCCGTGTAATGCATCTCCTTGAGGAAGTTGGCATTGGCGCGCTCGATACGACCCAGCGGGTCGAGTATCAGTACCAGCATCTCCTCTTCCAGGCTTTCGCATACTTGCGTCACGGAAGAGAAGTTCTCACGCAATATCTGCAACTCGTGCTTCAGTCGTCCGTTGAACATGAGATCTATCCCGCTGAACCGTTGATGTACTTGTTTCGGCTGCAAACGCCTGGAGTTTAGACCAGCTGTACACGCATGCCGGTACGCGTCTGCATCGGCTGCGCGTCGTTTTGACGGCGCTTGGGATATGATGCGCACCTCTCGATTCAGCGGCGGTTCAACATGCCTGGCAATGCGCTCTACACCGACCTGTCAGGCTATTACGACCTGATGTGCGCGGACATCGACTATGCCGCGCAAAGCCATTGCGTGCAGCGTGTGCAGCAGTTGTTCGGCAATGGCGGCAGGCGTCATCTCGACCTGGCCTGCGGTACCGGCCCACATGTGCGTCATTTTCTCGATGCCGGCTATGCCAGCCGCGGCCTGGACATCAACCAGCCAATGCTCGACCGCGCCGCCCAGCGCTGCCCCGAGGCGCACTTTGCCCTGCAGGACATGTGCGCCTTTGAGGTCGACGAATCGCTGGATCTGATCACCTGCTTTCTCTACTCCATCCACTACAGCGCCAGCATCGAACGGCTCAAGGCCTGCATCGCCAGCGTGCACGGCGCCCTGGCCGCTGGCGGGGTGTTCTGCTTCAACGCCGTGGACAAGCGGCGCATCGACAACGCCTTATTCGTCTCTCACAGCGCACGGCATGAGCACGCGCAGTTTCGCTTCAGCTCCGGCTGGTACTACCGGGGGGAAGGTGAACAGCAGGCGCTGCGTTTGCGTATCGAGCGCAGCGTGGCGGAGCAGACCGAGGTCTGGCACGACGAGCACCCGATGGTGGCGGTGAGCTTTGCCGAATTGCAAAGCCTGCTGACGCCGTACTTCGAGGTGCAGGTGCTGGAGCACGACTACCAGCGGCTACTGCCCTGGGATGGTCAATCGGGTAATGCACTGTGGGCCTGCGTCAAGCGCTAGGCCGGCCAAGATTGCCGGCATCAGTACCCAGCAAGCACTGATATTTCGCATTTTGCATGCGTCCCGGCAGAGCCTCGATGCAGGTAAATAAATACTTCTAAATATTAAATGAAAAGAATTATCATGCGCGCCCGCTAATGAATCGCTAATGACTGGATGCGTGCCGAGATGTTCTTCCTTTCGCGACTAACCCCCGTTTCGCTGGGCTTTTCCGTTCTACTGACAACCGGCTTTGCCTGCGCTGCACCGGCCAACCTGCCTGAGACGGTGGTCTACGGCGAGGCCGACGAGGAGGCCGATAGTCCACGGGTCAAGGAAGTCAGCACCGCCACCCGCACGGCTACCCCGGTGCGTGATGTGCCGCAGGCCATCGACGCACTGAAGACCAGCAATGTGCTGAACTATGGCACCAATGATCTGGGCAAGGCGCTCAGCGGCCTGCCCAACGTCAACAGCGGGGCGGATACCCGTTTCGACAGCCTGCGCATCCGTGGCTTCGATGCCAGCAACGACTTCTACCTGGACGGCGTGCGTGACGACAGCCAGTACGTGCGCGACCTGCACAACATCGAGCGTATCGAAGTGCTCAAGGGGCCGGCAGCCGTGCTCTACGGGCGTGGCAGCCAGGGCGGTATCGTCAACCGCATCAGCAAGGCGCCCGAAGCCGGGCGCCGCTCCACGCTCGAGGCGCAAGGCAGCAGTGAAGACCTGCGCAGCCTGTATGCCGACCTCAGCGCCGACCCCACCGACACCATCAGCCTGCGCCTGAACATGGGCAACGAGGACAGCAACAGCTTCCGTGACGGCGTCTCCAGCCATCGCCAACTGTTCGCGCCGTCCATGAGCTGGCAACTGACGCCTGAGCTGAACTGGCTGGTGCAGTACGAATACAGCCGCTTCGACCGCACCCCGGATCGCGGTATTCCCGGCGTGGGCGGGCGCCCGGCGGACGTCAAGCGCGGCACCACCTATGGCGATGACCGCGACTACATTGACGACACCACGCAATCACTGCGCTCCAGGCTTACCTACGAATTGAATGACAACTGGCAACTGCGTCATACCGCCAGCCTGTTCAAGCTCGACAGCGACTTCGACAACACCTACCTGACCGGCTTCAACGCTGCGACACAGCGAGTGACCCGGCAGCGTTGGCAGCAGGATCTGCGCACCCAGAACCTGTTCAACAATCTGGAGGCCGAAGGCACCGTCGACACCTTCGGCTTCGAGCATCGTTTGCTGACCGGTGTGGAAATCGGCAGCCAGCGTCGTGACCCGAAGCTTTACAGCGCGCTCGCCGTCAACCAGGGCGGCCAGACCGTACCTGCGCTCGATCTGTACGACCCGGATCACAGCCAGAGCCACCGGGGCGCCATGACCCTTTCCAGCAACAACCACACCGAAGTCGAAAGCCGTGGCCTCTACGTGCAGGATCAACTGCGCATCAATGACCAATGGCAAGTGCTGGCCGGCCTGCGTTACGACGAGTTCGAGGTGGCCACCACCAACAAGCTGCGCAACCTCAAGGAAGACCGCAACAGCTACGGCCTCAGCCCCCGCGCCGGTATCGTCTGGACGCCGCTGCAGCATCACGCCTTCTACGCCTCCTGGAGCAAGACCTTCGCCCCGGTCGGCGGTGGCCTGATCGGCATCACCCCGGGCGCCTCGGGCAATGGCAACGAACTCGAGCCCGAACAGACCCGGCAGAAGGAAGTTGGCATCAAGAGCGACTGGCTGGATGAACGCCTGAGCACCACCCTGGCCGTCTACGAGCTGGAACTGTACAACCGCCGCACTACTGACCCGAACGACCCGACCCTGACCATCCTCACCGGCCTGCAGCGCTCGCGCGGTATCGAATTGACTGCCACCGGCCGACTGGTCGGCAACTGGTACGTGCGTGGCGGCATCGGCCTGCAGGACGCCAGCATCGTCAAGGACAACAATGGCCTGGAAGGCAACCGCGTTAGCAATGTCGCCAAGCGCAATGGCAGCCTGTTCATCACCTGGAAGCCCGAGCTGGGCTGGTACGCCGAAACCGGCGTGACCTTGGTGGGCGAGCGCTTTGCCGACAACCAGAACACCACCGTACTGCCTGGCTATGGCGCGTGGGACGCGCTGGCCGGCTACCGCCACAAGGACTGGGACGTGCGCGCGGCGCTGAACAACATCACCGACCGCACCTACTACAGCTCCGCCACCAGCGCCGGGCAGATCCGCCTGGGCGAGCCGCGTAACCTGGTGGTCAGCGCCAGCTACTCGTTCTGACCGGGCCAGAGCCCCTGTCGTAATGCTTTATCAGCGTTGGCGGGCGTTGAACGTCCGCCAACTGCGCTTTTGCATGCGCGGTGTCGGCTGACCGCCGCAGGTGATGGCGCTCGGCGTTTCGTGGAGCCCCCACGCCTGGCGTGGAGCATCGCCTCAATGCAACGCGCGTGAAGGCAGGCGCTCGTCGACCAATTGCTGAGCCTGCAGGGCGAGCGTGTCGAGGTGCGCGTCACGCTGTTTTTCTGCCTGTTGCATGGCGCGCTGGCCGTGCTGCTTGAGCAGGTAAGTGTGAATCTGCCTGACCTCGGTGGAGGCAAACACCGGCGCCAGGTCGGCGACCGCGACCATGCCGCTGGAGCGGTAGTCGCGACTGCTCATCACCACCAGCGCACCTTGAGCGGCCAGCACCTGCAAGCCCAGGGCCTCGAACAGCGGCACCTTGGCTGCCACGCAGGCCAGCTCCAGGTGCGGACGATGCGCTAGCACGCGCTGCAGCAGTGCGTGGCCGATGCCCTTACGGCGGTGTGCGGCATCTACCGCCAGATAGGCGAGGGTGCAGGCGGCAGCATCGTCCGGGCTCGGCAGATACAGGGCAAACCCCAGCACACGGGCCGGGTCTTCATCGTCCAGCGCCAGTAGCAACTGCACGGGGCCTTCGGCCTCGCCGTTCATGGTCTGCAGGTGCAGATGCAGCTCATAGCCGATCACGTACTGGTACAGCTGATACAGCGGATTGCTCGGCAGCAGCGGTACCGCGCTGACATCGGCGAAGTAGTCCACCACCATCTGCTGCACCTGGCTTTTCAGGGACTCGGGCGGCGGGCTGCTGAGATGGGCAAGGGTGAACATCGGTATAGGGTCCGCTGGAGAATGCGTGGGCCGTGGATTGTAACCCGCGGGCAGCGTTGTTCGACCTCGAGCCATCTGTTGCCTCTGGCCGTTGGGCGCCTCGGGTAACATGGCGGCGCAGCGAACTCAGGCCCAGAAGAACCTTATGCCATCGTCAGAACGAAAATACTCAAGCATCGAGCGCGAACTGATCCGCACCCTGACCCTGGCCTGTGAAACGGCGAAAAGCGAAATCGTCGGCTTCCAGTGGCTGACCCATGATGTCGACTACGAGCGGTTTCCGCAGAGCTTGCGCGTGACCTGGATGTTCGACAGCGAGGCGAGCAGGGCACGTGCACTCGCCAGCCCGGACAAGGCGCGAATGCTGGAACTGACGCAGGCCGCTTTCGATGAAGTGGGCATCAGCGTTGCCAGCATCGCTGAACACGTGGCGTTTTCGGTCGAGCGGCAGGCAAGGGGCACGCGTGGCCAAGGACATTGAGAACCCCTGCGTGTCGCTGTGTCAGCTCAACAGCGAGCTGTGCGTCAGTTGCGGGCGCACGCGCGAGGAAATCCGCAAGTGGCGCGGCATGAAGCGCCCCGAGAAGATGGCCTGCGTGCAGAAGGCGGCGACGCGGGTGAAGGCGATTGCCAAGAAGAAAGGTAAAGGTCAGTAGGGTGGATGACGCTTTTTTCATCCGCCATTGCGATGGTAGCCGGCTCACTTCCCTTCGGCGTGAACCCGCCGCTTCTACGTTGTTGCTGATACCGGTTCCGCTCTTACAGCGGCTCACTTTTGGCAGACGCCCGGATGGCCGGCCCCGCCAAAAGTAAGCAAAAGGTCTTGCCCCTACCATCCGGCCCGACTTCGTCGGGTTGATTCGCTGCGCTCACCCTGCGGGCCAGCCTGCGGCTGTTACTCCGCTTCGCTACGTTTCCTCGCTCCATCATTGTTCCAGGGGCCCGACCGTATGCGGCCCACCGACGAAGGGCCATCCCTGGCCCATCGCGGCTCTCGCGGCATCCATGCCGCCTTAACCCCTTGACTCGCTTCGCTCGCCCTCCGGGCCAGCCTGCGGCTGTTACTTCGCTGCGCTTCGTTTCACAACGATTCCACTCGGCCTCCTGACGGGGCATTTGGCGTCGTCTGTGAGATCTGTGTTCCAACACTAAAGAGCTAGAGCATCGCGGCAGCGACACGATGCTTTCGGGATGTTCTGAAATGTCATTTATCGTCACTCCCGCGAAGGCGGGAGCCCAGGACGCTCGCAGGTTCTGGATTCCCGCCTTCGCGAGAATGACGACTTTTTCAGGGTTTCCTTGGCTCTGCTTTTTCTTTTGATTTACCTGCACCGTCAGGCCAGGCGACTCGGTCACCGAATCCCGTCAGGAGGCCGAAACGTAGCGAAGCGGAGTAACAGCCGCAGGCTGGCCCACCGTGACGACCCTCGGAATAGCGCCGGAGCGAGGGGAGTTTCGCGCAGCGAAACCCGGATGCCGGGCGCGCTTTCTCTTTGGTTACTTTCTGCGCGAGTAAAGAGAAACGGAGCGAAGCGGAGTAACAGCCGCAGGCTGGCCCGAAGGGCGAGCGAAGCGAGTCAAGTGACTCGCCGTAAGGGCGAAACCAGTAGAGGAGGGTGACGTAGAAAATAAATCTGACGCAGGGCCGGCTAATGGGTGTCACCTTTCTTGCGTGTCCTCAATTACCTATTTTACGAATAGCTCACTTGAACAGCCGTGATATTCTGCTCTTGTAAAATATTCTTTAGCTTTTACTCTGTCGCGTACTTGCATATATGTTGCTAGGAGGTAGTAGCCTTCTGCTCTTGTTTCTTCCAGCGTCATCAGTGGAGGAGTAAGTGCTTGTATTTTTTGCAATGGTGTTAATTGATCTAGTGTGCTGTAAATTTCTTTAAAGTCTTGTCCATAACACAGAGGGTGTGAAAATCCTTTCAGTGGATAAAAGGTGGCATAATGGTCTTCGCTGACGAGGTTTTTTTCCAGTTGTGTATGTGTCTTTTCCGTAGCCTTTATAATGGCCAGAAAGTCCTTGGCATCGCCTGTGCTTGAACAATAACTGGCTGCGCCGACTGCTGCTGCCAGTAAACCGTTCTTCGCTGCCTGTTTCAGTAATGTGCAGACCTCTGTTTTTATGCTGGCACGCTTCTCTGTATTGCGAAGCGCTTGTTCCGTAAGGGCTTGAGCATAGAGAAACTGAGCCGGCGGGAATCCAAGGTCGGAGGAAGTCTTCAATTTTTCATTGTATTGGGGCGCGTATTCCAGCAGTGATGAGCGAATGGCCTGTTTCTTCTCAGGGGCTTGGGCGTTACTACCATCTTCCTCATATTGCTCCATCAGGCTGATAACCTTGTCGCGGATATCGATTGCTGCTAGGTATTCTTTTTCTCCTGGTTGGCCACTAGCATGGATGCATGTGCTGGCTAATAAGCTAATCAATAATAAAAAGTGAATGACTATCTTCATGGGCGGCGGTTTGCAAATTATCTGTGCTGTTTGGTCGTAAGTCACGGTGGACAAGCTTCGCGTTGTCCACCCTGCGCGGCTGAGATTTCGCATTGAGTCTGAAGAGTTAGTGCTCTCTTCGGATTTCAATTTTCTCTTGGATTGCATGAACTACCTTAGGATCTCTGATTTTGTACAAAGTACTCCGTTGGATCTGGCATTGGACGACGCAGAGTGTCGACGGCTGCGTTCCCATGCGGAGCGTGGGAACGATCAGTACCGGTTCTGCCCTTACGGCGGGTCACTTCTAGTAAACGCCCGGATGGATGATTTTTTCTTCAACCACCACGACGGTAGTTCGTGCTGCCTACTCTATGCATTTATGAGCTTAATGGCATTAGCTATTAGTTCTGGAGGGTAAGCTCTGTGTTCCTCTCCGTTACGATAAATCTTGCGTGAGGGTGCACCTTGCTCAAGTCGAAGCTTAGTGCACATGGCTCTTAGGTGTTGTTGGTCAATTTCTACACTGTTGACATCACAGTATTCGTGTACTTCTATAAGTTCGTCAGTGGTTGATGAAGAAGTTATGTAGTCTATCTTTTCGTTTAAGTCATTAAGTTGGCGCTCTGTTCTGTCAAAGCGAAGTTTTGTTTCTAATGCTAGTTTTTCTCTTTCCTGTATTTCTCGGATAAGAATATTCGTATGTTGAGCTAGCGTCTGTGCAAGCGACATCAGGTCAGAGCTTTCTGCTCTTAAAGGTGCAGGATAGGTTCCATATTTTCGGATGGAGGGTATTACTTCGTGAAAAATCCATCGCTGAAATTTTTTGCTAGCAGGTGTACTGTCCCTGGAGATTATTCTGTAAAGGCCCGGTTCGGTGATGAACGGTTCTTTTCTTGAGGACTCACTATCACCTTGGGCAGGGAAGTATTCACATTCGTCTTCGTCCAATATGCCCAATTGTGCCTTGACTATTGAGGCAAAGCTGCTGGAGTGACCTTCTATACTCTTATTCGAAGAGACTAAGGTTGTTACTACATCCTCCAGTGAAACATAAAGCTTCTCGTTGATGTAGAGGGTTCTTATTTTTGAGACGCCATGATCAGCATGATAGTCAAGCAAGAGTGGGGTGTTCATTGTTTAACTCTCTAAATAAAAAGCCCCGCACTAGGCGGGGCTTCAAGTTTTTACTCGCTACCCCAAACATCCATTTCAGGTAAAGCGCTCTTAATCTCTTTGGTGAGTAAGCTGGATCAATCCCAGCTCAACGCCCCACCAGTCTGATACTCGATCACTCGGGTCTCGAAGAAGTTCTTCTCCTTCTTCAGGTCCATGATCTCGCTCATCCACGGGAAGGGGTTGGTGGTGCCCGGGTACTCTTCCTTCAGGCCGATCTGGGTCAGGCGGCGGTTGGCGATGAATTTGAGGTAGTCCTCCATCATCGCGGCGTTCATGCCCAGTACGCCGCGCGGCATGGTGTCACGCGCGTATTCGATCTCCAGCTGGGTGCCCTGCAGGATCATCTGGGTCGCTTCGTCCTTCATCTGGGCATCCCACAGGTGCGGGTTCTCGATCTTGATCTGGTTGATCACGTCGATGCCGAAGTTCAGGTGCATGGACTCGTCACGCAGGATGTACTGGAACTGCTCGGCGGTGCCGGTCATCTTGTTGCGGCGGCCCATGGAGAGGATCTGGGTGAAGCCGCAGTAGAAGAAGATGCCTTCCAG
>JAEYXX010000153.1 GCA_023431055.1 Pseudomonadota bacterium
GTGGAAGTAAGTCCCGTCGCCAAGGTTCTGGAACACGTGCGGCGTATCGGTGAACGGCGCCTGACCGATCCAGGTGGCGCCCTCGCCGCCCATCTGGGTGAACGTGTCGGTGCTGCGATCCATCCACTGGGTCATGTAGTGGCAGCCGATGCCGCCGAGAGCGCGACTGCCTTCCGGCACCTTGGTCGAGCTGTTGTGCGGGCAGCCGGAGCAGAAATGCGGGGTGCGCACTGTCTTGTGCTTGGGCGCGGCCAGCGCCTTTTCCTTGGCATCGAGAAAGGCCAGGCGCTCCTCGATGGTCGGGCTGCTGTATATCGGCGCCAGGCGCTTGGCGATCACCCGGGCGATCATCGCCGGGGTCAGCTCGCCGAGGTTCGGCAGCAAGGAATTGCCCTGCTCATCGAACTCGCCGACCACCCGCGGGCGCTTGCCCACTGGCCAGTTGTAAAGCTGACCGGTGAGCTGGTCTTCGATGATGCTGCGCTTTTCTTCCACCACCAGGATTTCGTCCAGGCCTTCGGCGAACTGGTGCACCGAGACCGGTTCCAGCGGCCAGCTCATGCCGACCTTGAGCACGCGCAAGCCAACCTTGGCGCACAGTGCCTCGTCCAGACCGAGGTCATCCAGCGCCTGGCGCACGTCGAGGTAAGACTTGCCGGTGGTGATGATGCCGAGGCGCGGGTTGGGCGAATCGAGCTTGACCTGATTGAGGTTGTTGGCCAGAGCGAAGGCGCGCGCAGCGTAGATCTTGTAGACGTTGAGGCGCTTTTCCTGCGCCAGGGGCGGATCGGGCCAGCGAATGTGTACGCCGTCTTCCGGCAGCTGGAAGTCTTCGGGAATCTTCACCTGGACGCGCAGCGGATCGACATCCACCACAGCTGAAGAGTCGACGTTCTCGGCAATGGTCTTCAGCGCCACCCAGCAGCCGCTGTAGCGCGACAGTTCCCAGCCGATGATGCCGTAGTCCAGTACTTCCTGAACGTTGGCCGGGTTAAGCACCGGGATCGACGCGGCGATGAAGGCGTGCTCGCTCTGGTGGGCGATGGTTGAGGACTTGCAGCCATGGTCGTCACCGGCCAGCAGCAATACGCCGCCATGCTTGGAAACGCCGGCCGAGTTGCCGTGCTTGAACACGTCGCCACTGCGGTCGACGCCCGGCCCCTTGCCGTACCACATGGCGAACACGCCGTCATAGCGGGCGCCGGGGAACAGGTTGGCCTGCTGGCTGCCCCACACGGCGGTGGCGCCCAGCTCTTCGTTGACGCCGGGCTGGAAGTGGATGTGGTTCTGCTTGAGGTACTCGCGCGCATCCCACAGGCTCTTGTCCAGACCGCCCAGGGGCGAGCCGCGATAGCCGGAGATGAAGCAGGCGGTATTGAGTCCGAAGGCGGCATCACGCTGCTTCTGCAGCATGGGCAGGCGGGTCAGCGCCTGGGTGCCGGTCAGGTAGAGGTGACCCGTGGCGAGGCGGTATTTGTCATCCAGGCGGATTTCGGCCAGTGACATGGAGCGCTCCTTTTATTTTTATGGCGAGCACGGGGAGCGCGACGGTAAACACGCTCCATTGGTTTCCGCAGCAGGATCACTGCGACGGATTTGCCTAAAGCATGACTGGAGGGTTCCGCTTTTTTCTTTCTATTTTCGAGTATCGAAGGCGATACTTCGCATGATCCTTCCAACAATCACAATAAATTGGAAACAATCATGCAGGACAAGCTCAGCCCTATCGATCGGCGGATTCTCCGCCTGCTGCAACACGATGCCGATCTCTCTGCCGCCGAGGTCGCCGAGAAAGTCGAGCTGTCGCAATCGCCTTGCTGGCGGCGTATTCATCGTATGCAGGAAGACGGGCTGATCGAGCGCAAGGTCGCCCTGCTCAATCACAAGCGCCTGGGGTTCGGCATCACGGTGTTCGTCGACATCAAGCTGTCGGCCCATGGTCGCGGCAATCTGGACGAGTTCGAACAGGCCGTGGTCGGCTACCCGCAGGTGCTGGAATGCTACAGCATGGCCGGCGGTTCGGATTACCTGCTCAAGGTGGTGGCCAAGGACATCGCCGATTACGAGCGCTTCCTGCGCGACCACCTGCTGCAGCGCCCACATGTACACGAGGCGCACTCACATATCGCCATGAGCGAGGTCAAACGCACCACCGAGTTGCCGCTGGATTAGATCCCGGCCTGCCGCCTGGCCCTGCGTGCTCGCAGGGCCTCCATAAGCGATGGGCCAAGCGCGGTGAGCGCCGAACCAAGCACGACGACCACGGCACCTGCGTAGGCGATCCAGTTGACCTGTTCGGGCAGCACGTGGTCGGGCCACCAGGTCGAGGCCAGGGCTACGGAGACGAAGGTCACCAGCGGCGTCAGCGCCAGGGTCGCGCTGACTCTTGAAGCTTCCCAGTGCGCCAACGCCTCGGCGAAGGCGCCATAAGCCACCAGGGTGTTCAGGCAGCAGGCCAGCAGCAGCCAGCCTTGTAGCGGGCTCAGCTCCAGCACTTGCAAGGGATGCGCCCAGGGCGTCAGCAGGAGGGCGCAGGCCAGGTAGATGACCATCATCACCTGCACCGAGCTCCACGAGGTCAGCAGCTGCTTCTGCGCCAGACCGTAAAAGGTCCAGACGAAAGCAGCGGCCAGCACGGTCAGCACGCCGGTGGTGTAAGCGGTGAGCGACGTCAGCAACTCACCCAGGCGCTGATTGAAGAACAGGCCGAAGCCCAGCAACATCACCATCAGGCCAAGCGCCTGGCCCAGACTGAAGCGCTCGCGAAAGACGAACAGGCTGCTGATCAGCAACAGGATCGGCGCCACCTGGATCACCAGTTGCGTGGTACCGGGGCTGAGCAGGTTGAGTCCCACCAGATACAACACGTAGTTGGACGTCAGCCCGCCGATGGCCAGCGCCAGCAGCCAGCCACCCTTGCGCCCGAGCGGTCGAAAGCGCGGCAGGCGGCGGCTCGCGGCGAGATAGGCCAGCAACAGCGAACCGGCGACCGCCAGGCGGTACCAGGTGACCGTGACCGGGTCCATTACCTGGAGAACTTCCTTGAGCTTGATTGGCAGGATGCCCCATAGCAGCGAAGTGATCAGGGCAAGTAGCAGGCCGTACATCCAACGGCCGGAGGAAATGTGCATGACGACCTCAGGCAGGCGGAAAACAGGACATGTCGACCGCAGCAGACCATTCTAGGAGAGGTCGGGATACCGACACAGCAACAGTTAAGCCCGGTAGTAGGGCACAACTGTACCGCCAGGCGCGCACAACCTGACAGTCGACCGGCGCCAAAAATCCATAAAATCGGCTAAAAAACGATAAAAGGCCGACAAAATCGACCATCTGTCGTTTTGCAAAACGCACCGCTTCGCTCGCATTAAACTCAGACCATCCAGCCCCACAGATGGAGCTTTCGCCATGTTCGGCCAACGTACCGCCGACCCCCAACCGGGTACGCATTACCGCAGTTCACGGCTCAGCGCCGTCAATGGTCAGTACTTTTTCGCCACCCGTGAAGGCACGCTGGAAGGCCCCTTTATCTCCCGCCACGATGCCGAGCAGAGCATCACTCGCTACATCGAGCGCATGGCCATGGCCGACAAGCTGCTGCGCCACAGCAGCGAACACATCGACAACCTGCAGCGCCGCGAAGCGATCAAGCACAACCAGGAGTTGTGAACTACAAACGCGCCAAGCCCATATCCTCCCGGTGTGCCGCAAGATGCGGCAGCACGGCGGCCAGCAATGGCTCCTTGAACGCATCCTGAAAGCGATGCGCCAGCCCCGGAATCAGCTTGAGTTCGGCGCCCTTGATATGCGCAGCCACATGCACGCCATGCATCACCGGCAAGAGCGGGTCGGCAGTGCCGTGCACCACCAGCGTCGGCACCTTCAGGCGATTGAGCAGCTCGACCCGGCTCGACTCGGCGAGAATCGCCAGCAACTGCCGCTGCACGCCTTCGGGATTGAAGGCACGGTCATAAGCCACTTCAGCCTGATGCAGAAGCAAGGCGCGATCATCATGTACCGAGGGACTGCCGAGCGCCGCAAGCAGATCGGCCTGCTGCTGCAGAGCGGCCTCGCGACTCCCGGCCTCACGTCGCGCCAACAGGGCGACCAGGGCATCGCTTGGCGCTGGCAAGCCTTGCGCGCCTGAGCTGGTCATCACCAGGGTCAGGCTGAGCACGCGCTGCGGCGCCAGGTCGGCCAGGTGCTGGGCAATCATCCCGCCCATGCTCGCACCCAAGACGTGGAAGGCATCGACACCTAGGCTGTCCATCAGTCCCAGGGCATCGCCCGCCATGTCACGCAGGTGATAAGGCGCGCCGAGCGATAGGCCCAGCCGGTAGCGCAGCACTTCATAAGGCAGATTGATGCTCGGCGCAGGCTTGCACCAACTGCTCAGCCCCACATCGCGATTGTCGAAACGCACCACGCGAAACCCCTGCAGGCACAGGCGCTCGACCACCTCGTAAGGCCAGTGGATCAACTGTCCGCCCAGCCCCATCACCAGCAGCAGCGCCGGGTCGCGCTCGCTGCCGATGCTTTGATAAGCCAGACGCACCTCGCCGACATCCGCATAACGGGTCGGCTCGGACAGGTCGCAACGATTGGCCGCAAAAGACGGCAAGCCGCAGAGCAACGCGGCCAGGAAAATTAATGCATGCATGGAAACACCAGAAACGCAGAACCCCACTGAAATGCGAGTCTGATGAAAGTCGTTCGACGGCGCTGCCACACAAGCGTGACAGTTTGATGAAGGGGGACGAACGGTTGCCCGAGTGGTGACCAGAGGTGCGATCCAGAGCGTCGCGAACCCCTCCTTCCTGTAGGAGGGGCTATAACCGCGACCAGAGGAATCAGGCCAGCTCGGCGCGCAACTGCCGAGCTGCTGCGACCATGTTCACCAGCGCTGCCTCGGTCTCCGGCCAGGCGCGGGTTTTCAGGCCGCAATCGGGGTTGACCCAAAGACGCTCCAGCGGGATATGCCGCGCCGCCTTGCGCAGCAGGTTGGCCATCTCGGCGCTGTCCGGCACCCGGGGCGAGTGGATGTCGTAGACACCTGGGCCGATCTCGTTGGGATAATCGAAGCGCTCGAAGGCCTCCAGCAACTCCATGTCCGAACGCGACGTCTCGATGGTGATCACGTCGGCATCCATCGCCGCGATGGCCTCGATCACATCGTTGAACTCGCTGTAGCACATATGAGTGTGGATCTGGGTTTCGTCACACACGCCGCTGGCGGTCAGGCGGAAGGCTTCGGTGGCCCAGTCCAGGTAATGCTGCCAGGCGGCCCGACGCAGCGGCAGGCCCTCGCGAAACGCGGCCTCGTCGATCTGGATGATCTTGATGCCCGCCGCCTCCAGATCCATCACCTCGTCGCGAATCGCCAGCGCCAGTTGCCTGGCCTGTACTTCGCGGGCGACGTCCTCGCGCGGGAAGGACCACATCAGCATGGTCACCGGGCCGGTCAGCATGCCCTTCACTACCTTGTCGGTCAGACTCTGGGCATAGCGGATCCACTCCACGGTCATGGCCTTGGGCCGGCTCAGGTCGCCGACGATCACCGCCGGTTTGACGCAGCGCGAACCATAGCTCTGCACCCAGCCGAAGCGGGTGAAGGCGTAGCCGTCGAGCTGCTCGGCGAAGTATTCGACCATGTCGTTGCGCTCAGCCTCGCCGTGCACCAGCACATCCAGACCGAGGCGTTCCTGGGTCCGTACGGCTTCACGTATTTCGCCGTGCATGGCCTCAAGGTAATCGGCGGCACCGAACTTGCCCTGCTTGAACGCCTGGCGTGCCATGCGAATGGCCGAAGTCTGCGGGAAGGAGCCGATGCTGGTAGTCGGCAGCACCGGCAACTGCAGGCGCTCGCGCTGTTTGCCGATGCGCTCGGCGAACGGCGATTGGCGCTGGGCATGACGCGGCAGGATCGCTGCCAGACGCGCCTGCACCTCGGGCTTGTGAATGCGCGTCGATGCAGCACGTGCGGCCTGTACCCCACGGCTGGCTTCCAGCGCGGCCTGCACAGCGGCGTCGTCCGGCGCCTCCAGTGCCCTGCCGAGCACGGCGACCTCCCGGCACTTCTGTACGGCGAAGGCCAGCCAGCTCTTCAGTTCGGCGTCGAGCTGATCTTCACGCGCCAGGTCCACCGGGCTGTGCAGCAGCGAGCAGGACGGCGCCACCCACAAACGCTCGCCTAGACGTTCGTGAGCGTGACGCAACACTTCGAGGGCCTTGTCCAGATCGCAGCGCCAGACGTTGCGACCATTGACCAGACCCAGCGACAACACTTTATAAGCCGGCAGACGGTCGAGAATGGTCGGGTACTGCTCCGGCGCCCGCACCAGATCGATATGCAGGCCATCCACCGGCAGGTTGGTGGCCAGGCCGAGGTTGTCCTCCAGGCCACCAAAGTAGGTGGCGATCAGCTTCTTGCAGGGCTCGCGCTGGATCAGGTTGTAGGCTCGCTCGAAGGCATTCTTCCAGTCCTGCGGCAGGTCGAGTACCAGGATCGGCTCGTCGATCTGCACCCACTCCACGCCCTGCGCGGCCAGGCACTGGAAAATCTCGCCATAGACCGGTAGCAGGCGCTCGAGCAGCTCCAGCCTGTCGAAATCGGCGCCCTTGGCCTTGCCCAGCCATAAATAGGTCAGCGGGCCGATCAGCACCGGTTTGACCTGGTGGCCAAGGGCGTGCGCCTCCTCCACTTCCTCGAACAACTGCTCCCAGCTCAGGGCGAACTGCTGGTCAACGCTGAACTCCGGTACCAGGTAGTGGTAGTTGGTGTCGAACCACTTGGTCAGTTCCTGCGCATGAGCGCCACAGCAGTTGCCGCTGCTCTTGTTTGCAACGGCCCCGCGGGCCATGGCGAACAGCGTCTCCAGCGTCGGTTTGCCAGCCGCTGGGCGAAAGCGCTCGGGAATCACGCCGAAGGCCAGCGAATGGCCAAGCACCTGGTCGTACCAGGCAAAGTCGCCCACCGGCAGCAGATCGATGCCGGCATCCTTCTGCAACTGCCAGTGCTCGGCGCGCAGACGTTGGCCGACAGCACGCAGCGCAGCTTCGTCCAGCTCGCCTCGCCAATGCGCTTCGAGCGCCTTTTTCAGTTCGCGGTCGCGACCGATGCGCGGGAAACCGAGGGAATGGGACAGGGCCATGACTTAATGCTCCGCAATGAATCGAGATGGCGCCATTCTCGGCATCGGCAACGAGTGAGACAAACTCAAGATTTTCGTCTTGATCTAAAGATTTACTCATGTAGGCTGTATGAAGCATTTTCATCCAGCTTCAAAACTGGATGAGTGAAACCTTCGCAGAGACCCGCCATGCTCGAGCTACGCCACCTGAAAACCCTGCACGCCCTGCGCGAGACCGACAGCCTGGTCGAAGCCGCCGAGCGCCTGCATCTGACCCAGTCGGCACTGTCGCACCAGTTCAAGGAGCTGGAAGAACGCCTCGGCCTGCAGTTGTTCGTGCGCAAGACCAAACCCGTGCGCTTCACCAGCGCCGGCCTGCGCCTGCTGCAACTGGCCGACGCCACCCTGCCCCTGCTGCGCAGCGCAGAACGCGACCTTGCACGCCTGGCCGGTGGCACCGCCGGCCGCTTGCACATGGCCATCGAATGCCACAGCTGCTTCCAGTGGCTGATGCCGACCATCGACCAGTTCCGCGATGCCTGGCCGGAAGTGGAGCTGGACCTGGCTTCGGGTTTCTCCTTCGCCCCGCTGCCGGCGCTGGCCCGTGGCGACCTGGACCTGGTGGTGACCTCGGACCCCATCGAACTGGCGGGTATCACCTATGTGCCGCTGTTCACCTACGAGGCCATGCTCGCCGTCGCCAATCAGCACCGCCTGGCGCACAAGGCCTACATCCAGCCTCAGGATCTGGCCACGGAAACCCTGATCACCTACCCGGTGGAACGTGATCGCCTGGATATCTTCACGCGCTTTCTCGAACCCAACGATATCGAGCCGGCCCAGGTGCGCACCTCCGAACTGACGGTGATGATGATGCAGCTGGTGGCCAGCGGGCGTGGCGTCTGCGGCCTACCCAACTGGGCGCTGCACGAGTACAGCTCGCGCGGCTACGTCAGTGCCAAGCGTCTGGGCGAGAAAGGGCTGTTCGCCACGCTCTACGCGGCGATTCGCACCGACATGCTCGACGCGCCGTTCATGCGCGACTTCCTGCTCACCGCCAAGGACACCTCCTTCGCCAGCCTCGAAGGCGTCAGCGTGGCGCGCTGAACCTGGCCTGGCCGAACACCTCCGGTAGTTTCGTACCGATCAAAAGCTTCGCCCCGGGGCGGGGCTCCTACACAAACCCCGCAGACACCGCATCCCACTGTGGGAGCCGCGCCTCGCGGCGAATGAGGCAGTGAACGGCCACCCGCCAATTGCCTTGTTACAACTCCCGCCTTGCCGCATCGTGACCAACAGTCATAGCATGACCGCCGGTCACAACTCTCCGCGGACTGCCCATGCGCTACCAGGATCAACTCTTCCAGCAACGGGAAAATGCCCTGCTCGAATCCGCTCGCCAGCTGTTCCAGAACGACTCCTGGGATCGCGTCACCATCGCCGAAGTGGCGCGTCATGCGGGCATCGGCAAAGGCACCGTGTACAAACACTTCACCAGCAAGGAAGCGCTCTACGCGCGAATGGTGCTGGACTGCTCGCGCCAACACCTGGCCGAACTGCAGGAAGTCGCCCGCAACGCCCCCGCGCAAGAAGCCATGCGCCGGGTGATTCGCCGCGCCTTCGAGCAGCTGCAGGCCGACCCGCTGCAGGCGCAGCTTTGCCTGCTGTGTGACCGCCCGGCCTTTCAGGAGCGCCTGGAGGCCCCCTACCGCGAACAGTTCATCGAGCTGGAAGGCCAGTACATGAATCTGTTCAGCGGCCTGCTGCAGAGCAGCTTCCACGATCTGCAGCTCTCCCCTGCGCACTGCCAGCATCTGCTGTGGGGTGTGGAGGCCTGCGTCAATGGCGTCATGGCGCGCATCGCCTCCGGTGGTTTCGCGCACTGGGCCGAATACATCGAGCTCGGCGCGTATTTCGATCGCGTTACCGACTTCATCATCGCTGGCCTGCAGGGCCAGGCCGCCGCGCTGCTGGCAGCGCCCGCCAACAACGAGTAAGCCATCGCCATGTTCGCGCAACTCAGCAAACGTCCCTGGATCATCGCCGTCGTCATCGCCATCGTGCTGCTGCTCTGGCTGCTCAGCGGCGACCGTTTCGTCGCACGCGACGAGGTACAGACCGAGCCCGATAAACCAGCCACGAGCGCCGAACTGGCGCGGGTCGAGGTGACCTGGCAGGAAGCCCAGCCCATGCAGCGCCAGCATGTGGTGCAGGGCCAGATCGAGGCCTGGCGCCGCGTGGAACTGCGCGCCCAGGTCAGCGGCAGCGTGCAGAAGCTGGATCAGGACAAGGGCAACCGTGTCGCCGCCGATCAATTGCTGCTCAGCCTCTCGCCGGACGACCGCCCGGCCCAGGTCGCACGCAGCGAGGCCGATGTCCGGCAACGGCAAAGCGACGTCAACGCGGCCAAGCGCCTGCGTGAGCGCAGCCTGGTATCGGCCAACGAACTGATGCGCCTGGAGAGTGAGTTGGCCAAGGCCAGCGCCGAACTCGACAGCGCCCGCCTGCAACTGCGCAACACAAAGGTAAAAGCGCCATTCGCCGGCATCTATGACCAGCGCATGGTCGAGCTGGGAGACTTCGTCCAACCCGGACAGAGCCTGCTGACCCTGGTGGACATCGACCGCCTCAAGGTCAGCGCGCAGATCGCCCAGCAACAGGTGACCCAGCTCGAACTGGGTCAGCCGGTGAAAGTGGAACTGCTCGATGGCCGCACGCTGCAGGGCGAACTGCACTTCATCGCCGCGGCCGCCGACCCGGGCTCGCGCAGCTTCCGCATCGAAGTCAAGGTGGACAACCCGGACGGCCTGCGCCTGGCGGGTGCCAGCGCCACGCTGCATATCCAGACTGGCGAAGCCATGGCTCATCGTCTGTCCCCTGCCCTGCTCAGCCTGGACGAAAACGGCCGCCACGGCGTCAAGTGGGTCAACGATGCGCAGCGCGTGGAGTTCACCCCGGTGGATCTGATCAGCGTCGACAACCAGGGCGCCTGGGTCAGCGGCCTGCCGCCGAAGGTCGCGCTGATCACCCTTGGCCAGGGCTTTGTCCAGCCCGGCCAGCAGGTGCGCACGCAACTTGCCGAGGGCAGCTGAAATGCATGCACTGATCGCCGCCGCCCTCGACCGCAGCCGCACCACCATCCTCATCCTGCTGTTCCTGCTCTGCGGCGGGCTGGTGGCCTACATCGCCATGCCCAAGGAGTCCAACCCCGACGTCACCATCCCGATGATCTATGTCTCGGTGACCCTCGAAGGCATCAGCCCGGAAGACGGCGAACGCCTGTTGGTACGCCCGCTGGAACAGGAGCTGCGCAGCCTGGAGGGCGTCAAGGAAATGCGCTCGATGTCCAGCGAAGGTCACGCATCGGTGATCCTCGAATTCGACGCCGGCTTCGATGCCAAGGTGGCGCTGGCCGATGTACGCGAGAAGGTCGACACCGCACGCAGCAAGCTGCCTGAAGAGGCCGACGAGCCGACCGTCACCGAGGTCAACGTGGCGTTGTTCCCGGTGCTGTCGATCGGTCTGTCCGGCCCCATCGCCGAAACCGAGCTGGTCTACATTGCAAGGCGCCTGAAGGAAAACATCGAAGGCATCGCCGAAGTGCTGTCGGTGGAGATCGGTGGTGACCGCGAAGACCTGCTGGAAATCGTCGTCGACCCGCAGGTACTCGACAGCTACGGAATCGACTACAACGAGCTGTTCAACCTGGTCAGCCGCAACAACCGCCTGGTCGCTGCCGGCAGCCTGGATACCGGCGCCGGGCGCATGAGCATGAAGGTGCCCGGCGTCATCGAAGACCTCGAAGACGTGATGCGCATGCCGATCAAGGTAGTCGGCGACAGCGTTGTCACCTTCGCCGACGTCGCCACCATCCGTCGCACCTTCAAGGACCCGACCGGTTTCGCCCGCATCAATGGTCAGCCGGCCATCGTGCTGGAAGTGGCCAAACGCAGCGGCGCCAACATCATCGAGACCATCGACCAGGTCAAGGCGCTGATGGAGCAGGCGGGGCCCCTGCTGCCGCCAGGCGTTGAAGTCAGCTACATCATGGACCAGTCGCAGGAAGTGCAGAACATGCTCGGCGACCTCCTCAACAACGTGCTGACCGCCATCGTTCTGGTACTGATCCTGGTCGTGGCGAGCATGGGCATGCGCTCGGCGCTGCTGGTCGGCTTGACCATTCCCGGCGCCTTCCTCAGCGGCATCCTACTGATCTGGATGCTCGGTTTCACCCTCAATATCGTGGTGCTGTTCAGCCTGATCCTGGTAGCCGGCATGCTGGTGGATGGGGCCATCGTCGTTTCCGAGCTGGCCGACCGCTATCTGCAGCAAGGCCAGACGCCTCGTCAGGCCTGGGCCAATGCCGCGACACGAATGGCCTGGCCGGTAATCGCCTCCACCGCCACCACCCTGGTGGTGTTCCTGCCGCTACTGTTCTGGCCCGGCGTGGTCGGCCAGTTCATGAAGTATCTGCCGGCCACCGTGATTCTCTGCCTGCTGGCCTCGCTGGCCATGGCGCTGGTGTTCCTGCCGGTACTCGGCGCCGTCACTGGTGGCCAGGCACGTCCACAAGCGCCCACCACCAACCGCGCCGGCAACGCCTACCGCAATCTGCTGGCGACGCTGCTCAAGCGCCCGGGCCTGACCCTGCTCGGCATGCTCGCGCTGATCGCCTTGATCTATGTCGGCTATGGGCGCTTCAACCATGGCGTGGAATTCTTCCCGGACGTCGAGCCGGAAAGCGCGCAGATCTGGCTGCGTGCCCGTGGCGATCTGTCGGTGCAGGAGAAGGATGCCCTGCTCCAGCAGGTGGAAAAGCAGGTACTCGGCATGCGTGAGGTCAAGGCACTGTATGCGCGGTCCCTGGCACAGCCGGAAGGCCAGCAAGGCCAACTCGGCGCCGACGTGATCGGCACCTTGCAGTTCCAGTTCGTCGACTGGCACCAGCGCCGGCCGGCCAAGGACATTCTTGCCGAAATGAGCCAGCGTACCGCCGGCATTCCTGGCGTGGTGCTGGAGTTTCGCAAGCAGGAACAGGGCCCCACCGACGGCAAGCCGGTGAAACTGCAGATCAGCGCACTGGACCCGGCACAAGGCGAGCAGTGGGTCGAGCGTATTCGCGGCGAGATGCAGAACCTCGGCGGCTTCGTCGACATCGAGGACGACCGTGCCCTGCCCGGTATCGAGTGGCGCATCAAGGTCGACCGCGAGGCCGCCGCACGCTTCGGCGCCGACGTGCTCAGCGTCGGCAACGCGGTGCAGATGATCACCAACGGCCTGAAGCTGGCCACGTACCGGCCAGAGGATGCCACCGACGAAGTCGACATTCGCGTGCGCCTGCCCGGCAACTGGCGCTCGCTCGATCAGCTCGGCCGCCTGACCCTCAATACGCCATCAGGTCAGGTGCCGCTGAGCAACTTCGTCGACCTGCAACCCGCGCCCAAGGTCGGCACCCTGCGCCGCGTCGACGGCGACCGCACCATCACCCTGCAGGCCGACCTGGCCGAAGGTGCGCGCCTGGACGAACGCCTCAAGGCGTTGCGCGAAGCGCTCGGCGATGTACCGGCCGAGGTCAAGGTGAAATTCGCCGGCGAGGATG
>JAEYXX010000179.1 GCA_023431055.1 Pseudomonadota bacterium
GAGTCGAGCAAACCGAAGCACTGGCCATGAAGGAATTGCCGCTGGGCACCGCCTACGCCATCTGGACCGGCGTCGGCGCGGTGGGCACGGTGATCGCCGGCATCATCCTGTTCGGCGAATCCATGGCGCTGCTGCGCCTGGCCAGCGTCGCACTGATCGTCTGCGGGCTGATCGGGCTCAAGCTGAGCCACTGAGAAAGTCGGAATACAGATTCGTGGGAGGCGCTTCAGCGGCGAAAGCATCGCGGCTACGACTGCATGGATGCAGGAGGTAGAGCGAAGCAGGATGCCCGAGCCGAAAGCCCCTCCCACAGGGTCATCGCCAATCGCCACGCAACTCGGCCACCTGCGCCTGCAACGCCTCGCGCCGCGCCAGCTCAGGCGCCAGCGGCGCGCCGGCCACCAGGCACACCCGCGACCATAGGCGCTTGAACAGGCCCTTGCGCGGGTCGCGGCTGAAGAAGCTGCCCCACAGGCCGCGCAGCGCCATGGGGATCACCGGCACCGGGTTCTCCTCGATGATCCGTTCGATGCCGGCCTTGAACTCGTTGATCTCGCCATCGCCAGTCAGCTTGCCCTCGGGGAAGATGCACACCAGCTCGCCGTTGCGCAGGTACTCGGCGATCTTCTTGAACGCCGCGTCGTAGATCAGCAGATCCTCGTTGCGCCCGGCGATCGGTACGGTGCCGGCAGTGCGGAAGACGAAGTTGAGCACCGGCAGGTCGTAGATCTTGTAGTACATGACGAATCGCACCGGCCGGCGAATGGCGCCGCCGATCAGCAGCGCATCGACGAAGGACACGTGGTTGCACACCAGCACCGCTGGCCCCTCGTCGGGAATGGCGTCCAGGCCCTTGTGCTCGACCCGGTACATCGAATGCCCCAGCAGCCAGATGAGAAAACGCATGCTGAACTCGGGGACGATCTTGAAGATGTAGCTGTTCACCGCGATGTTCATCAGCGAGATGGCCAGAAACAGCTGCGGAATCGACAGCCCGGCGACGCTCAGGAACAGGATCGCGACGATGGCCGACGCCACCATGAACAGCGCATTGAGAATGTTGTTGGCGGCGATCACCCGCGCCCGCTCATGCTCGGCGGTGCGCGACTGGATCAGCGCATACAGCGGCACGATATAGAAGCCACCGAAAAGACCGATGCCGAGAATGCAGCCGAGAATCCACCAGGCCTGGCCATAGCCCAGCAGCGCCAGCCAGTCATGCGGCGCAGCGCCCTGTGGGAAACCGCCGGAGAACCACCACAGCAGCATGCCGAACAGGGTCAGGCCAATGGAGCCGAACGGCACCAGGCCGATCTCCACCTTGTGCCCGCTCATGCGCTCGCAAAGCATCGAGCCCAGGCCGATACCCAGCGAGAACACGGTGAGAATCAGCGTCACTACGCTCTCGTCACCGTACAGCCACTCCTTGGCGTAAGCCGGAATCTGCGTCAGGTAGATCGCGCCGAGAAACCAGAACCAGGAGTTGCCCACCAGCGAGCGCGACACCGCCGGACGCTGGCCCAAGCCGAGTTTCATGATCACCCAGGACTGACGGAAGATGTTCCAGTCCAGCGGCAGCGTCGGCATGGCCGCCGAAGCCTTGGGAATACCCTGGCTGGCCAGGTAGCCAAGCAGCGCCACACCGACCACTGAACCGGCGACGATGGGCGCATAACTGCTGCTGGCCATCATGATGCCGGCGCCGATGGTGCCAGCCAGAATTGCCAGGAAGGTGCCCATTTCCACCAGGGCGTTGCCGCCCACCAGCTCCTCTTCCTTCAGGTGCTGCGGCAGGATCGAATACTTGACCGGGCCGAACAGCGCCGACTGCGTGCCCATGGCGAACAGCACGGCGAGCATCAGCGGCAGGTTGTCCAGCAGCACCCCAGCGGCGCCGGCGAGCATGATCAGGATCTCGGCGAACTTGATCTTGCGGATCAGCGCGTCCTTGGCGAACTTCTCGCCAAACTGCCCGCCGAGAGCGGAGAACAGAAAGAACGGCAGGATGAACAGCAAGGCGCAGAGATTGACCAGCAGATCGCGGTCAGCGCCCGTGTTGAGCTTGAAGAGGATGGCGAGAATCAGCGACTGCTTGAAGATGTTGTCGTTGAAGGCGCCGAGCAATTGCGTCACGAAAAACGGCAGAAAACGCTTCTTGCCGAGCAGGGCGAACTGCGATTGTTGGGTCATCGTCCATGGTCCTCGCGGGGGTAGATTTGCCCGCACAGGCATTTGACTGCAATTCCCCTCACGAAAGCCACAGGGCAAATGCGAACGCCTTGGCGATCACACGAGGGGGACCGTAGGGTGGATGTCGCTCTTTACATCCACCAGAGCGGTGGGTCGGTGAAGCGTGATCCACCTTACGCAGCTCGACATTGCACAGGCTGCGCCGCACTCGGGCAAACCTCGACCGCGCCGCCAAACGCAGCGCAAAAAAAACGGCAGCCCAATCGGGCTACCGTTCTCGAACTCGGAGAAAACGTCAGTGCCCTCGCACTGACTACAACCTCACCTGCATTCCCTGGGGAATGCCAGCGCAGTCTGACAAAAGCCAGGACCAGCGTCCGTTTAGCTTTGTTACCTGCCTGCAAAGAAATGTAAACGGCGGATGACTGGACGGTCCGCGGCGCGGCACAATCGCGCCCCATGAACGCTTATCACCCCGCCTGCTGCAGCCCTCTCGACACGCACAACCCGCTGCCAAACTCGCTTGCCGGCGCGCAGCTGATCAGCACGCACTTCGACCCGACCCAGCTCACGGTGGATGACTTCGCCCGCTGCGGCATCGCTCCGGTGCGCGGCGTCGCCAAACGCCAGGCCGAACACCTGGCCGGGCGCCTGTGCGCCCGCGAGGCGCTGCGCCGCGTGACCGGCCAGGCCAGCGTGCCGGCCGTCGGTGCAGACCGCGCGCCGCAATGGCCGCGTGGCGTGGTCGGCTCCATCACCCACGGCGACAACTGGGCTGCTGCGCTGGTCGCGCCTGACGATCGATGGCGCGCTCTGGGCCTGGACGTCGAGCGCCTGCTGCCGGCCGAACGCGCCCAACGCCTGCAGGGCGAAATCCTCACTCCCGCCGAGCTGCAACGCCTGCAAGACCTCGACGAAAACGCCCGCGCCCTGCGCATCAGCCTGAGCTTCTCGCTCAAGGAAAGCCTGTTCAAGGCGCTCTATCCGCTAACCCTGACACGCTTCTATTTCCATGATGCCGAACTGCTGGACATCGACCAGGACAGCGTGCGCCTGCGCCTGCTGATCGACCTGCACCCGGACTGGCGAACGAGCACCGAGCTGGATGGCCAATTCGTGCTGTTCGATAACAAGGTGCTGAGCCTGGTGGCCGTGGCGGCGTGATCATGGGACGGCCACAGGTGGATAACCCGGTGCGTGCGGCGCGCCCTACAAAGCCGGCGGCGGTCACGGCGTAGCCCGGATTTCATGCTGGCTGGATAGAGCTATCGCGGCTGAAGCCGCTCCCACGGGACCTGTGAGCCTCTGTAGGAGCGGCTTCAGCCGCGATGCTTTTGGCCGCGCTCAATCGCCCCGGATTGCATCCGGGCTACAGTGCAGGCAAAAAATCGGTGCGCAATCGCGCCTTATTCGCCCTGCTGCCGCGGCCACACCAAACTGAAACGCGCGCCGCCGAGACTTTCGCTGCGCCCGATCTGCGCGCGGCCGCCGTGCCAGTAGATGATCCTGCGCACGATGGACAGGCCCAGCCCGTGCCCACCGGACGCCCGCGTGCGGCTGTCATCGAGACGCAAAAACGGACTGAACAGACGTTCCCAGGCCTCTTCCGGTACGCCCGGTCCATCGTCCTCGACGTCAATACGACAACGCTTGTAACCGACCTGACAGCTGATCAGCACCTTGCCTTCTGCGTAACGCATGGCATTGCTCACCAGATTCTGCAGCGCCCGGTGCAGGTAACGCGGCTCGGCTTCGACCCAGCAGGCGCCGTCGGCCTGCACGCTGAGCACCGCACCGCACTCCACGTGCACCTTGTTGCTCAGCGGCGCCAGCTCTTCGATCACCTGATCGATCAGCGCCTTGAGCTCCACCTGCTGGAAGTTCAGCGCCGGCGAACCCTGCTCCAGACGCGCATAGGTCAGCATCTCGTCGACCAGCTTGTCTAGGTCCTGGATATCGCTGTCCATGCCATCCATGTATTTGCGCTGGGCACTTTCGTTGGGCGCATCGGCGATCATCTCCAGGCCGAAACGCAGGCGCGCCACCGGCGTGCGCAGCTCATGGGACACCGCCCGCACCAGCTCGCGCTGGGTGCTTAGGGAGGTCTGCAGGTGCTCGGCCATGGCATTGAAACTGCTGGCCAGGCGCCCCACCGAGTCGGCACCACGCGTCGGCACACGGGCATCCAGGCGACCGCTGGCAATGTGCGTGGCCGCGCTCTCCAGCGCACGCAGGCGCTGCTCCAGCGAGCGCACCAGCAGATAGACGATCAGGCCGATCAGGCTCAGACCCAGCGCACCGATCAGCACCAGCAGTTGCGGCGGATAGGGGTTCATCTGGTACAGCGGGCCGATTTCCAGTACCCAGGGCGTATCGACGATGCCGGAGAACACATAGATCGAGTCGCCGCCCTTGCCCAGCGCCATTACCGTATCGCCCTCGTCGATACGCCGACGCTGATCGAGATCGAGAATGGCGTCTTCGAGTCGCACCAGTTGCAGGTCGAAGCCGAACTGCTTGGCCGCCTTCAATTCGGCCAGGCGCTGCGGCTGCTCATGCACCGGATAGCGCACCAGTTCGTCGATCAGCAGGTAGTTGGTAGCCCGCGCCAGTTGCTCGCTGATCTGCTGGATTTCACCCGTCAAAAGCAGCGGCTGCTTGCCGTCGAGCAGGCCATAGACCTTGGCCGAGTGCGGACCGGTCTGGCGCACCAGCACATGGCCGCGCTGCAGACGATTGCGCTCGCTGCTTTCCAACCCCACGTCGCTGAGCGCCTGCAGCTCCAGAGGGATGCCGAGCAGGCGCGACCAGACCACCAGGGCGCGCTTGCGCTCCACCTCGTTCATCGGCAACAGGTTGTCCGCCATCAGGCGAAAGGTGCCGCGCGCCAGCCCCTCGCGGTACTGATCGCCGCGCACCTCGTTGACCAGGTGCAGGGTGCCGACGCCCAGCAGCGCCACCAGCACCAGCGCGGCGAGCATGCCGCCATAGATGCGCAGGAAGATCGAGTTCATGGCCGCCGATCAATCGCGCAGGATCGGCGGCGCATCACCGAACGGCAGCGCCTCCGCGGCCTCGGCGACGAACAGGTAGCCCTTGCTACGCACCGTCTTGATCATGCGCGGATGCATCGGGTCATCACCGATCTTCGGGCGGATACGCGAAATGCGCACGTCGATGGAGCGATCCTGGCCGTCGTACTCGATGCCACGCAGGGAATTGAAGATTTCCTCGCGCGACAGGATGCGCCCGGCGTTGACCGCCAGCAGCCAGAGCAGATCGAACTCGGCGCTGGTCAGCTCGATGCCCTGCTCGCCCAGCCAGGCTTCGCGCATGGCGCTGTCGATGGCCAGCGCACCGAATTGCAGGCGCCGCAGCTGACCTTCGTCACGCTCGCTCTCGCTACCCTCGCGGCGGCGCAACAGCGCGCGAATGCGCGCCAGCAATACGCGCGGGCGTACCGGCTTGCACACGTAATCATCGGCGCCCATCTCCAGCCCCAGCACCTGGTCCATGTCGTCGGTGCGCGCGGTCAGCATGAGAATCGGCCCCTTGTAGCCGCTGCGCACCTTGCGGCAGATGCTCAGGCCGTCGTCCCCCGGCAGCATCAGATCGAGAATCACCAGGTCCGGCTGCTCGGCAAGAATCCGCGCCGCAGCGCGGGCACCATCGGCCTCGATGGCCACGCGCAGGCCGTTGCCCTCCAGATACTCGCGGGTCAACTGCGCCAGGCGCTGGTCATCCTCGACGATCAGAATCTGCCACGCTTCTTGTTCCACACCCTCTCCCCTTTGCATACCGGCAAGCGCCGCAAATACCGCAACCATTCTAGGGGCTGAGCGCGTCCCGGCGCGAGCAGCAAACCAGAGCCGCCAGGTCAAGCACAGCACATGCCAAAAGCACTATATATAGTGGTAGTCTGTGCGCCGCCGAACAGCTTCGCCAAGTCGCGGAGATTCCGCCTCCAAGGGCGACGAACGGCATTCAGCAGCCAGAGCCAGAGACCATGCGGGCTACGCCGCCGACACCCACAAGACACCCACATCTTATCCACAGGCTGTTCTTTTCCTAGCGCCTTGCAATGCCTCCAACAGCGCACTATCTTGTATCCCCATCGCGCGGCACCCACCAGATATTGGGTTGACGCAGAAACCCGGATACAAAAAGAACGAATCGCGCAAGCCCTTTTCACAGGGTTTTCCAGATGTTCCGGCCAATCGTTTCGCCCTAACCCAGGCCTGGCCTGGGTTACAGCCACGCTGCAACGCTCGACGTTGCGCGTGAGCCGGTCAGACAGCGGTCTTGTCCGCCAGTCGACCACTATATGTAGTAGGCGGGGTGTGGTAATGCCCCGCTGTGACTTATGCGCCAGGACGGCACTTGAAGTCGTGCCCACCCTGCCCGCTCTTGCGACACCCCGTGCCCGGCCCCGCTGCCGCGTGCGGCTTGAGTTGTTAACAGACCGTTGAAAAACGTAGGCGAGGCAGGCAAGACAAGGCAAAAACGACCGAAAAAGCGCAGTTTACGTGCTGTAAATGAGCATTTTGAGGCCGTTTTTAACGCAGGATTGCCAACGCAGGTAGTTTTTCAACGGCCTGCTAATGGAATGAACGGCGGACAAGGCACGGTTTCCAATCGTGACGTCCAACCAAAAATTACAGAACACGGAGATCTCCATGCATACCGACACTACTCGCGAGAACCCGCAGGCCGTGGCGCCGCAGGCCGCTGAATCCTCCCAGGATCTGGCTGCCACCGCCCCCGGCCAACTGCGTGTGATCAAGCGCAACGGCACTGTCGTCCCCTACACCGATGACAAGATCACCGTCGCCATCACCAAGGCCTTCCTCGCAGTAGAAGGCGGCACCGCAGCCGCTTCGTCGCGTATCCACGACACCGTTGCGCGCCTGACCGAGCAGGTCACCGCCACCTTCAAGCGCCGCATGCCGTCCGGCGGCACCATCCACATCGAAGAGATCCAGGACCAGGTCGAACTGGCCCTGATGCGCGCCGGCGAGCAGAAGGTCGCCC
>JAEYXX010000183.1 GCA_023431055.1 Pseudomonadota bacterium
ATCCAAGAGCTTGCCGGTGGCGTCGACCACCGCCACCTTGCAGCCGGTGCGCAGGCCCGGGTCGAGGCCAAGGGTCGCGCGCGGCCCAGCCGGTGCGGCCAAAAGCAGGTCGTGCATGTTGCGGGCAAAGACGCCGATGGCGTCATCCTCGGCCTTGTCGCGCAGCTCGCCAAGCAGATCGGTTTCCAGGTGGGTGTAGAGCTTCACCTTCCAGGTCCAGCGCACCACTTCGCCCAGCCACTTGTCAGCGGCGCGGCCGCGGTTGGCGATGCCGAAGCGCTCGCCGATCATGCCTTCGCCGGGGTGCATGCCGCCGGGCGTTTCGTCACCGACCTTGAGGCTGACGCTGAGGATGCCTTCGTTGCGCCCGCGGAAGATCGCCAGCGCGCGGTGCGAAGGGGTGTTCTTCAGCACTTCGTCATGCTCGAAGTAGTCGCTGAACTTGGCGCCCTCGTTCTCCTTGCCCGGCACCACACGGGCGCTGAGGGTCGCGTTGTGCTTGAGGAAGTCGCGCAGCTTGGCCAGCAGGTCGGCATCTTCGGCGAAGCGCTCCATGAGGATGTACTTGGCGCCTTCCAGCACCGCCTTGACGTCGGCGAAGCCTTTCTCGGCGTCGACGAAACGCGCGGCCTCGCTTTCCGGGACCAGGGTCGGGTCGTCGAACAGTGCGTCGGCCAGCGCGCCGAGGCCGGCTTCCAGGGCGATCTGGCCCTTGGTGCGGCGCTTTTGCTTGTACGGCAGGTAAAGGTCTTCGAGGCGCGTCTTGGTGTCGGCCAGGTCGATCTCGCGCTTGAGCTCGGGGGTCAGCTTGCCCTGTTCCTCGATGCTGGCGAGGATCGCCACGCGGCGCTCGTCCAGCTCGCGCAGATAGCGCAGGCGCTCTTCCAGGTGGCGCAGTTGGGTGTCGTCGAGACTGCCGGTCACTTCTTTACGGTAACGGGCGATGAAGGGCACGGTGGAACCTTCGTCGAGCAGGGCCACGGCGGCGGCAACCTGTTGCGGGCGCACGCCCAGTTCATCGGCGATGCGATTGTTGATGCTGTCCATATGAAAACTACCCACTGAAGCGACAGGGCGGCCGTAAACATGCCGGCCAGATACGAAAGCGGCGCATTATAAACACCGCATTCGCGAGAGCTGCGAACCGTTCGGGGAAAAATCTGCTAACAATGGCTAAAGCGCCCATCCATGCGCCTGAGCGATAATGCCGCCACTTGCCGTCCACAGTACGGCTGTCCAAGGAGACGCCATGACCCAGTCCGCTGCCCCTGCCACCGAAGGCGAGAAGATTCTCATCGTCGATGACGACGCCCGTCTGCGCCGCCTGCTCGAACGCTTCTTCGACGAGCAGGGCTATCGGGTACGTGCAGTGGAGAACGTCGAGCAGATGGATCGCCTGCTGGCGCGCGAGTTGTTCAACCTGGTGGTGCTCGACCTGATGCTGCCGGGTGAGGATGGCCTTTCGGCCTGCCGCCGCCTGCGTGAATCGAACAACCAGATCCCGATCATCATGCTCACCGCCAAGGGCGATGAGTCCAGCCGTATCCAGGGCCTGGAACTGGGTGCTGACGACTACCTGGCCAAACCCTTCAACCCGCGCGAACTGCTGGCCCGCATCAAGGCCGTGCTGCGCCGCCAGGCACCGGTGGTGCCGGGCGCACCCGGTACCGAGGATGAGAGCGTGAGCTTCGGCGAGTACGAGCTGTCGCTGGCCACCCGCGAGCTGAAGAAGGGCGAGGAAGTACACATGCTCACCACTGGCGAGTTCGCCGTGCTCAAGGCGCTGGTGCAGCATGCGCGCGAGCCGCTGACCCGCGACAAGCTGATGAACCTGGCGCGCGGCCGCGAGTGGGATGCGCTGGAGCGTTCCATCGACGTGCAGATCAGCCGCCTGCGTCGCCTGATCGAGCCGGACCCGTCGAAACCGCGCTATATCCAGACCGTCTGGGGCGTTGGCTACGTGTTCGTGCCGGACGGCAACAAGTGAGGCCGCAGGCTGCAAGCGACAGGCTTCAGGCTAAAGGCGGGGACACCTGCAGCCTGAAGCCTGGGGCCTGATGCCGCTCTTATGAAAGCTCCATTGTGGTTCCCGCAGAGCTTCTTCGCCCGCACCCTCTGGCTGGTGCTCGTCGTCGTGCTGTTTTCCAAGGCACTGACGCTGGTGTACCTGATGATGAACGAGGACGTGCTGGTCGACCGCCAGTACAGCCACGGTGCGGCGCTGACCCTGCGCGCGTACTGGGCGGCCAACCCCGATGACCGCGACCATATCGCTCAGGCGGCCGGGCTCAAGCGCATCCCGCGTGACAAGGTGCCGGCCAGCGAACAGCACTGGCCCTACAGCGAAATATTCCAGCGGCAGATGCAGACCGAGCTCGGCCCGGATACCGAAACCCGTGTACGCGCCACGACGCCGCCGGCGCTCTGGGTGCATGCACCGAGCCTCGGCGATGGCTGGGTGCGGGTGCCAATGTACCCGCACCCGCTGCGCGGTCAGCGGATCTGGAGCGTGCTGGGTTGGTTCCTCGGCATCGGCTTGCTGTCCACTGCGGCGGCCTGGATTTTCGTGCGTCAGCTCAATGCGCCACTCAAGCGCCTGGTCTTCGCCGCTCGTCAACTCGGCCAGGGGCGCAGCGTGCGCCTGCCGGTGAGCGATACGCCGAGCGAGATGACCGAGGTGTACCGCGCCTTCAATCAGATGGCCGAGGATGTCGAGCAGGCCGGCCGTGAGCGTGAGTTGATGCTGGCGGGCGTCTCCCACGACCTGCGCACGCCGCTGACGCGCTTGCGCCTGGCGCTGGAGTTCATGGACAACGACTCCGAGCTGACCGAGGACATGGTGCGCGATATCGAGGACATGGACGCCATCCTCGATCAGTTCCTCGCCTTCATCCGCGACGGCCGCGACGAGCCGGTGGAGGAGCTGGACTTCTCCGAACTGGTGCGCGAAACCCTGGCGCCCTATAACCAGAACGGCGAGCGCGTGCGCCTTTGCCTGGAGCCGATCCCGCCTTTCCCGCTGCGCCGGGTGTCGATCAAGCGCCTGCTCACCAACCTGGTGGAGAATGCGCTCAACCATGGCGGCGGCGATGCGGTCGAGGTGGTCGCCAGCCTGGCCGGCGATCAAAGCGCACCCTATGTGGTGCTGAGCGTGCTGGACCGCGGCAACGGCATCGATCCGGCCGAGCTGGACATCATCTTCAACCCCTTCATCCGCGGTGATCGGGCCCGTGGCGGGCGCGGTACTGGCCTTGGCCTGGCTATCGTCAAGCGCATCGCGGCGCTGCATGGCGGCAGCGTCGAGCTGCGCAATCGCAGCGGTGGTGGTCTCGAAGCCCGCGTGCGACTACCACTGGGGTTGTTGCTACCGCGCGACGCGGTGTAGCCGAACGTCCAATTACAGCGTTCCGGTGCTGGCACTATGCTGCCAAGCGCGTTGGCGCTGGGCTATGCTGTGCCTGCGCATCACTTCGAGGCCTGCATGCCCGCCGCCTTCCCTGACCGCTTGCCGAACTGGACCTGGTGGCTGCCGCTGCCGATTTTCCACCTGGCAACCTGGATTTCCCTGGCAACCCGTCTGAACGACGGGGTGGCGCTGTGCTATTTGCCGATGGTACTCGGCCTGGCGTTTTGCCTGTGGTGGGGGCCGCGCGTGCTGCCGGCGCTGTATCTCAACGCCCTGTTCAGTGTGCCGCTCTGGGGCCTGCCCTGGCAGTGGGCGCCGCTCTATGCGGTGCCGGAAACCGCTGCTGTGGCTTTGGGTTGGTGGCTGCTGCGGCGTCACTCCTTCGACCCGGCGCTGCGACGCTTGAGCGATGTGCTGAGGTTTCTTGCCTTCGCCGTGCTGATGCCGGCCACCCTGGTAGCGCTCGGTCTGCAGGGCAATCTCTGGCTTACCGGTTTTCAGACCAGTGATCGGTGGGCACAGGCGAGCCTGGCGGTCTGGTTGAGCGACACCATCAACCTGCTGGCGCTGACCGCGCCCTTGCTGGCGTACTGCACTCCGCTGCTGCACGCCCGCGGCTGGCTGCGTGAGTCAGGCGATACTGCTCTTGCGCCGCTGCCGATCAGCCGTTCGCCCGGCGGCTGGCTACTGGCGACGGGCGTATTTCTGGTGTTGCTGCTTTTAAGCGCGAGCCTGCAGGCCCAGTTCGCCTTGCCGCTGTTGGGGCTGAGCATGCTGGTGCTGGCGCTGCGGCACGCCTTCGCGGGGGCGCTGTATGGCGTCTTGCTGGTGTACGCCGCCACCCTGCCATTGCCCCTCTGGCGCGGCAGTTTGAGTTTCACCGAGTTGGACCTGCAGCGTAACCAGCTGCATTTCACCGCACTGTTGCTGATGGGCGCCGCGCTGGTGGTGGGGCGCGCACTCAGTGACCTGCGCCAGGCGCTGGCGCGTAGCGCGCAGATGCAGCAGCAATTGGCACGCGCCAACCTGGCGATGGAAGCCAGCCCGCTGGGTGTGACCATCGCCGATGCGCGCCAGGCCGATCTGCCGCTGGTTTACTGCAATTCGGCGTTCAGCCAGATAACCGGCTATCGCGCCGATGAGGCACTGGGACGCAACTGTCGTTTCCTGCTCGGCAAGGATCGTGTGCAACTGGAACTGCAACCCTTGCGCGCTGCCCTGCGTGACGGCCGTAGCGGTCACGCTGTGGTGCGCAACTATCGCAAGGACGGCAAGCCGTTCTGGAACGAGGTGGTGTTGGCGCCGATGCGTGACGAGCAGGGCATCAGTCATTTCGTCGGCCTGCAGCACGACGTCACCGAGCGGGTTGAGCTGGCGGCCAAGGTTGAGCAGCAACGCTCGCAGCTGCTACGTCAGAGTCATCTGTTCAGCCAGACCGAAGACATCGCCAACCTGGGCGGCTGGGTGCTGGAGATCAGTGACTACAGCCTGTTCTGGAGCGATGGCTGCTATCGCATCGTCGAGCGCGACATTCAGCAGGGGCCGCCCGATCTGCAGCAGGTATTGGACTACTGCGATACGCCGAGCCAGGCGCTGATCATGCAGACGCTGCAGGCATCCTTGAGCGAGCTGGACGATCTGGATGTCGAGGTGCGCCTGGCCGCGCGTCTGGGTTGCCGCCTGGTGCGCCTGCGCGGCATGGCCGAACGCGATGACGACGGCAGCCTGGTGCGCATCTATGGCGTGGTGCAGGACATCAGCGAGCGCAAGCGCACCGAGTCGCAGCTGCGCGAGCGTGACGAGCGCCTGCGGCTGTTCTTCGAGGCGCCGCTGATCGGCATGGCGCTGACCACCCAGAGCTTCGGCTGGGAAGAGGTCAACCAGAAGCTGTGCAGCATTCTCGGGCGCAGCCGCGACGAGCTGCTGGCCAGCAGCTGGCAGCAGCTGTCGCACCCGGACGATCTGCCGGCCGAGCAGGCCAGCGTGGAGCAGGTGCTGCTGGGCAACAGCGACGGTTTCGAGATGGACAAGCGCTTCCTGCGCGCCGATGGTCAGGTGGTGTTCACCCGCCTCAGCCTGCGTGTGGTGCGCGGCGGCAGTGGACGGCAGACGGTGTTCCTGTTGTTGGTCGAGGACATCAGCGCGCGGCACGAAGCCGAGGCGCGCTACCGGACCCTGGTCGAGCATGCGCCCGAGGCGATCCTGCTGTTCAACCCGGATGGCGGCATCGTCGAGTGCAACGAGAACGCGCTGCGTCTGTTCCGCTATCGCCGTGAAGAGTTGCTCGGCCGGTCGATCCAGAGCATCAGCCCGCTACGGCAGGCAGATGGCCGCCTGTCCTCACGAGCCGGCAAGACTTTCATGCGTCAGGCCGTGGCCGGTGAGGCGCCGGTATTCGAGTGGAACCACCGCGACAGTGCCGGGCGCCAGCTGCCGTGCGAGGTGCGCCTGGTGCGCATGCCCGGCGAGGAGCTGCTGATTCGTGCCAGCATCATCGATATCTCCGAGCGCCAGCGTTACCAGCGCGAGATCGAGCGCCTGGCCTACAGCGACGAGCTGACCGGTCTGCCCAATCGCCGCCTGCTGTTCGATCGCCTGCAACATGCCATGGACCGGGAGAATCGCGGGGGCAGCCTGGGTGCGCTGCTGTTCATCGATCTGGGTCACTTCAAGACGGTCAACGACAGCCTCGGTCACCTGGTTGGCGATGCCCTGCTGGTGGAGGTGACCACTCGCCTGGCCCGCGAACTGCGTACCGAGGACACCCTGGCGCGTCTGGGCGGTGACGAGTTCGTGGTACTGCTCGAGGCGCTGGGAAGCGAGCCGCAGGCCGTTGCCGAGCATGCCGCGGCGGTGGGTGAGAAGCTGTTGCGCGGTCTGCAGGGCAGCTGCCTGATCGACGGCCACGAACTGGCGATCAGCGCCAGCATCGGCATCGCCCTGCATCCGATGGGGCTGCAGCACGCCTCGGACATTCTCAAACAGGCCGACACCGCCATGTACCGGGCCAAGCACGCCGGGCGCAACGCCCTGCATTTCTTCGCCCCGGAGATGCAGGCGGCCATCGACCAGCGTCTGCAGTTGCAGGGCGAGCTGCGTCAGGCCATCGCCCGTCAGCAATTGCAACTGGTGTTCCAGCCGCAGCTGATGCTGGCCGACAACAGCGTGGCGGGCGCCGAGGTGCTGCTGCGCTGGATGCATCCCGAGCGCGGCGAGATTGTGCCGGATCAGTTCATCCCGCTGGCCGAGGAAACCGGGCTGATCCAGGACATCGGCCAGTGGGTGCTGGAACAGGCCTGCGCCGCCCTGGCGCGCTGGCAGGCGCAGTGGCCGCAGCTGGTGCTGGCGGTCAACCTCAGCCCGCGCGAACTGCGCCAGGCAGGCTGTGTGGAGCGCGTCGAGCAGTGCCTGCGGGATCACGGCGTGCCGGCGCAGTCTTTGGAGCTGGAAATCACCGAGGGCGTGCTGCTCGAAGACGTCGAACGCTGCATCGGCAACATGCAACGACTCAAGGCGCAGGGCGTACGCTTTGCCATCGACGACTTCGGCACGGGCTACTCGTCGCTCACCTACCTCAAGCGCCTGCCGCTGGACCGGCTGAAGATCGACCGCAGCTTCGTCGCCGATCTGGACGGCGCGGCGAGCGGGCGCATGCTGGTGCAGACCATCCTGATGATCGCGCGCAACCTGGATCTGGAATGCGTGGCCGAGGGCATCGAGCAGCCCAGCCAGTTGGCGCTGCTGCGTGAGCAGGGCTGCGCGCTGGGCCAGGGCTATCTGTTCGGTAAACCGATGGACGAGGCGGAGTTTCTCGCCTGGCTGCAGGCGCGCCAGGCTTGAGCCAGGTTTACCAGCTCAGGCTGTTACTGCTCAGCCGCGCCTTTCGGCCGTAGGGCCAGGGATAGTTCAGGTCACCATGCCCGCTCGGCAGATCGCCGTACAGCGGCACGCCCAGCGGCGCCAGGTATTCGCCGACGATCTGCTCCAGGCTGTGGTGTACGCCACGCCGCGGGCAGTCGGTGAAACTACCCAGGCACACCGCGCGTGGCTTTCTCCCGGCGAAGCTGCGCAGCAGTTGCCAGAGACTGCGCTCGAGGCGGTAATAGGGCTCGCCGACGTCTTCCAGGATCAGGATCGCATCCTCGGCCAGGCGCATTCCCGCGTCCGTGCCGCAGACGCTGGCCAGTGCCGTGAGGTTGCCGCCCTGCAGGGTGCCTTCGATGGCATGCTGCGGGCCGCTGATATGACGCAGCGGCAATTGGCGATGCTGGCCCTTGAGCAGATCCCACAATGCCTGCATCGAGGCCAGGCGTTTGCGCTGGCCGCTGGGCGCCGACAGCACCTGATGGCCGAGCGCCGTGGCAACCGGGCCATGAATGGCCGGCAGGCCGCGCTGGGCAAAGGCCTCCAGCAGAATCGACAGGTCGGAGAAGCCGATCAGCGGGCGCGGGCTGGCCTGGTGCAGCAAGGTCCAGTCGATATCCGCCACCAGTTGCGCGCAACCGTAGCCGCCGCGCAGACACCAGACGGCGGCGATGTCGGGCAGGGCAAAGGCCTGGTGCAGATCCTCCAGGCGCTGCTCCGGCGTGCCGGCCAGGTAGCGATGGCGGGCACGCACGTGCTGGCCAAGGTGGTAGCGCACGCCGAGCACATCGAGCTGCGCCAGCGTCGCTTCCAGTACGTCTTCGGCAATGGCCGAGGCCGGTGCTATCAGCGCCAGACGACCGTCGAACACCGGGCTCATCCGCGACCCTTGGTGCGGGTCTGGCCGGGTTCTGCGTTCTTTTCCAGATACTGGATGATCATCCCGGCAACGTCCTTGCCGGTAGTGGTCTCGATGCCTTCGAGACCCGGCGAGGAGTTGACCTCCATTACCAGCGGGCCGTGATTGGAGCGCAGGATGTCCACCCCGGCGACGTTAAGGCCCATGACCTTGGCTGCGCGTACTGCGGTCATGCGTTCTTCCGGGGTGATCTTGATCAGGCTGGCAGTGCCGCCACGGTGCAGGTTGGAGCGGAATTCACCGGCCTTGGCCTGGCGCTTCATCGCCGCGATCACCTTGTCACCGACCACGAAGCAGCGAATGTCGGCACCTCCAGCCTCCTGGATGTATTCCTGGACCATGATGTCCTGCTTGAGGCCGAGGAAGGCCTCGATCACCGACTCGGCGGCCTTTGCCGTTTCGGCCAGCACCACGCCCATGCCCTGGGTGCCTTCCAGCACCTTGATCACCAGCGGCGCACCGCCGACCATCTGGATCAGGTCGGGAATGTCGTCCGGCGAGTGGGCGAAACCGGTCACTGGCAGGCCGATGCCCTTGCGTGACAGCAATTGCAGGGCGCGCAGCTTGTCGCGCGAGCGGCTGATGGCCACCGACTCGTTGAGCGGGTAAACACCCATCATCTCGAACTGGCGCAACACCGCGCAGCCATAGAAGGTCACCGAAGCGCCGATGCGTGGGATCACTGCATCGAAACCCTCCATGGCCTGGCCGCGATAATGGATCTGCGGCTTGTGGCTGGCGATGTTCATATAGGCGCGCAGGGTGTCGATCACCACCATTTCATGGCCCCGCTGCTGACCGGCCTCCACCAGGCGGCGGGTGGAATACAGACGCGGGTTGCGCGACAGCACGGCGATCTTCATTGGGCACCTGGAGGGGCTGAGGAGAGTGAGGGTTTGTCCTGCACATAGCTGAGTGCCGGATTGACCACCAGTTGGCCGGTGATCAGCGCCTTGGAACCGAGTAGTACGCGATAACGCATGGTCTTGCGACAGGCCAGGGTGAATTCCACCGGCCACAGCAGATCGCCGAGGGCCAGATGAGTGCGGATCACATAGCGGCTCTGCGCCTGGCCGTTGGAGCTCTTGATACGTTTGACCGACACCAGCGGCGCCTCGCAACGATGACGGCGCTGCACCTGAGTGCCGAGATAGGCAGTGAAGCGTACCCAGTCCTCGCCGTCACGCCGGAATGGCTGGATGTCGCTGGCATGCAGGCTGGAGGTGCTGGCGCCGGTGTCGATCTTGGCGCGCAGGCCGATGATGCCGAGCTCGGGCAGATTGATCCACTCACGCAGGCCGATCACGTTGAGCTGGTCGAAAGTCTTCAAGGTGAGAGTGTCCCCTGCGGCGTACAACGCCTATGATTCCGCGCATTCTAGTTGTGTCGTGTGACAACTGCATCCGCCGTGCGTGCGAATACCAACCCCCTTCAGAGTGTGAGATGAGCGAAAAAGACGACGACAAGGTGCGCCTGGACAAATGGCTGTGGGCGGCGCGTTTCTACAAGACCCGGGCGCTGGCCAAAGCCGCTATAGAAGGTGGCAAGGTGCATCACCGCGGCGACCGCTGCAAGCCGGGCAAGGAGCCTAAGGTCGGCGATGAATACGTGCTGCGCACCGGCTTCGACGAGCGCACCGTGGTCGTGCTGGCGCTCTCCGCCGTCCGTCGCGGCGCCCCCGAGGCGCAACTGCTGTATCGCGAGACCGAAGAGAGCATCGCCCGCCGCGAACAGGCCGCGGCCATGCGCAAGGCGGGGGCTGTGGGGGTACAGACCGATGGCCGGCCGAGCAAGAAGCAGCGCCGGCAGATCCATCAGTTCAACGAACAGCAGGGCGGCGGCTTGCGCCACCCCTGGGCGGATGAGGAATAGCGCAAGCCTGTAGATACTCTGTTAGCGATCAAGCGTTTTTCAGGTGTTCTTCGCTGAATAGCTCGGATGAGTCGAAAGGCACGCCGAGCTTCAGGCAAGCCCAGACACCTGTCAGATATTTACGCATGACCGC
>JAEYXX010000185.1 GCA_023431055.1 Pseudomonadota bacterium
ACCAGGCCCTGACGGCCGCTGGCGTTCTTCTGGTTGCGCAGCTTTTCGGCGATGCCGAGAGCCAGTTTCTGCGAGGCCTCGGCCTGCTGTGGGTTCAGGCGCGCCTGCTCCAGCAGCATCGGCACCATTTCGGTTTCCGGGCGGCGATAGGCGCTGGTGATGGCGGCGCGCAGTACCGATTGCGGGAGGATGCTCTCGGCGAAATCGAGGAACACCTGCAGACCCTGCTCGCTCAGCGACTCCAGCGCTTCTTCACCGGCGGCAGCGGCCAGGCCGGCATGCTCGGCGGGCGTCAGACCACTCTCGACTTGCTCCAGGTAATTGAAGATCGCCTGTTTGATCATCCAGTGCGGCGTGCGGTCGATCTGCGCAGCGGCCTTTTTCAGGCGTTCGCGGGTGGCATCGTCGAGTTTTACGCCAAGAGTGGTGGTAGCCATGGAGGGTGTCCTACTTGTTGGTTATGCACGCCAGGAACAGACCGGAGCGGTTCTTGGGCTTGCCTGCTACGGCTCGAAGGGTGCCGCCATGATGTGGCGTGCAACCCAAAGTTGCAGGAGAGTAAACCTGAGAATATCTCCGGTGCAACTAGGTGCAACCAATAATTTCCATGGCCCGAAGGACGTTGCCTGCTGCAGCTCAGGCGCCATCCATGGCGGTGGCGTCAAGGGTGCAACCCCGGCTCTGTCGGCGGGTGACCTCTACAAGGCGCCGACGATCAGTTGCGCTGCCACGGCGAACATCATCAGCGCAACGCCCAGGTCGATCAGGCGCCAGGTCAGGGGTTTGGCCAGCCAGGGCGCGAGCCAGGCCGCGCCGAGCGCCAGCATGCTGAACCAGAGAAAGGAGGCGCTGGCGGCACCGGCGGCATAGGCGCCGGGCTCAGGCTGTTGGGCACCGAGTGAGCCGATCAGCACCACCGTATCCAGATAGACGTGCGGGTTGAGCAGGGTCACGGCCAGCGCGGCGAGCAGCACCGCGCGTAATGAGCGTGGCGCGCTGTCTTCCGCATGCAGGGCTTGCGGGCGTGCTGCACGCAGCAGTGCCTGGCTGCCATACCAGAGCAGAAACGCAGCGCCACCCCAGCGGGCGATGGCCAGCAAGGCCGGGCTTTGCGTCAGCAGGCTGGCCAGGCCGAATACACCAGCGGCCACCAGCAGTGCATCGCAGACGATACACAGGGCGGCCACCGGCAGGTGATGTTCGCGGCGCAGGCTTTGCGCGAGAACGAACGCATTCTGCGCACCGATGGCCATGATCAGGCCGATGGCCACCAGCAGGCCGTTGCTGTAACTCTGCCACATCCGTCGTACTCCTTGGGTTTGGCGCCGTTGGCGCTGAGTGCTGGCGAGTCTGCTCCGGCTGGATGTATAAGAGAAACCAATATTGCTGATCGCTCATTAGGAAAATCGATTGTTCGACTACAAACTTCTCGCCGCATTGGCAGCCGTGGTGGAGCAGGCCGGCTTCGAGCGCGCGGCGCAGGTGCTGGGGCTGTCGCAGTCGGCGGTGTCGCAGCGCATCAAGTTGCTCGAGGCGCGGGTTGGCCAGCCGGTGCTGGTGCGCACTACGCCGCCGGCACCTACCGAGATCGGCCGGCGTCTGCTCAACCATGTGCAACAGGTGCGTTTGCTCGAGCGTGATCTGCAGGGCCAGGTGCCGGGGCTGGATGAGCAGACCCTGCCCGAGCGTCTGCGCATCGCCATCAACGCTGACAGCCTGGCGACCTGGTGGGCGGCGGCAACCGCTGACTTCTGCGCCACCCGGCAGGTCTTGATGGAGCTGGTGGTGGAGGATCAGGAGGTCGGCCTCAAGCGCATGCGCGCGGGCGAGGTGGCCGCTTGCGTGTGTGCCGCCGAGCGCCCGGTAGCCGGCGCGCGCAGCGTCGCCTTGGGGGCGATGCGCTACCGTGCGCTGGCCAACCCGGGCTTCGTCGCCCGGCATTTTGCTGAAGGTGTCACGGCCGAGGCGCTGGCGCGGGCGCCGGCCATCGTCTACGGCCCGGATGATCAGTTGCAGCATCGCTATCTGGCCGCTCTCGGTATCACCGGGGCTTTTGCCTATCACCTGTGCCCATCGTCGGAAGGCTTCGTGCGCCTGACCGAAGGTGGTCTCGGCTGGGGCCTGGTGCCGGAATTGCAGGTACGCGGGGAGTTGGCCAGCGGCAGGCTGGTGGATCTGCTTCCCGAGCGCTGCATCGATGTGCCGCTGTACTGGCATCACTGGCGCAATGGCGGTGAGTTGCTGGCCGGGCTGACCGAGCATCTGCGTCGCGCCGCTGGCAGTGCGTTGGTGCAGGCCGGGCGTGATTCGTGAGGCAGCGTCCGCCCGGGTGGCCAAGGCTTGCCGGGTCGTTGTTCTGGCCAGCGCCGACAACGCAGGGCCGGGGTGGCGCTGCTAAAGTGCGGCCATTACAAGAATCGAATGCAGGGGATGGTGGATGAAGATTCTGGTCACCGGCGCGAGCGGTTTCATTGGCGGGCGTTTTGCCCGCTTCGCCCTCGAACAGGGCCTGGCGGTGCGGGTCAACGGGCGACGTGCCGAGGGTGTGCAGCACCTGGTCAGGCGCGGTGCCGAGTTCGTCCAGGGTGACCTTGGCGATGCCGAGCTGGCCCAGGCGCTGTGCCGGGATGTCGAGGCGGTGGTGCACTGCGCGGGCGCGGTGGGCGTGTGGGGCGACTATGCGCATTTTCATCAGGCCAACGTCACGGTCACCGAGAACGTCGTCGAGGCCTGCCTCAAGCAGAAGGTACGGCGTCTGGTGCAGCTGTCTTCGCCGTCGATCTATTTCGATGGCAAGTCGCATGTCGATATCCGTGAGGAGCAGGTGCCCAGACGCTTCTCCGATCATTACGGCAAGACCAAGTACCTGGCGGAACAGCAGGTGTTCGCCGCGCAGGAGTTTGGTCTGGAAGTGATCGCCCTGCGTCCGCGCTTCGTCACCGGGGCGGGCGATACGAGCATCTTCCCGCGCTTGATCGGTATGCAACGCAAGGGTCGTCTGGCGATCATCGGCAATGGTCTGAACAAGGTCGACTTCACCAGCGTGCACAACCTCAACGATGCGCTGTTCAGTGCGCTGCTGGCGAGTGGGCCGGCGCTGGGGCAGGCATACAACATCAGCAATGGCGCACCGGTGCCGTTGTGGGATGTAGTCAATTATGTGTTGCGCCGGCTGCAACTGCCGCCGGTGACGCGGCATGTACCGTTGCCGCTGGCCTATGCGGCAGCAACGCTCAACGAAGGTATCTGTCGCGTGCTGCCAGGGAGGCCCGAACCGAGCCTGTTTCGCCTGGGCGTGGCGGTGATGGCCAGGGATTTTTCCCTGAACATCGACCGCGCCCGCGAGTACCTTGGCTATGAGCCCAGGGCCAGCCTGTGGGATGCACTGGATGAGTTCTGCACCTGGTGGCAGGCGCAGATGGGGCATCAGGCGTAGATGCGCTGGCCGCGATAGATGCGCACCGAGCCGGTGGCGCTGCCGACCGACAACTCGACTGCAGCCACGGGTGAAGCGATGCGCTGCGGTTGATCGGACAACTCTGCCAGGCGCCTGCCCAGGCTACGGGTTTCTTCATCATCGGACTTGAGGCTGCCATCGAGCATGGCACCGATGGCGTTGGGCTGGCTGAGGCGAATGTCCACCGCCTGCTCTTCGCGTAGGCGACGACGCAGCGCTTTCATGCAGTCCAGTACTTCTTTGTTCAGTTCCATCGCGACTTCCCCCGGTTGGTTGAAGGGGCACGGGTTGTGGCGTTCCTCGCCCGCCGTGTCCTGGCCAGCCACTTCCCGGTGGCTGTCACACGTATTTTCGTGCTGAGTGCTTTGCAGAACTTTCAGGCCGCCTGCTGGCGCGTGAGCGACGCGCTATCGGCGCATTCACGACGGGATCAAAAGCAAAGTGCGTACCAGTTCAAGTTTTGCGGAACTGCCGGGCTGCAGGCGAGTCGATGGCCCTGTCGCGCCCTTCGTCGGTGCGCCGCGCACCTGCTTGGCGCGACGCTGATGGCATAGTGGCGAATCGGTATACTGCGCGGCATTTCCGTTTATCCGTTTCAACCATAGGTCCGACCATGCGTAACGACGCCAATGACGAGCTTGACAATCTGCCCAGCCTGACGCCCGAGCGCCGCGAGGATTTCGTCGAACCGCATGAGGAGCCGGCCCCGCGCAGCAGCCGCGTGACCAGCAGCAAGGCGCCGCAGGCCAGGAGCGCCAGCACCGGGCCGTTGTGGGCAGTGGTGGGCGCACTGAGTTTCGCCCTGGCCGGTCTGGGTTGGTGGAGCCTGCAACAGATCGGCCTGATGGAGCAGCGTCTGGTGGCGACCCAGGAGAGCTTCGCGCGCATCAGCGAAGAGGCCGCCGGACGCATTCAGGATATTTCCGGCAAGGTGGTGGCGACCGAATCCAGCGTCACCAGCGGCAGCGAGGCGCTCAAGCTGCAGGTCAAACAGCTGGAGACGCGCCTGGCCGAACTGAGCAAGCAGCAACAGCAGAGCGCTACCGCGCAGGCCGCGCTGGACAAGCGTGTCGAGCAGCTGGGCAGCGAACTGAAGAGTGGCATCGGTGCCAGCGCCGATTTCGACAAGCGCCTGCAGGCGCTGACCAGCGAGCAGGCGGCGCTGAAGGCTGCGCAGGGTGACGCCAAGGCGACCCAGGCCGAACTGGCCAAGCTCGATACCCGGATCAAGGCGCTCGGTGGCGATATCGATGCGCTGAAGAAGCAGGGCAACCCGGCCCAGGCCATCCGCAGCCTGGAGCAGGATCTGCTGGTACTGCGCAGCGAGCTGGACAATCGGCCGGCCGCCAGCGCGGGCCCCAGCACCGCCGAGTTCGATGCCTTCCGCGCGCAGATGACGCGCAACATCAACACCCTACAGAGCCAGGTGGCGAATCTGCAGCAGCAGATCAATCAGCGCTGAGTGCCACCATCTAGATAAACGAACGCCCCGCAATGCGGGGCGTTCGTTTATTGGTCGCGGCTAAAGCCCCTCCCACAGGGATATCGCTTGCGGGAGGTGAATTAGCTGCGATCTTACAGGCGCGGATAGTCGATATAACCGACCGGGCCGGAACCATAGAAGGTTTCCGGATGCGGCTCGTTCAGCGCCGCGTCCTGCTGCAGGCGCTCCGGCAGGTCCGGGTTGGCGATGAAGGGGATACCGAACGCCACGGCGTCGGCCTTGCCTTCAGCCAGCCAGGCGTTGGCCTGCTCCTTGGTGAAGCGCTCGTTGGCGATGAACACGCCGCCGAACTCCTTCTTCAGTTGCGGCGTCAGGCTGTCGTCACCTGCCTTCTCGCGGGCGCAGATGAAGGCGATGCCGCGCTTGCCCAGCTCGCGGGCGACGTAGCCGAACGTCTCGGCACGGTTGGCGTCGCCCATGTCGTGTGCATCGGCGCGTGGTGCCAAATGCACACCGACGCGGCCGGCGCCCCACACGGAGATGGCGGCATCGGTGACTTCCAGCAGCAGGCGAGCGCGGTTTTCGACGCTTCCGCCGTAGCGGTCGGTGCGCTGGTTGGTGCTGCTCTGCAGGAACTGGTCGAGCAGGTAGCCGTTGGCGCCATGGATTTCCACGCCATCGAAACCGGCGGCCTTGGCGTTCTCGGCGCCTTGACGGTAGGCCTCGACGATATCGGCGATCTCTTCGGTTTCCAGCGCGCGCGGGGTGACGTAGTCCTTGAGCGGACGCACCAGGCTGACGTGGCCGGCCGGCTGGATCGCGCTCGGCGCCACCGGCAGTTCTCCGTTCAGGTAGATCGGGTCGGAGATACGGCCGACGTGCCACAGTTGCAGGACGATCTTGCCGCCGTTGGCGTGCACTGCCTGGGTGATATTGCTCCAGCCACGGACCTGCTCGTCGGACCAGATGCCGGGCGTGTTCGGGTAGCCCACGCCCATTGGCGTGACGGCGGTGGCTTCGCTGATGATCAGACCGGCCGAGGCGCGCTGGGTGTAGTACTCGGCCATCAGCGCATTGGGCACACGGCCTTCGTCGGCGCGGCAGCGGGTGAGCGGCGCCATGATGATGCGGTTGTTCAGGTGCAGATCACCGATCTGGATGGGGTCGAACAGTGTGGGCATGTGATGTCTCCGAAGGAAAGGTCAAATCAGAGTTGCTGGCCCAAGCGCTCGACGAAAGCCTTGATCAGCTCGTCGTTGCGCTTGAAGAAATGCCACTGGCCAACCTTGCGGCTGGTCACCAGGCCGGCGCGTTGCAGGCTGGTGAGGTGGGCGGAAACGGTGGACTGCGACAGCCCGGTGCGCTGGTAGATCTTGCCGGCGCACACGCCTATCTCCAGCGGATGATCCTGTTCGGCGAAGTGGCGCTCGGGCTCTTTCAACCAGTCGAGGATGTCGCGGCGTACCGGGTGAGCGAGGGCCTTGATGATGGCGTCGATGTCCATGGCCTGATCGTTGTGTATCGTCATGTGGCGAACCTTATATCGTCTCTGAGCGATATACAGATCGATTGTTCCGATAGTCTCCATCAACCGCTTCGATTGTCCGGCCTCCGGCGTTAAGCTCGTGCGATGAACTACCTCGCCCATCTGCATCTCGGCGGCGACGCGCCGGCACAGCTGCTTGGCAGCCTCTATGGCGATTTCGTCAAAGGCCCGCTCGACGGGCGTTGGCCGGCGCCAATCGAGGCGGCCATTCGCCTGCACCGGCGAATCGACGCCTTCACCGATAGCCACCCATTGCAGGCCCGTGCGCGTGCACGCTTTCCACTGGAGCGGCGAAGAACGGCCGGCATGCTGCTGGACCTGTTCTTCGATCATTGCCTGGCCCGTGACTGGCCGATGTACGCGACGCAGCCGCTGGATCACTTCACCGGTCGGGTATACCGGGTACTGGCTGCCGAGCCTGAACTGCCGGGGCGTCTGGCGCTGATGGCACCGCGCATGGCAGTGCAGGACTGGCTGGGCAGCTACCGCGAGTTCGCAGTGCTGGAACAGGTGATTGCCGGCATGCAGCGACGCCTGTCCAAACCGCAGTTGCTCGATGGCAGCCTGAGCGAACTGGAACGCCTGTATGAACCGCTCAGCGAGGACTTTCGCGCCTTCTACCCCGAACTGATGGCCTTTGCCGAGGCCGAGCTGAACGGGATGGAATCGTAGCCCGGATGCAATCCGGGGATGAGCGGTATGCCCGCCACAATCGCCGCTAAAGCGCCTCCCACGGATGTTCGTTGTTGGCTCCGTGGGAGGCGCTTCAGCCGCGACTACATCACTGCGGTGCTTCTCTGACGTTCAGATCGCCTGCGGATGCAGGCGATAGCGCCGCACCAGCCATTTCTCCAGCTCCACCACGACGAACAGCGCCAGACCCGCCAGCAACACGCGCAGCCATTCTTCCAGCGTCATGCCAACCGAGCCGAATACGTTCTGCAGCGGTGCGGCATAGGTGAACAGCAGTTGCAGCAGCAGGCAGATGCCGATGGTCAGCAGCACCGCGCGATTACCCAGCAGGCCGTCGCGGCTGAGCACCGAGGCGAACAGGCTGCGGCTGTTGAGCAGGTAGAAGATCTCGCACATCACCACGGCATTGACGGCGATGGTGCGAGCGCTTTCCAGGCTGTTGCCATGCTGCAGCTCCCAGAGGAACAGCGCGATACCGGCACCGGCGATCAGCACCGAAACCATCGCGATGCGCCAGACGAAGTAGGCCGAAAGCAAAGGCTCGCCCGGCGCGCGCGGTGTGCGGCTCATCAAGCCGAGCTCGCTGGGCTCGAACGCCAGCGCCAGGCCCAGGGTGCTGGAGGTGACCATGTTGATCCACAGCACCTGTGCCGGGGTCAATGGCAGCACCACCTGGAACAGGATGGCGAAGATCACGATCAGCGACTGGCCGCCGTTGGTGGGCAGGGCGAAGAGGATGAACTTCTTCAGGTTGTCGTAGATCGCCCGGCCTTCGCGCACGGCGCCGGCGATGGTGGCGAAATTGTCGTCGGCCAGCACTACCGCGGCGGCTTCCTTGGCTGCCTCGGTGCCTTTCAGGCCCATGGCCACGCCGACATCGGCGCGTTTCAGCGCTGGTGCATCGTTGACCCCGTCGCCGGTCATGGCCACGACTTCGCCGCTGTCCTGCATGCTTTGCACCAGGCGCAGCTTGTGCTCCGGGCTGGCGCGGGCGAACACCTCGACACCGGGCAACACCTCGCGCAAGCGGCGCTCGTCGAGCAGCTCCAGTTCGGCGCCGGTCATCGCCGGCAGACCGACGCCGATGCCCAGTTGTGCGCCGATGGCGCGGGCGGTTTCGGCGTGATCGCCGGTGATCATCTTCACCCGGATGCCGGCGCGCTGGCATTCGGCGACGGCGGCGATGGCCTCGGCACGCGGCGGGTCGATGATGCCGACCAGTGCCAGCAGGGTCAGGCCGCTTTCCACGTCGGCGAAATTCAGCGTGCGTTGTTCGGCCGTCGCTGTCTTGCTGGCCAGTGCCAGCAGGCGCAGGCCGCGCGCGGCCAGGTCGGTGGCCTGGCGGCGCCAGTAGTCGGCATCCAGCGCCTCACTGCTGCCATCGGCGCTGCGCTGGTTGCTGCACATCTCCAGCACGCGCTCGGGAGCGCCCTTGAGATAGATCAAGCCATGGCCGGCGTGGTCATGGTGCAGGGTGGCCATGAAGCGGTGTTCGGACTCGAACGGGATCGCATCGCTGCGCGGCAGTTGCGCGTGCAGGGTCTGACCATCCACACCGCTTTTCAGCGCCAGGGTCAGCAGTGCGCCTTCGGTCGGGTCGCCATGCAGCCGCCAGTGGCCGCCATCATCCTGTTGCAGGCGGGCGTCGTTGCACAACTGCGCGGCGCGGGCGACTTCCAGCAGGGCGGCGTCAGGCTCACGCAGCGCACCATCCTGATGAAAGGCGCCTTCCGGGGCATAGCCCACCCCCGAGACATCGAGGATGCGGCTGGCGCTCACCACACGCTGCACGGTCATTTCGTTGCGGGTCAGGGTGCCGGTCTTGTCCGAGCAGATCACCGTCACCGAACCCAGGGTTTCCACCGCCGGCAGGCGCCGCACGATGGCGTTGTGGCCGGCCATGCGCTGCACGCCGAGGGCCAGGATCACCGTCATGATCGCCGGCAGCCCTTCCGGGATGGCCGAAGCAGTCAGTGCCACCACCATCATGAACATATCGCCGGGGGGCTGCCCGTGCCAGAGGATGCCGAGGATGAAGGTGGCCAGTGCCAGGATCAGGATGATCACCGCCAGCCAGCGGCTGAACTGTTCGATCTGTCGCAGCAGCGGCGTGGACAGCGCCTGCACCTGCTGCAGCATGGCGCCGATGCGCCCCAGTTCGGTGTCGGCACCGGTGGCCACCACCACGCCAGTGGCCTGACCACTGCTGACCAGGGTGCCGGAATAGGCCATGCAGCGGCGGTCGCCAAGCGCGGCGTCGAGGTTGCAGTGCGCGATGGATTTTTCCACCGGTACCGATTCGCCGGTCAGCGCCGCTTCTTCCACCAGCAGGTTCTTCACATTGAGCAGGCGCAGATCGGCCGGCACCTTGTCGCCGGATACCAGCAAAACGATGTCGCCAGGCACCAGGCGTTCGGCATCGATCTCGTGGCGTTCGCCCGCGCGCAGCACCATGGCGCGTGGTGAGAGCATGCTGCGGATGGCGTCCAGTGCATTTTCCGCCTTGCCCTCCTGAATGAAGCCGATGATCACGTTGATCAGCACGGCGGCGAGGATCACCGAGGTGTCGATCCAATGGCCGAGTAGCGCGGTGATCACAGCGGCCACCAGCATTAGATAGAGCAGCACGTTGTGGAACTGATAGAGCAGGCGCAGCAGCGGCCCGCGGCGTTGCGGCGGCGGCAGGCGGTTGGCGCCGTGGCGTTGCAGGCGCTGTTCGGCTTCGGCCTGGCTGAGGCCATTACTGCTGCTGTGTTGCGCCTCGAGCGCTTGTTGTGCAGTCAAACCGTGCCAGGCGTGGTCACTATGCTTAACGGGGGGATTGCCCATGGGGCGCGTCTCCTTCGGTGGGCCGGGCTGTGCTTGCCGAGCGCCGTCGCGCGGCGAAACAAGTGGTCCTGATCACCCTAGTCCGCTTTACCGCGTCGGGCCTGACCTGCATCAAGGAGTAAGGCGCCGGCAGGCGCTTGAATGTAACTCGGTGTTAAACCCATGGAGGAAACGAGATGATCAAGATTCTGGTAGCGACCGACCTGTCCGAGCGTTCGGCGCACGCGGTGCAGCGCGCCGTGCAACTGATCCGTCGCCAGGGTGGCGGTGAGTGGAGTCTGCTGCATGTGATCGACGACGATGCGCCGGCTGCGCACGTGCAGCGTCAGGTGCAACAGGCCGAGAGTCTGCTGCAGACGCAGGCCGAGCGCCTCGGCGAGCAGGCCGGCAGTGTCCCGCGAGTGATCGTGGCCACCGGCGAGGCCGCCACGCTGATCGTCGAAGGTGCTCGGGGCATGGGCGCGGATCTGTTGGTGGTGGGCGCGCATCGCAAGTCGGCACTGCGCGATTTCTTCGTCGGCACCACGCTCGAACGCGTCGTACGCAGCAGCCACCTGCCGGTGCTGCGGGTCAATGGCCCGGTGACTCACGAATACCGCCATGCGCTGTTGGCGATAGACCTCTCGCGCACCTCGCAACAAGCCCTCAAGCGCGCCCGCGAGTTTGGCCTGGTGAGCCTGGACAATCTGCATGTGGCCAGCGCGGTCGAGCCGGTGGCGGCCGGGGCTGTGATGGAGGCAGGCATCAGCGCCGAAGTGCTGGAAAACCAGCGCGAGTTGCTGCGTCAGCAACTGGTCGAGCGACTGAATGCCGACAGCGTGACGCTGAGCCACGAGCGTCTGCTGGTGCAGATCGGCTCACCCGAAGGGGTGATCGGCGAGGCTCTGCGTCACTCTGGCGCCGACCTGCTGGTACTTGGCACCCATGCCCGTGAAGGCGTCTCGCGCTTCTTCCTGGGTAGTGTGGCCAGCCGCCTGCTGGGCTCGCTCGACTGCGATGCGTTGATCGTGCCGCCGGCTGGCTGAGCGGCTATGACCTGTAGCCTGGATGAAATCCAGGCAGCCCTTGCAAAGCCCCGGTTTGCATCCGGGCTACGCGGTGGATCAGGCGGCTTCGGTCGGCACCATGGCCGGCGTTTCCAGTCGCAGGGCGCAGGCGATTGCGGCCTGGCTGTGCCGGGCCAGTTCGTTGCGGCTGCGTGATTCGCTGGGAACCGGCTCAAGCAGGCGGATCTCCACCTCGCAGGCGGAACTGGAGAGCAGGCGCAGCAGGTGCGAGAGCATGTCGTCGTCGCCTACGAACGGCGCCACGGGGCAGGGCTGCCCATCGCGCAGATAACGGATCGCCACCGGCTGCACAGCCACGCCACTATCGATGGCGCTGCTCAGCAGGCGGCCGTGGAAAGTGCGCACGCTGAGGCCGTCGGTCGTGGTGCCTTCGGGGAAGATCACCAGCGGACGGTTCTGTTGCAGGTGGCGGGTGAGCTGCTGGCTGATCTGGCTGCTGTCGCCCGAACCACGGCGGATGAACAGGGTACCGGCCTTGTACGCCAGCCAGCCGGCCACCGGCCAGTCGCGGACTTCGGCCTTGGACAGGAAGGACATTGGCTGCAGGGCGCCGAGCAGCGGAATGTCCGTCCATGACACGTGGTTGGCGACCCACAGCATTGGTTGCGCGGGCAGCTCGCCTTCGACCTTCACGCGAAATGGCAGGGCGCCGCCCAGGCGCGCCAGGAACCAGCGTGTCAGGCGCTGGCGCAGGGGCATCAGGTCATGCCGCACCACGCGTTCGCAGAGGCTGACGATGGCCGCCAGCAGCGCGCCAAAGGCGATCACCAGAGCCAGGTGGAAGAGGCGTAGGGACAGACGCAGTTTGGCCATCGGGGCCTCCGGTTGAAAGCGGGTGCCGGCATTATCCACGGGCAGCGCCGTTTGGCCATCAGCGGCAGTCGTGCCGTCCTGTAGATACTCTGTTAGCGATCAAGCGTTTTTCAGGTGTTCTTCGCTGAATAGCTCGGATGAGTCGAAAGGCACGCCGAGCTTCAGGCAAGCCCAGACACCTGTCAGATATTTACGCATGACCGC
>JAEYXX010000036.1 GCA_023431055.1 Pseudomonadota bacterium
GTGCAACCCGTGACCCAATCCCGATGACGCAACCCCAGCAAGGCTTCGTGCTCAGCCGCCATTGGCGCGATACGCCGGAGGGCACCGAGGTGGCCTTCTGGCTGGCGACCGATGCCGGCCCGCGCCAGATACGCCTGCCGTGCCAGGAGACGGTGGCTTTCATCCCGGCCGAGCAGCGCGCCTGGGCCGAGCCGCTATTGCGTAATGAGAAAGGCGTCGAGCTACGCGAGCTGACCTTGCGCGACTTCAAGCGCCGCCCGGTGCTGGGTTTGTATTGCCGCCAGTACCGCCAGTTGCTGCAGTTGGAGAAGAAGCTGTGCCAGGTCGGTGTCGATGTGTACGAGGCCGATATTCGCCCGCCGAATCGTTACCTGATGGAGCGCTTTATCACCGCGTCCGTCAGCTTCGAGGGTGCCGTTCAGGAAGATGGCAGTCTGCTGTGCAGATCGCTCAAACCCGCGCCTGATTACCGTCCGGCGCTGCGCCTGGTGTCGTTGGATATCGAGACCAGCGCCCGTGGCGAGCTGTATTCCATCGCCCTGGAAGGCTGCGGGCAGCGCCAGGTGTACATGCTCGGCCCCGCCAATGGCGACGCCAGCATCGTCGACTTCGACCTGGAGTACTGCGATAGCCGCAAGGTGCTGCTCGAACGCCTGAATGACTGGCTGCAGCGGCATGACCCGGACGCCATCATCGGCTGGAACCTGGTGCAGTTCGAACTGCGCGTGCTGCGCGATCACGCCGAGCAACTCAAGGTGCCGCTGCTGCTGGGGCGTGGCGGCGACGTGATGGGTTGGCGCCAGCACAACAGCAGCCAGCACTACTTCGCCGAGGCGGCCGGGCGTTTGATCATCGACGGCATCGAGGCGCTGCGCTCGGCAACCTGGAGCTTTCCCTCGTTCAGCCTCGAATCGGTGGCACAGACCCTGCTCGGCGAGGGCAAGGCCATCGATACGCCCTATGCGCGCATGGACGAGATCCAGCGCATGTTCGACGAGGACAAGCCGGCGCTGGCGCGCTACAACCTCAAGGACTGCGAGTTGGTCACACGCATTTTCGCCCACACCGATCTGCTCGCCTTCCTGCTGGAGCGCTCCAGTGTCACCGGCCTGGCGGCTGACCGCAGCGGCGGCTCGGTGGCGGCCTTCACCCACCTGTACCTACCGCCCATGCATCGTCTGGGCTTTGTCGCGCCGAATCTTGGCGACATTCGTGGCGAGAACAGCCCCGGCGGCTTCGTCATGGATTCGCGCCCCGGCCTTTACGACTCGGTGCTGGTGCTGGACTACAAGAGCCTGTATCCGTCGATCATCCGCAGCTTTCTGATCGACCCGCTGGGTCTGGTCGAAGGGCTGCACCAGTCGGATGAGGAACATTCGGTCGAAGGATTTCGCGGCGCACGCTTCTCGCGCACCCGGCATTGTCTGCCGGCCATCGTCGAGCGTGTCTGGCAGGGCCGTGAGGCGGCCAAGCGCGAGGGCAATGCGGCCTTGTCGCAAGCGCTGAAGATCATCATGAACGCTTTCTACGGCGTGCTCGGCTCGAGTGGCTGCCGCTTCTTCGATCCGCGCCTGGCGTCGTCCATCACCCTGCGCGGGCACCAGATCATGAAGCGCACCCGCGAGCTGATCGAAGCCGAGGGCCATGCGGTGATCTACGGCGACACCGACTCCACCTTCGTCTGGCTCGGCCGCGCTCATGATGAGGACGAGGCAACGCGTATCGGCCGCGCGCTGGTAGCGCGCGTGAACGCCTGGTGGCGCGAGCATCTGCAGAATGAGTTCGGCCTGACCAGCGCCCTGGAACTGCAGTTCGAGACCCATTACCGGCGTTTTCTCATGCCCACCATTCGCGGCACTGAGGAGGGCAGCAAAAAGCGCTACGCCGGCCTGGTGTGCGCGGCTGATGGCAGCGAACGCATGGTGTTCAAGGGGCTGGAAACGGTGCGTACCGACTGGTCGCCGCTGGCCCAGCGCTTTCAGCAGGAGCTCTATCGCCTGGTGTTCGCCGGCCAGCCTTATGAGGACTACGTGCGCGACTATGTCAAACGCACCCTGGCCGGCGAATTGGACGAGCTGCTGATCTATCGCAAGCGTTTGCGCCGACGCCTCGACGACTACCAGCGCAACGTGCCGCCGCATGTACGCGCCGCGCGCCTGGCCGACGAGCACAACCAGCGTCTTGGCCGGCCGCTGCAATATCAGCGTGGCGGCTGGATCAGCTACCTGATCACCACCGGCGGGCCGCAACCACTGGAGCACCTGCTGTCGCCGGTGGACTACGAGCACTACATCAGCCGCCAGCTGAAACCGGTGGCCGATGCCATCCTGCCGTTCGTTGGCGGTGAGTTCGAACGGTTGGTGGATGGGCAACTGGGGTTGTTCTAGACCGCGTCGAGCCTACAGAGCATGTGGCCGGTTGGCCTGATTTTCTCCGATACCTGCGCCAGCCTTTTGGCCAGCGCCAACCTGATCCAGCGCTACGACCGGGTGGCGGGGCATCCGCCCATTCGCGAAAGGCGTTGCAGCAGCAAAGCACCCAGCAGCCCCGGTAGCAACGACAGGGCCAGCAGATGCCAGTGGGCAAGGTACAGCTCGAGGAAGATTTCCCCTGGTGCCCAGGTATTGCCGAAGGATGGCGCGAACATCACGGCAGCGCAGTATGCCGCTAGTGCAGCTGCTGCGGCGAAGGTCGCGAGCAGCGCTGGGCGCCCGTGGCGACGGGGCAGGCCCAGTACGCAGCAGGTGAAGAACAGCAGCAGGCCGGGTAGTGAGGCGAACAGCGCTTCGCTGGCCGGGTGGCTGCCAGGCTCGAGTGTGAGAGGCCACTCCAGCCATAGGTGATCGTGACGAAGTTCGCCGGTGAGCAGAGCGACGAACAGTGCGGTGGTCGGCAGCAGTAGCGAGCCCTGCATCAGCCTGATCAGCGCGCCTGGCATGTCGACAGCCGTGCCGGGCTGAGCATCGCTTCACTCAGGCCCGCCTCGAGCAAAGGTTGTGGCAATGGCTGCCTGCGGATCAGCGCCGCGCAGGCCTGACCCATCGCGGCGCTGGTCTGTATGCCGTAGCCGCCTTGCGCTGCCACCCAGAAGAAGTTTTCGGCCTGGGTATCGAAACCTCCAACCAGATCGCCATCGGCGACAAAGCTGCGCAGGCCGGCCCAAGTGTGCGCCGGACGACGAATCTGCAACGTGGTGTGTTCCTCTATCTGATGGATGCCCAAGGCGATATCCAGCTCTTCAGGCTGCACATCGTGCGGCAGTACCGGGTCGGCATTGGCCGGCGAGCCGAGCAGCAGGCCGGCATCGGGTTTGAAATAGAAGGATTCGTCCAGGCTCACCAGCGCCGGCCAGTGTTGGCAGTCGATGCCCGACGGGCCGTTGAAGGTGAAGGCGGCGCGCCGCTTGGGCTGTAAACCGATGCCGGGCAGCCCGGCCAGGCGCGCGAGCTCGTCGCACCAGGCGCCGGCGGCATTGATCAGCACGCGCGTGCGGTAGTGCTGTCCGGCGCACTCCACTTGCCAGCCGTTCCCGTCGCGGCTGATGCCGAGCACTTCGCGGTTACAGTGAATCTCCCCGCCCTGTTGGCGGATACCATGCAGATAACTCTGGTGTAGCGCCGCGCTATCGATGTCTGCGGCGCTGGGGTCGAACAGCGCGCCGTGCACGAGTTCACGGCGTAGCACCGGAACCATCGCGCAGGCCTCGTCGGCGCTGAGCAGGCGGGCCTCGCTGACATGCTCGCGGGCCTGCTCGTACTGGCGCTGCAGCTCTGCGGCGTCACCACTGAAGTCCACCACCAGCTCGCCACGCGGGCTGAGTAGCGGGTGATCGGTGAAGCCGGTTGGCGGGGCGTCGTAAAAGGTGCGGCTGGCGGCTGTCAGCGCGCGGACCTGCGGCGTGCCGTAGGCCACGGTGTAGAGCGCGGCCGAGCGGCCGGTGGCGTGATAACCGGGCTGCGCCTCACGTTCGATCAGCAGCGTCTTGCCGTGGCTGGCCAGGAAGTAGCCGGTGGACGCACCGGCAATGCCGGCGCCGATGATGAGGTAATCGCACTGTTGCATGGCGTATCAAATCAACTGGATCAATGAAAAAGGCGAAGCTGGATGGCTTCGCCTTTCTTGACTGCCGAACCTATCAGTGCCTGCGCGGCACCGGCTTGAGCAGTTCGTCCGGTGGCATCTCGCACTGGATCTTGCGGCCGATCAGCGCTTCGATCGGCGGCAGGGCGAAGGCGTCGTCCTCGCCGGCGAAGCTGATCGAGGTGCCGCTGGTACCGGCGCGGCCGGTACGACCGATGCGGTGCACGTAGTCGTCCGGGTCTTCCGGCAGGGTGAAGTTGATCACGTGGCTGATGCCGTCGACATGGATGCCGCGGCCGGCCACGTCGGTGGCCACCAGCACGCGGATATGCCCGGCGCGGAAGCCTTCGAGCACCTTGATGCGCTTGTGTTGCGGCACATCACCGGACATCTGCGCGGCGCTGACGCCGTCGCGGGTCAGGCGTTCCTCGATGCGGCGCACTTCGTCCTTGCGGTTGGCGAAGACCATCACGCGGTCCCAGGCGTTCTGCGTGATCAGGTTGTACAGCAGCTTGTACTTGTCACTGGAGGCCACGGCGTAGACGTGCTGCTCGACGGTGTCGCTGGCGACGTTCTCCGGCTCGATCTCGACGATGGCCGGGTTGACCGTCCACTGCTTGGCCAGGTTCATCACATCGTCGGTGAAGGTGGCGGAGAACAGCAGGGTCTGGCGGTCGCCCTTCATCGGCGTCTGGCGGATGATCTGGCGCACCTGCGGGATGAAGCCCATGTCGAGCATGCGGTCGGCTTCATCGAGCACCATCACCTCGACCATGTCCAGGTGCACTTCACCGCGCTGGTTGAAGTCCAGCAAACGGCCCGGGGTGGCGACGAGGATGTCGCAGAAGCGCGATTCCAGCTGCTTGAGCTGCTTGTCGAAGTCCATACCGCCGACGAAGCTCATGACGTTGAGCTTGGTGTACTTGGTCAGCTCGGCGGCGTCCTTGGCGATCTGCACCACCAGCTCGCGGGTTGGCGCGATGATCAGCGCACGCGGCTCGCCCATGTAGCGCTCTTTCGGCGGCGGGGTCTGCAGCAGCTGGGTGATGATCGAGATGAGGAATGCGGCAGTCTTGCCGGTGCCGGTCTGGGCGCGGCCGATGGCGTCCTGGCCCTTGAGGGTGTAACCCAGTACGCCTGCCTGGATCGGCGTGCAGTAGGGGAAGCCGAGGTCGTGGATGGCGTGCATCAGCTCAGGGGCGAGCTTGAAGTCATGAAAGCGCGTCTTGCCTTCGGCCGGCTCGACCACGAAATCTTCCAGCTTCCAGGTATCTGCTGGTTTGGCCGGGCGCTCGCGGCGTGGCTTGTCGGCCTTGGGCGGGCGAGGTGCTCGCTCTTGAGCCGGCGCGGCAGCGGTTTCGGGCTTGCGTGCGGGTTTGCCTTTGCGGGCGCTTTTCTCAGGTTCGCCGGTCTTGGCCTGGGCAGGCGCTACGGGCGCAGTGGCTGGCTGTGGCTGCTCGCCTTCGGCCTTGCCGAACATTTTCTTGAGTGCTTTGAGCACGGGCTTCTCATCGACTGGTTAAGGAGTGAACGCCCGCCAGTGTAATGCAAGACGCGGGCGTGGCGAAGTGCTTCGCTCGCGTCTGTCAAGAGTACCGTGCGGTCAGTGCCTCATTTCTCCGGCAGACTGGCCAGCAGCAGACGCTGGACGTTGCCACCCATGATGGCGGCGATGGCCGTGTCGTCGAAGCCGGCGCCTTGCAGGCCTTCGGTGATCTGCGCCAAACCGGTGACATCGAATGGCGTGTGCACGGTGCCGTTGAAGTCCGAGCCCAGGGCGACATGCTCGACGCCGACCTTGTCTGCGGCGTAGCGGATGGCCTTGACGATGGCGGCGACCGAGGTGTCGCACACCGCGGTGCTCCAGTAGCCGATACCGACCACTCCACCGGTGGCGGCAATGGCCTGCAGGTGCTTGTCGCTGAGGTTGCGTGTGCCGGCACAGGTACCTTCGACCCCGGTGTGCGAGACCAGCACCGGGCGCTTGGCCATGGCCAGTACGTCGTCGATCAGTGGGCGTGAGGCGTGTGCCAGGTCCACCAGCATGGATTTTTCTTCCAGCCGGGTAATCACTTGCCGGCCCAGCGGAGTCAGCCCGCCTTTCTCCAGCCCGTGGGCCGAGCCACCGACCTCGTTGTCGAAGAAGTGGGTCAGGCCGGCGACGCGGAAGCCGGCGTCATACAGCACATCGATGTTTTCCAGCTTACCTTCGATGGGTTGCAGGCCCTCGGTGGCGAGCAGACCAGCGACGCGGCGCGGGTCTTTTTCCCAGGCTTCGATGAAGTTCGCCAGGTCGGCGCGGGTGCGGATCAGCACCAGACGGCCGTCGCTGTCTGCGGCGGCATCCTGGAGTTTCTGTGCCTGGTACAGCGCGCGCTGCAGCAGGCTGTTCCAGGTTTCCCGCGGCCAGCGCTGGGCCATGGCGAGTAGTGTGATGTTGTCGCTGTCGGCGCCGTTGCTCTCCATATTCAGGCCGCGTGGGGTCTTGGTCACGGTGGAGAACACCTGCAGGCCGAGGCGGCCTTCGAGCATGCGCGGCAGGTCGGAATGGCCGTAATCGTAGCGTTTGAGCAGGTCGCGCTCCCAGAGCAGGGCATCGTCGTGCAGGTCGGCGACGAACAGGCCCTGGTGCAGCTTCTGCGCGCTGGCGCTGGCCGGATAGGGCGGCGGGCTGGCGACACTGTTCATCTGCGCATCGATCACCTGAGGCAGACCGAGCACGGCGAGAGCAGAGAGGGGAACCAGCAGAAGCAGGGCGATCAGCAGTTTGCGCATAAAGGGTGGCCATCCAGGCTTGTCGTTATGCTCGCACTGTAGCAAGGGAAGGGGCGGCGGTGCGCGGCAGCTCTGTGGGAGGCGCTTCAGCGGCGATTCGGTCGCGGCTAAAGCCCCTCCCACAATGCCTAGCGCACCAATGTCGCAAATTATCAGCCGCAGAGGCAGTTGCGACCCTGTTGCTTGGCCTGATAGAGCGCCGCATCGGCACGCGCGATCAGCTCTTGCAAGCTGTCCTGGTGCTGCATCTGCGCCAAACCGATGGAGATGGTCACACCGGGCAGCACGCCAACCGGCGAGTAGAAGGAGGCGATCTGTTCCAGGCTGACGCGCAGGCGTTCGCCGATACCGCGTGCGGCCTCGGCGGCGATCTCCGGCAGGAGGATGACGAACTCCTCGCCGCCGAAGCGTATCAGGCTGTCCTTGGGCCTGAGCTGGCTGCTCAGGGTGTGCGCCACCAGGCACAGGGCGTAATCGCCGGCCAGATGGCCATGCTGGTCGTTGTAGGCCTTGAAATGATCGACGTCGAGCATCAGCAGTGACATGGGCTCATCGTTGAAGGCGCAGCGCGTGCTCTCGCGCTCGAACACGTGCTCCAGCCAGCGTCGGTTGAAACAGCCGGTGAGGGTGTCGACGTTGGCGTTCTGTTCGCTGTCGAGAATCTGCCGGTTGCCCTTGCGCACCCGGTCGCAGAGCAGCTCCAGCAGGTTCTGCATCATCTGTGGGGATTGCTGAAACAGTGCGACCAGGGATTCGCGATGCAGGCGCAAGACGATGGACGGGCGCTCTGCTACCACGTACGCGGAGGGATGCTCGTTGTCGATAAAGCTGATTTCACCGGCGCAGTCGCCGACTTCGAGGGTGCTGACCGCCTGGTTGTCCAGCGAGCCCAGATAGACGCGCAACTGGCCCTCTATCAGCAGATAGAGATGCTGGTTGCGGTTGAAAGGGGAGAGCAGTACTTCACCGGCTTCCAGCTCGCAGGCACGAAATTCCTGCAGCAACTGATCGAGGCTGCTGGTGGCGACATTCTGAAAGAGTCGCAACTGTTGAACTTGCTGCAGGTCTGCCTGCCAGTGCGCCGGTTTCATCGCAATCTCGTCGGGCCTGGCCGGGCGAATAGGCCGGAGGGCTCCACCAACGCTCCCTGTCGTACATACGGATGTGCTCGACATTATTCCCGCGCCTCGGGCGTGGCAATGCTTGCCCGAAGTTCGGCCGACAAGTGGTTGCACGAAAGTGCAAAGTTGTTAACTGGCGCGCGTCCTTGCGCGCTCTGGATCACGCTGCGAAGTGGATGCGATGGCCTACCGCATAGCCTGCCAGGCGTTCGCCGATGGCCTCGGCCAATGCCTGATCCTGATTGGGCAGATGGATATGGGCCAATTGCCCGGCCTTGTCGTCGCTCAGGACTTCGACCCGTGCAGCCGGATGCAGCTCACCGACCGCGTCTTGATAGACGCGGGTGATGGCATCGAAGCGCAACGCCGGCTTGAAGGTTTTACCCACCGCGGTGAGCGGAATGGCGTCGATGATCCAGGCGTTCTTGGGGATCGCGGCGCGTTCGGGAATGTGCGCGGCGGCATGCTCCAGCAGTTCCGCTTCGCTGGCCTGGCTGCCTGGTTTGAGCTGCACGTAGACCACCGGCAGCTCGCCGGCCTTTTCGTCCGGCTTGCCGACGGCCGCCGCCATGGCCACGGCGGGGTGTTTGTGCAGGGCTTCCTCGATCATCTGCGGGTCGATGTTGTGGCCGCCGCGGATGATCAGATCCTTGCTGCGTCCGGTCAGCCAGATATAACCATCGGCGTCGACGCGGCCGAGGTCGCCGGTGTTGAACCAGTCGCCATCGACCCAGATTCCGGCATTCTTGCTGGCCTGCAGATAACCCTTGAACACCGTGGCGCCACGGATGCACAGGTTGCCGATCTCATTTTGCTCGGCATCGCGAACATAGCCTCCCTGCTCATCTAGGACCTTGATGCTCACTTCGCAATAGGGCATCGGCAGACCGATGGAGCCTGGGCGGCGTTCGCCGGCGGGTGGGTTGGCGCAGCTGCCGCAGGTGCCTTCGGTCAGGCCGTAGCCTTCGATCAGGGTCAGACCGGTCTTGGCCTCGAACTGACGGATCAGCTCCACGGGCATCGGCGCGGCGCCGCACAACGCGTATTTCAGCGAGGACAGGTCATGTCCCTCGCTCGGCACCTGTAGCAGGCCTGCATATATGGTGGGAACACCACTGAAGAAACTGACCTTGTGGCGTTCGATGACCTTCCAGAAGTTGCTGATCAGTGTGCTGTTGCGATAACCCTGCGGCGTGGCCAGCAGCACCTCGGCGCCGCCGATGAACGCCGCCAGACCGGTGACGATCACACCGTTGACGTGGAACAGCGGCAGGCCGCAAAGGGTGACATCGCCCGGTGCGAAGCGGGTCACCAGGTTCATGCTGTAGGCCATGGCCACTTCGTTGCCGTGGCTGTGCGGCGCCAGTTTCGGCGTGCCGGTGGTGCCGCCGGTATGGAAGTAGCTGGCGATGTCGTCGGCCGCGATCACGCGTCCGCTTTCCAGATGGTCGGCGGGGCAGGCGGCGATGGCTTCGTCGAAGTCCAGTACACCGTCCGGCAACGGGCCGCGCTGGGCCTTGAGCGCGCTGCGTTGTGGCTCCGGCAGCAGGTTGGCCATGTCTACGCAGAGAATCGCCTTGAGCTCCGGCAGTTGATCACGCAGGGCATGCACCTTGTCCCACAGGTCGGTGCCGGGGAAGGGGGCCAGGGTGACCAGCAACTCGGAGTCGGAGGCATGGATCAGCTCGGCGATGTGCTCGGGATCGAGTAGCGGGTTGATCGCATTGACGATGCCGGCGGCCTCGCCACCCCAGATGGTGTAGTGGGTCTGCGGCAGGTTGGGCAGTAGGAAGGACACCGCCTTGCCGGGACGCAGGCCCAGGCGGTGGAATGCGTTGGCGGTCTGGGTGATCTTGCCGAGCAACTCGGCATAGTTCAGGCGCAGCGGAGTTTCCTCCCCCGTACCCTGGAGAATGAACGACAGCGCCGGTGCATCGGGGCTGGCCTGCGCTGTGCGGCGAATCAGTTCGAAGGTGCTGCTGGGCAGATCGCGATCACTCAGCGGGGTACTCTCGATCTGTTCGATATCCTGCAGTGTACGAATGAGGGGCGCTGTGCTCATTTATCGTGCATCTCTTCGGTTTGGTCAGGTGGCCAGTAATTGGCCCAACCATTGGGCGATATCGCGAATCTCTTCCGGCAGCACCTCGTGGGCCATCGGATAGTCGCGCCATTGCACCGGCACCCCACAGGCGTGCAGGCGGTCGTACGCGGCACGCCCCATGTCGGGTGTCACCACGTCGTCGAATCTGCCATGCAAACAAAGCACCGGCAGTTGTCTTTTTGTATCCGCCAGCGGCATGTCATCGCTGAAAGTCGGCGCGTAGGTCGAGAGTGCCAGCACCCCGCCGAGGGGCTGTGGATAGCGCATAAAGGCAGTGTGCAGCACCACCGCGCCACCTTGGGAAAAGCCTGCCAGGACGATGCGTTCAGGGGCGATGGCGCTTTCGCGCTCGGCTTCGATCAGGGCGATCACCTGGTCGGCGGACTCTTCCAGCTGCGCCTGGTCGATGGCCCGTGCCGGACTCATGGCGAGAATGTCGTACCAGCTCGGCATGCTCCAGCCGCCGTTGATGGTCACCGGACGGGTGGGCGCCTGCGGCAGGATGAAACGTGTGCTGGGCAGGCGCTCTTGCAGCATCTCGGCGACCGGGAGGAAATCGTAGCGGTCAGCCCCCAGCCCGTGCAGCCAGATCACGCTGGCGTTGGCGGCCTGTGGGGGCTGCAAAATCATGGGTGCGGTCATTGGTAGCTCCAGTGTGGTGCGGGCGCCTTAATTTGGGGCGGCGCCCTGTGCAAGGCTTGGCTAATCTGTGAATAAGTTGTCGCACGGGTGAATCTTTTGCCCTTGACCCTCCCATATCCGGCCATTTGCCATGTGCTGGTACGGGGCTTGCTAAGGCTCATCTGAACTGACGACGCGGTGCGGTAACGGTAACACTGTGCCACTGCGCACCGCTCAACAGGCAGGAATCTGCTGTGTGGGGTTCCTAATAGACCGTCAGGGCGATCAATCGCTCAGACGGATGACGATCCGTCTCTGGCCCGTTCAACCAATGGGCAGGGTAGGGGCTGTTGGCCAGCAGAGGGTAAAGCCGACTAGACTCCCGCCTGACGTTCGAACTTCTCGTCGATACCGTTGCTGCCAGCGGATCGCGTGCCTCAAAAGGGTGGGGAAGGCGGACGGAGACTCCAACACAACAAGAGCAACTGGAGGTTTTTGATGAAGATGGTGAAATCCACCCTGGCTGTGCTGACCACCGCAGCTGTGCTCGGTGTCAGTGGCTTTGCTCAGGCAGGCGCCACCCTGGATGCAGTGCAGAAGAAAGGCTTCGTGCAGTGCGGTATCAGCGACGGTCTGCCTGGCTTCTCCTACGCCGATGAAAAAGGCAACTACCTGGGTATGGACGTTGACGTCTGCCGCGCTGTTGCCGCCGCGGTATTCGGCGACGCTACCAAAGTGCGTTACAGCCCGCTGACCGCCAAGGAGCGCTTCACTGCGCTGCAGTCCGGCGAAGTCGACATCCTGTCGCGTAACACCACCTGGACCAGCTCGCGCGACGCCGCACTGGGCCTGAACTTCACTGGTACCAACTACTACGATGGCCAGGGCTTTTTGGTTAACAAGAAGCTGGGCGTTTCCAGCGCCAAGGAACTGGACGGGGCTACCGTCTGCATCCAGGCCGGTACCACCACCGAGCTGAACCTCTCCGACTACTTCCGTGCCAATGGCATGAAGTACACCCCCATCACCTACGATACCTCTGACGAGAGCGCCAAGTCGGTCGAAGCTGGCCGTTGCGACGTGCTGACCTCCGACCAGTCGCAGCTGTACGCACAGCGCATCAAACTGGCCAACCCGGACGACTATGTCGTGCTGCCGGAAGTCATCTCCAAGGAACCTCTGGGCCCGGTCGTGCGCCAGGGTGACGAAGAGTGGTTCGACATCGTGCGCTGGACCCTGTTCGCCATGGTCAACGCCGAAGAGCTGGGTGTGACCTCGGCCAACGTCGAAGCCACCGCCAAAGACACCAAGAACCCGGACGTAGCACGTCTGCTGGGTACTGAAGGTGAATTCGGTAAAGACCTCAAGCTGCCGAAAGACTGGGCAGTACAGATCGTCAAGCAAGTCGGTAACTACGGCGAGTCCTTCGACCGCAACGTTGGTGCCGGTAGCGAGCTGAAGATCGAGCGTGGTCTCAACGCCCTGTGGAACAAGGGTGGTCTGCAGTACGCACCGCCGGTGCGTTGACCGTCCACAGCGGCAGGCCTATGGCCTGCCGCTGTCGTTTCCGATTAAGTGAACTCCGGCCAGCTTGCGTGCGGCCGGGGCTTCCATGAGGGTTGTCATGCACACGACTGCTAATGCCCCGCGCCCGCGAGGATCGCTTCTGAACGATCCGCAGGTGCGCGCTTGGGCTTTCCAGATCATTGCCGTTGTCGCCGTTGTGGCGCTCGGCTGGTTTCTCTTCCAGAACACCCAGGCCAACCTGGAGAAGCGCGGGATCATTTCCGGCTTCGCTTTTCTCAATAACAGCGCCGGTTTCGGTATTGCCCAGCACCTGATCGACTACACGGAAAGCGACAGCTACGCCCGTGTGTTTCTGGTTGGCTTGCTCAATACCCTGCTGGTGTCTTTTATCGGTATCGTGCTGGCCTCCATCCTTGGTTTCCTGCTGGGTGTGGCGCGGCTGTCGCCTAACTGGCTGATCAGCAAGCTGGCCACCGTTTACATCGAGATCTTCCGCAACATTCCGCCGTTGCTGCAGATCCTCTTCTGGTATTTCGCGGTCTTCCTTGCCCTGCCTGGTCCTCGGCAAAGCCTGGACGTGGGTGAAGTCTTCTTCCTCAACAGCCGTGGTCTGTACATGCCGGCGCCGAGTCCTTCGGAGAGTTTCGGTCTGTTCGCCGTGGTGCTGCTAGCGACCATCGTCGGCATCATCGCCCTCGGGCGCTGGGCCAAGAAACGCCGTGAAGCCACCGGCCAGATCTTCCCGCTGCTGTGGACATCGCTGGCGCTGGTCGTGGTAATTCCCGGCCTGACCGCGGTGGTCGCGGGCAATCCGCTGGTGTGGAGTGTGCCGGAGCTGACCGGTTTCAACTTCCGTGGCGGCTGGGTGATGATCCCCGAGCTGATGGCGCTGACTCTGGCACTGACCATCTACACCGCGGCATTCATCGCCGAGAACGTGCGCTCCGGGATCATGGCGGTCAGTCATGGTCAGACCGAAGCAGCGCGCTCGCTGGGTTTGCGTCCGGGCGTCACTCTGCGTCTGGTGATCATCCCGCAGGCGCTGCGCGTGATCATTCCGCCGCTGACCAGTCAGTACCTCAACCTGGCGAAGAACTCGTCCCTGGCTGCCGGTATCGGCTATCCGGACATGGTGTCGCTGTTCGCCGGCACCGTACTCAACCAGACGGGCCAGGCCATCGAGGTGATCGCCATCACCATGAGCGTCTACCTCGCCATCAGCATCAGCATTTCCCTGCTGATGAACTGGTACAACAAGCGCATTGCGCTGACTGAGCGGTAAGGAGCAGCCATGCAGACTCATACATTCAAACCGGACCTGCCGCCACCGCGCATGAGCGTCGGTGTGGTGGGCTGGCTCAAGGCCAACCTGTTTTCCAACTGGTTCAACAGCCTGTTGACCGTTTTTGCGCTGTACCTGATCTGGTTGATCGTGCCGCCGCTGCTGCAGTGGGCGATCATCGATGCCAACTGGGTCGGCAGCACTCGCGCCGACTGCACCAAGGAAGGCGCGTGCTGGGTGTTCATCCAACAGCGCTTCGGTCAGTTCATGTACGGCTTCTACCCGACCGAGTTGCGCTGGCGTGTGGATGCCACTCTGTGGCTGGCGATCATCGGCATGGCGCCGCTGTTCGTGCCGCAGATGCCGCGCAAGGCGGTGTACGGTCTGGCTTTCCTGGCGATCTATCCGTTCATCGCCTGGACCCTGCTGCACGGTGGTGTATTCGGCCTGGACGTTGTTTCCACCAGCCGTTGGGGCGGCCTGATGCTGACCCTGGTGATCGCTGCTGTCGGCATCACCGGTGCGTTGCCGCTGGGCATCCTGCTGGCACTGGGGCGACGTTCCAACCTGCCGGCGATCAAGGTCATCTGCGTCACCTTCATCGAGTTCTGGCGCGGTGTGCCGTTGATCACCGTGTTGTTCATGTCCTCGGTGATGTTGCCGCTGTTCCTGCCCGAAGGCATGCATTTCGACAAGCTGATGCGTGCGCTGATCGGGGTGATCCTGTTCCAGTCCGCCTACATCGCCGAAGTGGTGCGTGGTGGCTTGCAGGCCATTCCCAAGGGCCAGTACGAAGCCGCTGCGGCCATGGGCCTGGGCTACTGGCGGATGATGGGCCTGGTGATCCTGCCGCAGGCGCTGAAGCTGGTGATTCCGGGCATCGTCAACGTCTTTATCGCCCTGTTCAAGGACACCAGCCTGGTGATCATCATCGGCCTGTTCGATCTGCTCAACAGCATCAAGCAGGCGACCACCGACCCGGCGTGGCTGGGCATGGCCACCGAGGGCTACGTGTTCGCCGCGCTGATCTTCTGGATTTTCTGTTTCGGCATGTCCCGCTATTCGCTGCATCTCGAGCGAAAACTGGATACCGGCCACAAGCGTTAGGAGCTGATCAGTATTTGCTGCGCGTCGGCCAGGCGGCGTTGAAAACACTCTCGGGATGCTCATGTACAACCGTACATTGCGCTCCCTCGAATGTTTTCGCCTTGCCTGGCTCTAGCTCGCTAAATCCTGAATCGAGCCCCTCAAGAGGAGTGAGTCATGAGTGAAGCAATCAAACAACCCAGCGCCGAGCCGATGATCCTGCTGCAGGGTGTGAACAAGTGGTACGGCCAGTTCCATGTGCTCAAGGACATCAACCTGAGCGTGCAGCAGGGCGAGCGTATCGTGCTCTGCGGGCCGTCCGGTTCGGGCAAGTCCACCACCATTCGTTGCATCAACCGCCTGGAAGAACACCAGCAGGGGCGCATCGTGGTCGATGGCACCGAATTGACCAGCGACCTCAAGCACATCGAAGCGATTCGCCGTGAAGTGGGTATGGTGTTCCAGCACTTCAACCTGTTCCCGCACCTGACCGTGCTGCAGAACTGCACCCTGGCGCCGATGTGGGTACGCAAGATGCCCAAGCGTCAGGCCGAGGAAATCGCCATGCATTTCCTTGAGCGCGTGCGTATTCCCGAGCAGGCCAATAAGTTTCCGGGGCAGCTCTCCGGTGGTCAGCAGCAGCGCGTGGCGATCGCCCGTGCGCTGTGCATGAAGCCGAAGATCATGCTGTTCGACGAGCCGACCTCGGCCCTCGACCCGGAGATGGTGAAAGAAGTGCTCGACACCATGATTGGTCTGGCCGAAGACGGCATGACCATGCTCTGCGTGACCCACGAGATGGGTTTTGCCCGTACCGTGGCCAACCGCGTGATCTTCATGGACAAGGGCGAGATCGTCGAGGAGGCCGAGCCGAACGCCTTCTTCACCAACCCGCAGAACGAGCGCACCAAGCTGTTCCTCAGTCAGATCCTGCACTGAGCCGGCATTGCGCCATGGATCAGGGAGCCTTCGGGCTCCCTTTTTTGTTGCTGAGGCCATTCGATCAGGCGGCTATGCCTCCAATTTGTAGGAGCGGCGCCCCGCCGCGAATCGGGGTGACGTGGATTCGAAAGCTTCGCCCCGAGGCGGTGCTCCTACGAAAAGCCGCTTTGATTGGCATCAGCCATTGGGCTTCCTTGGTTTGTTGCTGAGGCCACTCGATCAGGCGGCCATGCCAACAATTTGTAGGAGCGGCGCCCCGCCGCGAACCGGGGCGGCGCTGATAGGAAAAGCTTCGCCCCGGGGCGGAGCTCCTACAAAAATCCGTTTTGATTGGCATCAGCCATCGGACACCTTGGGCGCCTAGTGGCGCCGCATGCGTTTGCGAAAGGCACCGGGCGTTTCGCCGCATAGTTGCTTGAAGCGCTTGGCAAAGGTGGCGCGGTCGGCGAACCCGACTTCGCTGGCTATCTGTTCCAGTGACTGCGCCGAGTCGGCCAGCGCCTGTTGCGCGACACTGATGCGCAGGCGCTGCAAGTAGTCGCCTGGCGTCAGCCCGGTGGCCTGCTTGAAACGGCGCAGCAGGGTGCGCGCCGAACAATGGGCCTGTTGTGCCAGGCGGTTGAGGTCGATGGCCTCGGCATGGTGCTCGCGCAGCCAGGCCAATAGCGGGGCCAGTGTCTTGTCTTCGCTGCTGGGGAGTAGCGGGGCGAAGCGCGTCTGCGTACCGCGCTGACGCTCGATCACCATGGCGCTGGCCACCTGTTGCGCCAGCCATTCGCCGGCATGTCGGGCGATCAGGTGCAGGCACAGGTCGAGGCCGGCCTGGGCGCCGCCGGAGCAAAACAGCGGACCATCTTCGGTCAGCAGCAGGTCGCTGCGCAGTTTCACCTGGGGAAAATGACGACAGAAGGCCTCGGCCAATGCCCAGTGGGTAGTGGCCTGGCGACCATCGAGCAGCCCGGCGGCGGCCAGCAGGAAGGCGCTGCTACACAGGCTCGCCACCTGCTGCCGGTTGCGTCGGGCCAGCCAGGGCAGGAGGCCGGCATTGCTCTCCAGGGTCTTGCGGATTGCGCTGCCGGTGGCCGGGACGATCAGCAGGTCGGCCTGTTCGGCCAACTGCAGGCCGCCGTCGACCTGAATCTGGGCGAACTCCAGCTGCACCGGCCGACCATCGAGGCTGAAGCGCTGCAACTCGAAGCAGGGCGTGTCGGCCAGCCGATTGGCCAGGCTGAAAGCGTCCTGCGCCATGCTCAGGCTGGAGCAGATGGTTTGCGGGCAGACATACAGGGCGATGCGCAGCATGGAAATGGCTCTTGCATGGATTTGGCGATTATTGACACAAAGTTGTCTTTATAGCCAATCGCCATGTTGCCCTCTGCAGCACAGACTAGGCTGCATTCACCGACGGAGCGCAGGCGCTGCCTGCATTACCGACAGCCACGCAGGAGCGAATCATGAGTCACCCCAACGCCGATCTACTGCAGCGTTTCTACAGCGCCTTCCAGAAGCTCGATGCCGAGACCATGGCGGCCTGTTACGCCGAGGATGTGCGTTTCTCCGACCCGGTTTTCATTGGCCTGCGTGGCGACGAGGCTGGGGACATGTGGCGCATGCTTTGCAGCCGTGCCGAAGACTTTTCACTGACATTCGACTCGGTGCATGCCGATGACCATGCCGGTAGCGCGCGCTGGGTCGCTACCTACCGTTTCAGCGCCACCGGTCGTCAGGTGGTCAATCATATTCACGCACGCTTCGTGTTTCGCGACGGGCTGATCGTCGAGCACCGCGACCACTTCGATCTCTGGCGCTGGACGCGTCAGGCGCTGGGTGGCAAAGGGCTGCTATTGGGCTGGGCGCCACCGGTTCAGGCTGCCATTCGTCGACAGGCGGCACGCGGTCTCGCCCAATTCCGCGCTTCGCGCTGAGGCGGGCGAAGGAACGCAGTGGTAGGCTATTCGGTCTTAGCCTTCAATAATGAGAGTGCGCACATGGGGTGCCGCACCTCCACTGCCAATCGAGACCTGCCGTGACCGAACTGATCGTTGCCGTAAAACAGGCCAAGGCCTGGGGGGTCCATGCCGTCACAGCCAGCGGCGTGATCCTTGCGCTACTGGCGTTGCTGGCTGTACTCGACGGCCAACCCAAACAGTGCCTGCTGTGGCTCGGCCTGGCGCTGCTGGTGGACGGCCTGGATGGATCGCTGGCGCGACGTTACGACGTCAAGGGCGTGCTGCCGCATTTCGATGGCTCCACACTCGATCTGGTGATCGACTACCTCACCTATGTGTTCATCCCCGCCATCTTCCTCTATCGCTTCATTCCCCTGCCGGATTACACACCGCTGTTCGCCGTGGGCCTGATCCTGGTGTCCTCGTTGTTCTGCTTCTGCAACCTGAACATGAAGAGCAAGGACAACTACTTCGTCGGCTTCCCGGCGGCCTGGAATGTGGTGGTGCTGTATTTCTATATCCTCGACGTCCATCCCTGGATCACCCTGGGCATGATCTTGCTGCTGGCCGGCCTGACCCTGACCAAGATGAAGTTCCTGCACCCGTTCCGCGTACGCCAGTTCATGCCGCTGAATATCCTGGTGACCTTCGTCTGGATGCTCTCCAGCGCGTTGCTGATTCTGCAGTACCCGGCCAACCAGTTCTGGCTGCTGGGGCTATGGTGGCTGGCCTCGGCCTACTTCGTCGGCATGTGCCTGTGGCGCTCGGCGCGTGAGTGGTTCCCTGCACGCGGATGAATGCGGCGGTTGAAAAGGCCTGGTTCGTCTATCTGGTGCGTGCGGCCAATGGCGCGCTGTATTGCGGCATCAGCGATGATCCGCAGCGGCGTTTCGCCCAGCATCAGAGCGGCAAGGGCGCGCGTTTCTTCCACACCAGCCCCGCGCTGGCGCTGGCCTATGTCGAAGCCTGTGCCGGCAAGGGCGATGCGTTGCGCCGTGAGCGGGCGATCAAGCGCCTGAGCAAACGCGCCAAAGAGGCGCTCATTCTGGCCGTTGATAGCGCGGTATCATCCTGAGGCGGTGGGCGTAACCAGGCGCTGCGGTTAAGCTGGGGCTTTCGATCCTGTCGCGGAGCGCGCCATGCACGAGCTGATCCTGCACCATTACCCGACCTCTCCGTTCGCCGAAAAGGCCCGTCTGATGCTGGGCTTCAAGCAGCTGTCCTGGCGTTCGGTGATGATCCCTCCGGTGATGCCCAAGCCCGACCTCACCGCGTTGACCGGCGGCTACCGCAAGACTCCGGTGCTGCAGATCGGTGCCGACATCTATTGCGATACCGCGCTGATCGCTCGCCGTCTGGAAGCCGAGAAAGCCACACCGGCACTGTTCCCCGAAGGTCAGGAGTTCAACGTCGGCCTGCTCTCGCAATGGGCCGACTCGGTGCTGTTCCAGCACGTCGTGGCACTGGTGTTCCAGCCTGAGTCGATGGCGCTGCGTTTCGCCAAGGTGCCGCCCGAGTTCGCCAAGGCCTTCGCCGCCGACCGCAGTGCGCTGTTTTCCGGTGGCAGCGCGACCCGACTGCCGCTGGAACAGGCCAAGCATCAGTGGCCGGCTTTGATGGGGGCATTGCAATGCCAGCTGCAGCGCGAGCAGGGTGACTTCCTTTTCGGTGAGCCATCACATGCCGACTTCTCCGTGGCCCATTGCCTGTGGTTCCTGCGCGGCACGCCAGTCACTTCGCCCCTGGTCGACGACTATCCCGAGGTCGCTGCCTGGCTCGCCCGCGTGCTGGGCTTCGGCCACGGATCGTTGAGCGAGATGAGCAGCGAGCAGGCGATCGCCGTGGCGCGCGAGGCAACGCCGGCAGCGCTGCCGGACGAAGCCTTCGTCGACCCCAACGGTTTCGCGGCCGGTCAGGCAGTGAGCATTGCGGCGGTGGACTATGGCGTCGACCCGGTGCAGGGCGAATTGCTGCATGCCGGGCGTGATGAACTGATTCTACGTCGCGAGGACGAGCGTGCCGGCATCGTGCATGTGCACTTCCCACGGCTGGGATTCCGTATTGAGGCGCGCTGAAACCACCTTTCAGTAGGCGGCGCGGATGGCGCGCACGTCGTAGCCGTGGATGACCTGCCCGCGCATGTCGATCACCGGCACACCGCGGCCGCCAAGCGCCTGGTATCGGGCGCGGCCGGCGGCATCGGTCTCGATATTCACTTCGCGATAGGCGATGCCGTCCTCGGCGAACAGCTCGCGGGTCTTGGCGCAGTAGCCGCACCATTGCGTCGCGTAGAGCACGATCTCGCCGCTGCCATTGCCGGCCTGCGGCGGATTCAGCCAGCGGTCGATCCTGTCCCAGTTCTGCCACAGGGCCAGGGCGGTGAGGATCAGCAGAATCTTCTTCATTGCGGCGCGTCCATGTGCGTGGTGGCGGCTTGCAATTGCTGCAGAGTAAAGGGTGCCGGCCGATCCGGCCACTGCAGGGCGAGTTTTTCCAGTTCGCGGGCCAGCAGGCTGGCAACCACAAGGTCGCGCAGCCAGCGTTTGTGTGCTGGGATCACGTACCAGGGCGACGCGCTGCTGTGGCTGGCGCCCAGCAGTTCGGCCCAGCGCCGCTGGCGCTCGTCGAACTGGCGGTGCGAGAGCAGGTCGCTGGTCTTGAGCTTCCAGCGTTTGGACGGTTTCTCGATGCGTTCGACCAGGCGCCGGTATTGCTCGGCCTTGTCGATCTGCAGGTAGCACTTGAGCACCACGGTGCCGCTCTGCGCCAGTTGCCGTTCGAAGGCCAGCACCTCGGCCAGGCGTGCCGGCAGCTCATCCTCGCCGCACAGTCCGTCCAGCGGATCGCAGATCAGCGCTTCGTACTGGCTGCGATTGAACACGCCGATCATTCCCGGCGCCGGCAGGCGCTGGCGATAGCGTTGGAGAAAGTGCCGGCTGCGTTCCGGCGTCGTGGGCGCCTGGAAGCTGTGCACCGCCAACCCCTGCGGATTGCAAGCGCTGAGCACACGGCGGATGACGCCATCCTTGCCGCTGCAGTCCGGGCCTTGCAGCACCAGTAACAGGGAATCGCTGCGCCTTGCCCAGAGACGCGTCTGCTGCTCCTGCAACCAGGGCTTGAGCTGCTCCAGGCGCGCCTTGCAGTCGGCCTTGTCCAGGCCCAGGTCGCGTGCCGGATCGCCTGCCAACGGTGCCTCTGGCCGGCACAGGCAGGCGTCGAGCAGCTCATCGGCCAGGCGCGCGCTCATCTCAATCCTGACGGCGCTTGAGCTGATCCTTCAACTGGGTCGGCAGCTGGCGAATGATCAGCATGTCGCGGCCCTCGTCGTACTCGATCTTCGAACCCAGCAGGTGCGCCTCGAAGCTGATCGACAGCCCCTCGGCGCGGCCGGTGAAGCGCTGGAACTGGTTCAGTGTGCGCTTGTCCGCGGGAAACTCCGGGGCCATGCCGTAGTCCTTGTTGCGGATGTGCTCGTAGAACGCGCGCGGACGGTCTTCGTCGATCAGCCCGGACAGCTCGTCGAGGGTGATTGGCTCGCCCAGCTTGGCCTGGCTGGTGGCGTAGCCGACCAGGGTCTTGGTTTTCTCGCGGGCCTGTTCTTCGGGCAGGTCCTCGCTTTCCACGAAATCGCTGAAGGCCTTTAGCAGGGTGCGCGTCTCGCCCGGGCCGTCGACGCCTTCCTGGCAGCCGATGAAATCGCGGAAGTAATCCGAGACTTTCTTGCCGTTCTTGCCCTTGATGAAGGAGATGTACTGCTTCGACTGACGGTTGTTCTGCCACTCGGAAAGGTTGATGCGCGCCGCCAGGTGCAGCTGGCCGAGGTCCAGGTGCTTGGCCGGGGCGACGTCCAGCGCCTCGGTCACCGTCACGCCTTCGCTGTGGTGCAGCAGCGCGATGGCCAGGTAATCGGTCATGCCCTGCTGGTAGTGGGACAGCAGCACGTGACCGCCGGTGGACAGGTTGGATTCCTCCATCAGCTTCTGCAGATGCTCCACGGCCTGACGGCTGAAGGCGGCAAAGTCCTCGCCGCTGTCCAGGTAGCCCTTCAGCCAGCCACTGAACGGGTAGGCGCCGGACTCATCATAAAAGAAACCCCAGGCCTTGCCCTGCTTGGCGTTGTAGCTGTCGTTCAGGTCGGCCATGAGATTTTCCATGGCCTGATTGACCGGCAGCTCGGCGTCGCGGGCATGCAGCACGGCGGGCGAA
>JAEYXX010000092.1 GCA_023431055.1 Pseudomonadota bacterium
ATCGAGATGGGCCAGCTCATCGCCGGTCCCTTCGCCAGCAAGCTGCTCGGCGAATTCGGCGCCGACGTGATCAAGATCGAGCCGCCGGGCGTCGGCGACCCGCTGCGCAAATGGCGCAAGATCAAGGACGGCACCTCGCTCTGGTGGCACGTGCAGTCACGCAACAAGCGCTCGCTGACCCTCGACCTGAAACAGGCCGAAGCCCAAAACATCGTGCGCAAGCTGGTGGCCGAGGCCGACGTGCTGGTGGAGAACTTCCGCCCTGGCACGCTGGAAAGCTGGGGCCTGGGGTATGACGCGCTGAAGGCGATCAACCCGCGTCTGATCATGCTGCGCATCTCCGGCTATGGGCAGACCGGCCCCTACCGCGACCTGCCCGGTTTCGGCGTGATCGGCGAAGCCATGGGCGGCCTGCGCCACCTCTCCGGCTACCCCGGCCAGGCGCCGGTGCGCGTCGGTATCAGCATCGGCGATTCCCTGTCCTCGCTGTACGGCGTGATCGGCGTGCTGCTGGCCCTGCAGGAGCGCGCACGTAGCGGCGAAGGCCAGGAAATCGACGTGGCGCTGTACGAGTCGGTATTCGCCATGATGGAAAGCCTGATCCCCGAATACGACGCCTTCGGCTATGTCCGCGAGCCGGCCGGCAGCGCCCTGCCCGGCATCACGCCGTCCAACTCCTACCCGTGCAACGATGGCAGCTACGTGCTGATCGCCGGCAATGGCGACAGCATCTACAAGCGCCTGATGAGCCTGATTGGCCGCGACGACCTGGGTAACGACCCACGCCTGGCGCAGAACGACGGGCGCAGCCAGCACGCCGAACTGATCGACGGCGCCATCGCCGAGTGGACTGCCCAGCGCAGCCGCGACGAGGTGATCGAAGCACTCAAGGGCGCGCGCGTGCCGGCCGGCTATCCCTACACCGCCGCCGACATCGTGCAGGACCCGCACTACCTGGCGCGGCAGATGATCGAGCAGGTGCATACCAGCGTCGGCCCGCTCAAGGTACCGGGCGTACTACCCAAGCTCAGCCGCACACCGGGCCGCATCGGCACCGGTGGCCCGCAACTGGGCGAGCACAACGACGACATTCTCGCAGGGCTTGGCCTGAGCGACGAACAGGTCGCCGGCCTGCGCGAGCGCGGCGTCATCTGAGCCACGCGGAATGGATAGTCCGTAACCCGGATGAAATCCGGGAATTGCCGACGCATTTCCCGGATTACATCCGGGCTACAAGGGCTGCTGAGTACCCGTAGGGTGGACAACACGAAGCTTGTCCACCATCGCCCCATCAACCAGAGCACCTAGATTACGCCTGCAATCACTCGATGATCGCAATGGTGGATGAAAAGAGCGTTATCCACCCTATAACCACCAGGATTTCCTCATGACAAAACGCCTTTACATTCAGGATGTCGCCACCCGTGACGGCTTCCAGATCGAAGCTTCCTTCGTACCCACCGAAGACAAGATCGCCCTGATCGATCGCCTGTCCAACACCGGCCTGGCCAAGATCGAGGTCACCTCCTTCACCTCGCCCAAGGCCATCCCCAATCTGCGTGATGCCGAGGAAGTGATGCGCGGCATCCAGCGGGTGGCGGGCGTGGAGTACACCGTGCTGGTGCCCAACGTGCGCGGCTGCGAGCGCGCGCTGTCGTGCCAGGTGGACGAGATCAACCTGGTGATGTCGGCCAGCGACACCCATGGCCTGGCCAACCTGCGCATGACGCCGAAGCAGTCGCTGGTGCAGTTCGCCGAGATCATCGAGGTGACGCGTGGCAGCGGCGTATTTATCAACGCCTCGCTGTCGACCACCTTCGGCTGCCCCTTCGAGGGCGAGGTGCCCGAGGCCCGCGTGCATGAGCTGACAGAGCGATTGCTGGAAATTGGCGTGCAGGGCGTGACCCTGTGCGACACCACCGGCATGGCCGACCCGGCGCAGGTCGAGCGCATCTGCCGCGAGTCGCTGCAGCGCTGGCCCGAAGCGGTGTTCACCGCGCATTTTCACAACACCCGCGGCATGGGCCTGGCCAATGCCCTGGCGGCGCTGAACGCGGGCATCGACCGCTTCGACGCCTCGCTTGGCGGTCTCGGTGGCTGCCCCTATGCACCGGGCGCCAGCGGCAATATCTGCACCGAGGACCTGGTGCACATGTTCCAGCGCATGGGCCTGGAGACGGGCGTGAACCTCGATGCCCTGCTCGAAGCCGCCGCCACCCTGCCCGGCCTGATCGGCCACGAGGTGCCGGGTGCCGTCCTCAAGGCCGGCAAGTCGGACCGTCGTTATCCCAAGCCTAAGTGGATGCAGGAGGCCGGGCTCTGAGGCTCGGCCGAGAATCGGGTAGGAGGCGGGGTCACCCCCGCCGTCCTCCCACGCCACCGTACGTACGGTTCCGTATACGGCGGTTCCTGCCTACTGACCAACAGCGTCAGCGAGCTTGGTTCCGTTGATGTGTCGCCTGTGGTAACTAAGCGCCCAGACCGGCCCTCGGAGTTTCCGACT
>JAEYXX010000094.1 GCA_023431055.1 Pseudomonadota bacterium
TGCACGAGCGCCAGCAGTTCAAGCAGTCCATCGGCGAATTCCAGCTGGTGCAGGGCAAGCTGGCCGACATGTACGCCGGCATGAACGCCTCCAAGTCCTACCTGTACAACGTGGCCAAGGCCTGCGACCGCGGCGAGGAGTCGCGCAAGGACGCCGCTGCGGTGATCCTCTACACCGCCGAGATGGCCACCAAGATGGCCCTGGACACCATCCAGTTGCTGGGCGGCAACGGCTACACCAACGAGTACCCGGCCGGGCGCCTGCTGCGCGACGCCAAGCTCTACGAAATCGGCGCCGGCACCAGCGAAATCCGCCGCATGCTGATCGGCCGCGAGCTGTTCAACGAAACGAAATAACAGCGGCTACAGGCGGCAGGCCACAGGCTTCAAGCCTTGCCTGCCGCCTGTGGCTTGAAGCCTGCAGCCCGGACGGAGTCCGCCATGCCCATCCTGCACACCCAGATCAACACCCGCTCCCCTGAGTTCGCCGCCAACCAGGCGGCCATGCTCGCCCAGGTGGACGAACTGCGCGCCCTGCTCGCCCGCGTTCACCAAGGCGGCGGCGCCAAGGCGCAGGAGCGTCACACCTCGCGTGGCAAGTTGCTGCCGCGCGAACGCATCAACCGCCTGCTCGATGCCGGCTCGCCCTTTCTCGAAATCGGCCAGCTCGCCGCCCATGAAGTCTACGGCGAGGACGTGCCCGCCGCCGGAGTGATCGCCGGTATCGGTCGCGTCGAAGGCGTCGAGTGCATGATCGTGGCCAATGACGCCACGGTGAAAGGCGGCTCCTACTACCCGCTGACGGTGAAGAAGCACCTGCGCGCCCAGGCCATCGCCCGTGAAAACCGCCTGCCGTGCATCTATCTGGTGGACTCCGGCGGCGCCAACCTGCCGCGCCAGGACGAGGTATTCCCGGATCGCGAACACTTCGGCCGCATCTTCTTCAACCAGGCCAATATGAGCGCGCTGGGCATCCCACAGATCGCCGTGGTCATGGGCTCCTGCACCGCCGGTGGCGCCTATGTGCCGGCCATGAGTGACGAAACCATCATGGTGCGCGAGCAGGCCACCATCTTCCTCGCCGGCCCGCCGCTGGTGAAGGCCGCCACCGGCGAAGTGGTGACCGCCGAAGAACTGGGCGGCGCCGACGTGCACTGCAAGACCAGCGGCGTGGCCGACCACTATGCCGAGGACGACGAACACGCCCTGGCCCTGGCCCGGCGCTGCATCGCCAACCTCAACTGGAGCAAGCTCGGCCAGCTCGACTGCCGCGCGCCCATCGCCCCACGCTACCCGGCCGAGGAGCTGTACGGGGTGATCCCCGCCGACGCCAAGCAGCCCTTCGATGTGCGCGAGGTGATCGCGCGGATCGTCGACGACTCGCAACTGGATGAATTCAAGGCGCTGTTCGGCACCACCCTGGTGTGCGGCTTTGCCCGCATCAATGGTTATCCGGTGGCGATCCTGGCGAATAACGGCATCTTGTTTGCTGAAGCCGCACAGAAAGGCGCGCACTTCGTCGAACTGGCATGCCAGCGCGGCATTCCGTTGCTGTTCCTGCAGAACATCACCGGTTTTATGGTCGGCAAGAAGTACGAGGAAGGCGGCATCGCCAAGCACGGCGCCAAGCTGGTCACCGCCGTGGCCTGCGCCCAGGTGCCGAAATTCACGGTGATCATCGGCGGCAGCTTCGGCGCCGGCAACTACGGCATGTGTGGCCGCGCCTACGACCCGCGCTTCCTGTGGATGTGGCCTAACGCGCGGATCGGCGTGATGGGCGCGCAACAGGCTGCCGGCGTACTGGTGCAGGTCAAGCGCGAACAGGCCGCACGCGCCGGCCAGCCGTTCAGCGACGACGAGGAACAACGCCTCAAGCAGCCCATCGTCGAGCAGTACGAGCAGCAGGCGCATGCCTACTACTCCAGCGCCCGGCTGTGGGACGACGGCGTGATCGACCCGGCGCAGACCCGCGAGGTACTGGCCCTGGCCCTGTCCGCCAGCCTCAACGCCCCCATCGAGCCAACCCGTTTCGGGGTATTCAGGATGTAAAGGCCGCAGGCCTCAGGCTACAGGCCGCAGGCAGACCGCTTGCAGCCTGAAGCCTGTGGCCTGCAGCCAGAGGAGCTTTCATGACCGACTTCACCACCGTACAGCTTGAGAAAGACCCACGCGGCTTCGCCACTTTGTGGCTGAACCGCCCGGAAAAGAACAACGCCTTCAACGCCGAAATGATCCGCGAGCTGATCCTCGCCCTAGACGCCGTGGGTGAAGACAAGCACCTGCGCTTTCTCCTGCTGCGTGGGCGGGGTAAACACTTTTCCGCAGGCGCCGACCTGGCCTGGATGCAGCACGCCGCGACCCTCGACTACAACGCCAACTTGAATGACGCCCGCGAGCTGGCCGAGCTGATGTACAACCTGCACGGCCTAAAGATCCCCACACTGGCCGTCATCCAGGGCGCGGCCTTCGGCGGCGCGGTGGGTCTGGCCAGTTGCTGCGACATGGCCATCGGCGCCGAGGATGCACTGTTCTCGCTTTCGGAAGTACGCATCGGCCTGGCGCCAGCGGTGATCAGCCCTTTCGTCGTGCAAGCCATCGGCGAACGCGCGGCCAAGCGCTACGCGCTCACCGCCGAGCGCTTCGACGGCAAGCGTGCCCGCGAATTGGGCCTGCTCGCCGAGTGTTTCCCGATTGGCGAGCTGGACGCTCAGGTCGAGGCCTGGATCGGCAATCTGCTGCACAACAGCCCGCAAGCGATGCGCGCCAGCAAGGATCTGCTGCGCGAAGTCGGCAGCGGTGAGCTAACCCCGGCGCTGCGTCGTTACACGGAAAATACCATCGCCCGCCTGCGCGTCAGCGCCGAGGGCCAGGAAGGCCTGCGTGCCTTCCTGGAAAAACGCCAACCGTCCTGGCAGGAGCAATGACCATGATCGACACCCTGCTGGTCGCCAATCGCGGCGAAATCGCCTGCCGCGTGATGCGCACGGCCAAGGCCATGGGCATTCGCACTGTCGCCGTGCACAGCGCCATCGACGCCCATGCACGGCATGTGCGTGAAGCAGACGTGGCGGTAAACCTCGGCGGCGCCAAGCCTGGCGAAAGCTACCTGCTGATCGACAAGATCATCGCCGCCGCCAAGGCCAGCGGCGCGCAGGCCATCCACCCGGGCTACGGTTTTCTCTCGGAGAACGCCGGTTTCGCCCGCGCCTGTGAGCAGGCCGGATTGATCTTCCTCGGCCCGCCCGCCTCGGCCATCGAGGCCATGGGCAGCAAGTCGGCGGCCAAATCGCTGATGGAAGCCGCCGGTGTGCCGCTGGTGCCCGGTTACCACGGCCAAGCGCAGGATTATGAAACCTTCCGCGAGGCCGCCGCGCGCATCGGCTACCCGGTGCTGCTCAAGGCTGCTGCCGGCGGCGGTGGCAAGGGCATGAAGGTGGCCGAATCCGAAGCGCAGCTCGCCGAGACACTGGAATCCGCGCAGCGCGAAGCACAGTCGGCCTTCGGCGACTCGCGCATGCTCGTGGAAAAGTACGTACTCAAGCCGCGCCATGTGGAGATTCAGGTGTTCGCCGACCAGCACGGCAACTGCCTGTACCTCAACGAGCGCGATTGCTCCATCCAGCGTCGCCACCAGAAGGTCGTGGAAGAAGCGCCGGCGCCCGGTCTGAGCCCCGAGCTGCGCCGCGCCATGGGCGAGGCGGCGGTCAAGGCGGCGCAGGCCATCGGCTATGTCGGCGCCGGCACCGTGGAATTCCTGCTCGACGAGCGTGGCGACTTCTTCTTCATGGAAATGAATACTCGGCTACAAGTCGAGCACCCGGTTACCGAGGCCATCACCGGCCTCGACCTGGTGGCCTGGCAGATTCGCGTCGCCCGTGGCGAGCCGCTGCCGATCACTCAGCAGCAGGTGCCGCTCAACGGCCACGCCATCGAGGTGCGGCTGTACGCCGAAGACCCGGATCACGATTTTCTCCCCGCCACCGGCACCCTGGCGCTGTACCGCGAGGCTGGCAGCGGCGATGGGCGACGTATCGACAGCGGCGTGGCCGAGGGTGACAGCGTGTCGCCCTTCTACGACCCGATGCTGGGCAAGCTGATCGCCTGGGGCGAGAACCGTGAACAGGCGCGTTTGCGTCTGCTGGCCATGCTCGACGACACCCTCGTCGGCGGCGTGAAGACCAACCTGGCCTTTCTGCGCCGTATCCTCGCCCACCCAGCGTTCGCCGCCTGCGAGCTGGACACCGGCTTTATCCCGCGTCATCAGCAGCAGTTGCTGCCGGCTCCCGTTGAGTTGCCGGATACCTTCTGGCAACTGGCGGCCGATGCCTGGGCGCAGAGCGAGACGCCGCTAGAGCGCGACGACGACCCGCATTCACCCTGGGCCGCCCGCAGCGGATGGCGCTCCGGCGGCGCAGCGGAAATCGAATTGCATCTGAGCTGCCAAGGTGAAAACCGCAAGGTGCGCGCAAGTAACAGGGCGTGCTTACAGGGTGAAAAGCTGCTGGCCGAGATCGATGGAACACGCCAGCGTCTGCGCGCCATTCGCCGTGGCGACACGCTTTACTTGCAGTGGCACGGCGAGCTGCACGCCCTCACCCGCTTCGACCCCATCGCCGCCGCCGAAGCCAGCCATGTCCAGCACGGCGGCCTGAGCGCGCCAATGAACGGCAGCATCGTCCGTGTGCTGGTCGAACCCGGCCAGGCAGTCGAAGCCGGCACGGCGCTGGTGGTGCTCGAAGCGATGAAGATGGAGCACAGCATCCGCGCCCCCGAAGCCGGCACAGTCAAGGCGCTGTATTGCCGTGAAGGGGAAATGGTCAGCGAGGGCGCTGTGCTGGTGGAGTTCGAAGCGTAGGGTGAATCACGCTTCACCGATCCACCGCATTCGCCTTGACTACGGTGGACATGAAAAGCGATGTCCACCCTACGCCACGGATATACATAGTCGCGTAGGGTGGGCTTCAGCCCACCGATTCAACTCGCCCTACCACGCCTTGCCGCAGACGGTGCGCACGGCGCAACCCAGGATGAACACAAGGACACCCGATGAACCTGCCCAAATCCGTACGTCTGGTAGAAGTCGGCCCGCGCGATGGCCTGCAGAACGAGAAGGAGCCGATCAGCGTCGCCGACAAGGTACGCCTGGTCGATGACCTGAGCGCAGCCGGTTTGAGCTATATCGAAGTGGGCAGCTTCGTCTCGCCCAAGTGGGTGCCGCAGATGGCCGGCAGCGCCGAAGTATTCGCCGGCATTCAACGTCAACCGAGGGTGACCTACGCCGCCCTGACGCCGAACCTGAAAGGCTTCGAGGCTGCACTCGAAGCCAAGGTCGAGGAAGTGGCAGTGTTCGCCGCCGCCAGCGAGGCCTTTTCGCAGAAGAACATCAACTGCTCCATCGCCGAAAGCCTGCAGCGTTTCGTGCCACTGATGGAGGCGGCCAAGGCCGCGAACGTGCGTGTGCGCGGCTATGTGTCCTGCGTGCTCGGCTGCCCCTACGACGGCGAAATAGATCCGGCCCAGGTCGCCAGCATCGCCCGCGAGCTTTACGCCATGGGCTGCTACGAGGTATCGCTGGGCGACACCATCGGCACCGGCACCGCAGGCGCCACCCGCAGGATGTTCGAGGTCGTTGCCCACGACGTGCCGCGTGAGCGCCTGGCCGGGCACTTCCACGACACCTATGGCCAGGCCCTGGCCAATATCTACGCCAGTCTGCTCGAAGGCATCAGCGTGTTCGACAGCTCGGTGGCAGGCCTCGGCGGCTGCCCCTACGCCAAGGGCGCCACCGGCAACGTCGCCACCGAGGATGTACTGTATCTGCTGCAAGGCCTGGGTATCGAGACGGGCGTGGACATGGACAGGCTGATCGCTGCCGGACATCGCATCTGCGAGGTGCTGGGCAAGGCCAATGGTTCGCGAGTGGCGCGGGCTCGGATGGTGAATCGCTGAGCGCCACCCTGCAATCTGTAGATACTCTGTTAGCGATCAAGCGTTTTTCAGGTGTTCTTCGCTGAATAGCTCGGATGAGTCGAAAGGCACGCCGAGCTTCAGGCAAGCCCAGACACCTGTCAGATATTTACGCATGACCGCA